>JAJPZM010000293.1 GCA_021204335.1 Parabacteroides sp. | reverse complement strand
ATATTAAGATATTGAAGAAACTTACGAAACAATCAAAATAAATCATGCGAAAAAGAATTTTGGAAGGATTAGCCGGCATTAGCATGCTGGCGGTTTTATCGGCTTGTCATACTCAGGAACAAGTTGTGGCGAAAGATGTTTATGCGATGGCGCGTAGCGTTGGAGATGCTTCCGTACAGGAAAATAAAGTGAATACACCGGTCGATCGACTGACAAAAAGTATTCTGGTACCTCAGATGCAGATAGATGCTCAATCTGTATACAGGCAGATGATCAGTTACATCGCACCTGATGGTGAGTTGGCTCCGGAAGTTGTGGAAGAAAAGATGTCTGCCTATATCGACTTTCCGGCGGGTGCTACCCGGGTTGATCCGAAATACGGAAACAATCGGGCTGAGTTGGCGAAACTGAAAGAACGGTTGAATGCACTGTTGCTTTTGGCTGGCGGGGAAATTAAAATGATCCGTATCACCGGTTATGCTTCTCCCGACGGAAACACGAAAGAGAGCGAACGTCTGGCTGGTAATCGTGCCATCGAATTTAAAAACTATTTGCAGAAACAAATCAAACTGCCGGATAATTGTAAACTGTCCGTCGATTGGGTAGGGGAAGATTGGGAAGGATTGCAACGCCTGGTTTCTGCTTCCGATAAAAAATACGGAAGTCGTGTGCTGGCTATCTTACAGTTGACCGATGATCCTGACAGCCGTCGCAAACAGATCAAAGCGATGGATAACGGCGTCGTCTATAAAGATATCGAAAAAAGTTTCTTCAGACATCTGCGCCGTATGGAACTGGCTGTCGAGACGGAATTGCCGTTGCTTACTGCAACCGATCCCCAATTGATCGAGCAGGTGTACACCCAACCGGATAAAGTATCTTTGCCCGATTTCATACGTGTTGCCTCTCTCTACCGTCCGGGAACCGAGCAGTATCGTGAAGTTTACGAGATTGCGGCCTATACCTATCCTGCCTGTGCAGTTGTCCAGTTGAATGCTGCTGCCGCTTCACTAGCGTTGGGTGACAAGGAGTCTGCCCGTTATTTCTTCCGGCAGGTCGACAACGATCCTCGTGCGTATAATAATCTGGGCGTATTGTCGCTAATGGATGGAGATAAAGAAACGGCCACATCCTATTTTCGTAAGTCGCTACCTCAGAATCCGAGGCAGGCACGCGAGAATTTGAGACTGTTATATGAATAAGTCATGAAAAAGAAAATACGTTGTTATTTTACTGATTTTTGGAATGATTTTGATTATAAATACTATTTAGGATATTTACTGTCGGAATTTGATTTCATAATAGATGATAAAGAACCAGACTATTTGTTTTACAGTTGTTTCGGAATGAATCATTTGAACTATGAGAATTGTATTAAAATATTCTGGCAGGATCAGCAATATACCGACCCAACAGCGGTATGTGCTTTCGGTAGAACGGTAGCAGAAAATCAAGGAAGAACTGTTTCTCTATTTATTGAACAAGCGGGAAGAAAATGCTTTGACATCGGCTACATCAGAAAGTAATCTCCATATAGTCGATTCAGCGTATGGGGCAGGGACAGCTGGAGCAAACTCGCTGGTTATTTTACTGGGAGCGTTGATTGCCGGTTTGTTTATACCAGGATTATTCTTCTATTTGCAACCGATATTGGATGTAACTGTCAGGGGACGGAAAGATGTAGAAGATGGTTTGAGTATTCCTTTTTTGGGAGAAATACCACATAACCGGAAGAAAGAAGATCTGGTGATCGGCAGAAAGAAAAGGGATGGGGTGTCGGAAGCGTTCCGTATTGTGAGGACTAATATGGATTTCATGTTAGATAAGCAGAAAAAAATCCCTAGTCTTGATGGTTACCTCCTCCAATCCTGCTTCCGGAAAAACGTTTGTTTCATTAAATCTGGCCGCCTCTCTGGCATTGACCGGGAAACGGACTGTTTTGCTGGAGATGGATCTTCGAAAAGGATCGAAGAAAGGCAAAGATGAGAGAGTACTGCCAGGGTTGACCCATTATCTGTCGGGTAAGATAACCGATCTGGCACAATTGATACATCCCTATCCAGGATTCGAAGAATTGGAAGTCATTACTTCCGGTCCTATTCCGCCCAATCCAGCCGAGTTGCTGTTGGGACAGGCTTTGGATGATTTGATCGGGCAATTGAAGGAACGGTATGAATATATCGTTATCGATACGGTACCTTGCGGAATGGTAGCTGATGCTCCGATTATCAGCCGCGTAACTGATCTGTGTATTTATGTGATACGTGAAGGTTTGATGGACCGCCGGCGGTTGCCGGATATAGAAAATCTGTATACGGAAGGGAGGTTACCGCATCTCTCCGTTTTACTGAATGATGCCCGTTACAAACATGCCGGTTATGGTTATGGTTACGGGTATTACGGCTACGGATATGGTAAAAATTATTATGGATATCAATGAATCGAGTATGAAAATAAAAACATACATAATCAACCTGAAAGAGTCGGTTGATCGCAGAGAATCCGTATTGGCTAAAACTGCAAAATATCCTTTTATGGATGTCGAACTGGTGGAGGCTGTCGATGGTAGGAAGCTGAAACCGGAGGAACTGCAGTCTCGTTTTAATAG
>JAJPZM010000248.1 GCA_021204335.1 Parabacteroides sp. | reverse complement strand
GATTTTATCCTTATCAGACTCAATGTGCGAGAAAATATAGTAGGCTATTATCAAATTCGTGAAAAAATAGTCGCATAAAAAGCCTTTAAATACAAAAAGGAGATGTGTTTTAAACACATCTCCTAATCTTTCCTAAAACAACTAAATTATTTTTGAATCTCACCCTTTTCGTTGAATACAACGGTTGTATCTTTTCCATCTTTACCGGTAAGGATAACCTTGTAAGTTTTAGCAGCTTCATCAACAGAAGCTTCCTTGATAGTAGATTCCGCATAATTCTTTTTGATAGCATCTTGAACTGCCTGCGGAAGTTTGGCGGCTTCAATAGGTTTATATTCATTTACCATAGCTACTGTTTCAATTCCTGCTGTCATCTCATTGGCAAATGCAACTGATGTACCCAATCCCATAACTAATGCTACTGCAATAAATAACTTTTTCATAAACATTTTATTTTAAGTGAAACAAAAACTAAATTTAGAAAATTAAAAGCAATAAAATGCCGAATGGGAACTAATAGTTGAAATTTAATAACTCATTAACACATTTTTTCCTGCTTTTTATTAGTAGTCTAAAATGGCTCGTATTGTTAACATTTATTTTACAAATAGCCTATAGTATTAGTGTGGATTTAATTCTACACTTTCTACACTTTTTGTGTATTAAATCTACATTTTCTATTGTTGTAAATTTGGGGATACTTTTTTGAAAAAGCTATCTATTTTGGGGTAGTTGGCTTTCTGTTCTATTTGTGCTTGTGAGCAATTGTCTGGTGATTATTTTTTTATGAGTGATTAACGTAACCCATCATTGAAAGTAAGCAGTGGGGGGATGTGTATTTCGGGATGTTCCTTACGTTATTGGAGTACGAGTGTCGATGGGTAAATTCCATAAAGATAGACTATTTTGTCTCAAGTTCCAAGGCCTGCGGCAAATGCGGCTTTGTATATAAAGTATTGAAGTTAAGTGAGCGAGGTGGAGTTGTCCCGAATGTAGCTCGCTACGACAAGGATTTGAATGCCACTTATAACATCAAGGTTCTGTCCATGGTGTGTGGGAAAGTCAAATCTGTGAACCGTTCTCTTGTGGATGACCGATCTTGTGTTCTAAAAAGAAACGTTAGGAAGAAATAGGAAAAGAGAGGAGAACGTGATATTTCCGAAGACACCAAGTCTTTAGTTTAGCAGTGGTTCAATGTTTAAATTCTGATATACCATAAAAAGAGCCATATCGTATGGCTCTTTTATGTGATGATATTGTTGATGGCTTATTTCAGTGACTGTTTGCTCGGTTTAGTTGATAGCAATTTCATCGAGGAACAGATAAGTTTGTTTGCCTGCACCTGAATGCCACTTCGGCAGTACTGGAGTATTTCTTCCGATAATATGTACATAGCGTACTTTGGTCTTGTCGAAATTTACTGTGTCACGCTTCAGTACATTGTTCTTGCTGTCTTTTTCTGGCACCGGTATGGTTTTCGAGGCTATTTTGCTGTAAGTCTTCCCATCTTCGGAGCTGTAAACTTCCAGTCCGGTCAGGCCAAAGATATAGTCGCCCGGTACGAGATATGTACCGAGTGAAACCGAAGATATTTCTTTCGTTTCCTGTAAGTCGATAGTTGCATCGAAGTCCTGTCCATAAATACCGATATAGCGTCCCGAACGGTAGTTGTCGTCACCCTGTAGGCCGTCTACCAATAAGTTTGCTCCCTTGTAAGTGAACTTTTCGTCAGGTTCACAATTCAGGGTAATAGGATGCATAGTAGCTAAATTGTATGTTAAAGTTTCCTCGGTCATATTGCTTTCACGGTCATTGCGGATGGCCCGAGCCTTGATAGTAGTTGTCTGGTTTATTGTGAATGGTTCTGTATATTGTAGTGATCCTGCTGTTGCTTCAGAACCATCCAATGTATAGTAAACCGGTGCGTTGTCGAACGTACTTAGTTTGATGATTGCAGTGCCGTCTTGTCCTTTAGGTTCAGCACTTATTGTCACGTCCTCTATATCCTCTTTATAGTAGCAGCTGTACAATTCGTATAAATCAAGCTGATGGCGGAGGCGTTTCAAGAATCCGTTCAAATCCTTCTTGGCCGGATTGCTCCATTGCAGTTCACTCAGAGCAGCAATGCGTGGCATCATCTGCCATTCCATCTTCATGCTGTCTTTTGTCCATTCTGTCCAGATGCATCCTTGTACTCCGATGATATTCTTTTTTCTTCAGGAGTCAGCTTTTCGGACGCAGGTTCGAAACTATATACACGTTCTATGCTGCTTATTCCTTTCAGACGGTTATAACCTGGATTGCTGAAATACAGGTGGCTAATAGGGCATACGATAGTGGGATGCCCCAGTTGTGCAGCCTTAATAGAGGCTTTTACACCTGTCCATGCCATGACAGTTGTGGTTTCCGGATTAGGATTGCCTTCCAGGATTTCGTCCCATGCCAGCATTTTCTTTCCTCGTTTAGCTATTTCTTTTTCTACTTCATCCATGAAGTATACTTGAAGCTGGTTTTCCTTGCTGTGTTCTTTCGTATCGCGCAGTCCCAGTTCCTTAATCTTAGCCTAGCATTTCGGACATTTCTTCCATTCCGCTTTCGGGCATTCGTCTCCTCCGATGTGGATATAAGGTGCATTCGGGAATATATCCATCAGTTCGTTTACCACGTCCTTGGCAAATTGCAGTGTTTGAGGGTTTCCTCTGCAAAGCACTTCCTTGAAAACACCAAATTTTGTAGCCGTTTCATACGGACCGCCTGTACATCCCAGTTCCGGATAAGAAGCTAGTGCTGCCAACATGTGTCCCGGCATGTCTATTTCCGGAATGACTGTAATGAAGCGTTCTGCTGCGTATGCTACAATTTCTTTGGCATCTTCCTGTGTGTAGTAACCGCTAACCGGTGTACCATCGAATTTTCCAGACCCCGGTGCAGTAATTGTTTCCTTACGGTAAGAGCCAACTTCAGTCAGTTTGGGGTATTTTTTGATTTCAATACGCCAGCCTTGGTCTTCAGTCAGATGCCAGTGAAAATAATTGATATTGTGCAATGCCATGACATCAATTAGTTTCTTCAGATATTCTTTCGGGAAAAAATGGCGACCAACATCTATCATAAAGCCACGGTAATTATACAGTGGAAAGTCTTCCACTTCGCCGGCAGGCAGTGAAGCCAGTGATTTGCCTTCCGTGATGGGAAGTGCCTTGTGTATAGTTTGGCAACCATAGAAGACACCTGCTTCTGTAGCACCTGTCAGGGTAATGGCATCGGCTGTGATGTTCAGTTTATAGCCTTCTTTGTGCGTGATAGATGGATCGACTTTTAGAATGATGCAGTTCTTTCCAGCCTTAGTTCCTGTCTTGACTTCCGTTCCTGTCACCTCCTTGATATAATCGGTCAGAAGGCGGGCTGTACTTGCTAGTTTTTCATTGCCTTCTTCATAACATATTGTTGAGAAGGTTTAACTACAAAAGGTGCTGCTGATGGGTTTTCTGTAACTTCCTGTGGCAATGGGATGACATTCAGACTTCCTGTCTGGGTTTCTTGTGTTCCACATGCCATCAGATTTCCTACGGCTAAAAGGTAAATTGCCCATACTTTTACTGAGTTCTTTTTCGTTGCAAAACTTATTTAATAATTTATTTTACAAAAATAACAATTTCTATTCATCCCATTTTTTAACTTTGTATAAAGTATTAAATCTGGTATTAATAATTGTAATTTTTTATGAATTGGTTCTTTTTTTTGTAGGAGCTTTATTAAGCGAATATCACTCTTAAGTGTTGCTGCTTGCTTGGGATATTCACATATAGTGAATGCCAAAGGAATGGTGGTAGAGAGTGGTATAATGAATGCTCTCCAGCAAAGCGTGGAAGCAAAAGGTGTCGTGTATGATGCTACTGGTATTCCTGTTATTGGTGCATCGGTTGTCGAGAAAGGTAATTCGACTAATGGTGTCATTACCGATCTTGATGGTAACTTTACGCTGAATGTGGCAAAAAATGCCATAATTGTGATTTCGTATATGGGATATCAAACCCAGGATGTACAGGTTATTCCGGGCAAAATCCTTAATATTACATTGAAAGAAGACACTCAGATTTTGGACGAAGTTGTAGTAGTGGGTTATGGTGTGCAGAAAAAAGTCAATTTGACTGGTTCTGTTGCTACTGTAGATGGTGAAATACTGGAACAGCGTCCGCTGGCAAATGCTACCCAAAGTTTGCAAGGCATGGTTCCGGGATTGTACATTGACAATAGCAATGCCGGTCGTCCGGGAGCGACTTCTTCTTTGCAGTTACGTGGTCAAGGCAATCTTTCGGGTAATGCTGCTCCTTATGTGTTGGTCGATGGAGTAGAAATGGATCTTGCAGATGTCAATCCGAATGATATTGAAAATATCTCCGTATTGAAAGATGCTGCAGCGTCCTCTATTTATGGCGCGCGCGGCTTATGGTGTGATTTTGGTCACTACTAAGAAAGGTAAGGAAGGTAAAGCCCGTGTTAGCTATCAGGCTACATTGGGATGGACTTCTCCGATGTCACTGCCGGATATGGCCAATGCATATGAGTTTGCCACTTATTTCAACAGAGCTTGTAAAAATGCAGGTGTAATAGAACAGTATGGTGAAGAGAAGCTGGGGCAATTGCAGCAGTATATCAATAACCCTACCGGACTTGATCCGTGGGCAGAACTGACTCCCGGACAATCGATGGTAGGAGCATTTGAGAACAGTGCCAAAGGATTGGGTAATACAGACTACTTCGATCTTCATTACAAGGATGTTGCTTTCAAGCAGAATCACAATGTTAGTATAAGCGGCGGCGGTGAAAAAGCACAATATTACATTTCAGGTGGTATGTACAAGGAAGACGGTTTGTTGCGTTATGCTGACATCGGTTACAAACGTTTCAATTTCAGCAGCAATATTACTTCGAAAGTTACCGACTGGTTGAAACTGAAAGTGAATACCAAGTATATGAATTCAGACAATGAAACTCCGTTTGGTACAGGTGCTTTAAGTGAAGGTTTCTATCACTCATTGGCACGTTTCCGTCCTACGGTAAGTGTGGTCGATCCGAATGGTAACCTTACAGAACTGTCAATGATTCCATACTTACAGAGTGGTACTAAGACTGATACTGAAAACAATAACCTGACCATGACAGGCGGCCTGGAACTGGAGCCGTTGAAAAACTGGCATATCTTCTTTGATTATACTTATCGTTATAATACAAGTGATTATTAGGCATTGAAGGTACTCCCGCAAATTCCGAATGCTTCGGGGGGGGGATTCATACGATATTGGTACACGTGAAGAAATCACAGACGGGGCAAGCAATTCATATACCCGCTATGATATGAATAATCAGTATCAGTCTGTCAATCTGTATACCAACTATTCATTTTCTCTTGCCGACAAACATAATTTTACGGCGATGTTGGGTTATCAGGAAGAATATTACAAATACAAATACTTGTACGATTCTGTAACGGACATCCTTTCCACCAGTAACCCGAGCCTTGAAATGGCTAGTGGTGACCGTACCGTACGCGATACGCGCTATGCATGGGCTACCCGCGGATACTTCGGATGTATCAATTACGACTTTATGGGGCGCTATCTGGTGGAACTAAACGGGCGTTATGACGGTTCTTCACGTTTTGCCAAAGGTAACCGTTGGGGTTTTTCCCATCAGTCTCTTTGGGATGGAACATTATGCGTGAGTCGTTCATGGAAAAGACACAAAAGGTACTTTCCAACTTGAAATTGCGAGTGTCTTGGGGGTTGTTGGGTAACCAGACTGGAGCTGCTTACTATACATTTGCTTCTACCATGGACCCCGTTTCATTAGGAAATTGGTATTTCCAAAATGGAAGAGAGAGATATTTCAAACCGGGTTCGGTGGTTGATTCCAATACAACATGGGAAAAGGTTGAGCATAAGAATATCGGTATTGACTTCGGATTCTTTGGTAATGCTTTGACAGGACCATTCGATGTATTCCAACGTGATACACGAGATATGTTAGGTCCTTCGGTAGCACTGGCAGACTTTTTTTGGTGCAGTAGCTCCTGAAACCAATAATGCCGAAATGCGTAATCGTGGATGGGAACTTACCTTGCAGTGGAGAGGAAAGATTGGTAAGGATATTGATTACTCTATCGGTGGTTCTCTTTCTGATGCAACCTCCGAAGTTACAGCTTACGAAGGGGACGGTTCCGATCCGGCAAACAAATTGGTATAAAGGAAAGAAAGTGGGTGAAATCTGGGGATACCGCGCTTCTGGTTTGATTCAGACACAAGAAGAAGCCGATGAGTATAACGCTTCATACGATTTGTCTTATCTCAGTGGACAGAAGTGGATGCCGGGTGACGTGAAGTATATAAATCTGGATGGCAATAACAAAATTGATAACGGTACTAATACAATTGGTGATATGGGTGATATGACTGTCATTGGCAATACTACACCGCGTTATCAGTATACCATCGATGGATCTATTTCATGGAAAGGCCTTTCACTGAGTTTAATGTTTCAAGGCGTGGGTAAACGCGACTGGTGTCCTGCTATGAATACTTCTTATTTTTTGGGGATCGGGTGCATATACGCAAGTTACTGTTTTCAAAGAACACCTCGATTATTGGACACCGGAAAATCCGAACGCTTACTATCCGAATCCGTATACTGCCGGCAATCAGGCTGTAGGAAAATTTCGTGCAAAGACTTCCCAGAAATCTGACCGTTACATGCAAAGTGCTGCTTATTGCCGTTTAAAGAATATGACTATCAGTTATGATTTGCCGAAAGCATGGATTGAAAAAATTCATCTCACTAAAGCACAAGTATTCTTCTCTGGTGAGAACTTGCTGACTTTTACTAAACTGAGCAACATATTCGATCCGGAAGGTCTGTTTACTCAGAACAGTTATGGTAATGCACTTGAGCAGGCTGGTAAGAACTATCCGATGACGAGAGTATTCTCTGTCGGTGTTATTTTAAATATGTAAAAACAGGGAAACGATTATGAAAAAGATACATTTACTGATTGCTTCAGTTTTATGCTTGGGAATGACTTCTTGTTTCGATATGAACCAGGAACCTCAGGGAGAGATGTCTACGGTAGGTGCTTTCACTACAGTCAGTGAAATCAACATGTACCTGAATATGTTTTATCAAGGCAGTGTGCCTGTGATGGGTGGAGGAACTGTCAATAATTCAGCCATCAAAACTCAATCCAGCAGTAGCACCAACGGCATTGCTTTCGGCGATGCAAATAGTGACAACTTGTATCCTAATGCGATTGATACTCGTCTGGCAGGTGAAACTTCGCTTAGCAATGCTGCCGAACTGGATGATTACAAGGCGATACGGAATGTAAATTTTCTGCTTCAGAATATCACAAACTGTGAGGATAAAGGAACTGACTATGAACAGTGTCTGGGCGAGGCTTATTATTTCCGTGCTGCTTATTATTATCATTTGCTCGTAAACTACGGTGGTGTGACATGGGTAGATGAACAGCTTGATCCGGATGCGGAGCTGATGAAGCGTCCGCGTAATACCCGTACGGAAATTGTAGATTACATTTTGAATGACCTCAAAGATGCCATTACATACTTGAAAGAACAAGGCAATAATGCTACACGCCGTGTTCACCGTGACGTAGCTCGTGCGCTGAAGAGCGAAGTGGCTTTGTTTGCCGCTACATGGGAGAAATATCATCGTGCGAAGAACGATCCGTTCTATGACAAGACGCTGACTAATGCAGACGCGAAAATCAAGGAGTGGTTGGAGCAGGCTGCAGTAGCTGCCAAGGAGGTGATTGGTCGTAATGTATGGGGTATTCATATAACAGACAGTCCACTGACTGACTATCGTGACATGTTTATTGATACCGACTTGAGTGATAATCAAGAGGTATTGTGGTGGAAGGAATATAATGCTTCCGCTGGAATTGGTCATAATGTAACATACTATGCTTGTCAGGGAGGTGGACAGATTGGTGTTTCCGCTTCACTGGTAGACGACTACCTAACAAAAGAGGGCAAACCGTTTACTGGTACAGCAAAAGAAGAAGCAAAACGTACATATGGAGCTGAATTGAGTCCTGAACTCCGTGACCCGCGTTTGTCACAGACTGTTTTCATGCCGGGACAGCAGATTCGTAGCGATGGTACATTGTATGCATGGCCTCCATTGGATGCAACCAACTATCATCAGAATACTACCGGTTATTCTGCACTGAAATATGAGGAGTTTAATACATTGAATTCAGCTGCCTATACGACTGCTAATCGTAGTCAGGCTCCAGCTATTCAGGTTCGCTATGCAGACATCCTGTTGAATTATGCGGAAGCATTGGCAGAACTTGACGGTGCTAACAATGCCGGCGAAATACAGAGTGCTTTGAAGCCGTTGCGCGACCGTGTAAATATGCCAGGTGTGGATTTTGACCGTGAATATAATACCGATGCTGATTATCCATTCCATAATCTGGACAAGTATGTTCAGGCTGTACGTCGTGAACGCCGTATGGAGAAGGCACTCGAAAATTGCCGTTTAACAGATATCCTGCGCTGGGCCGCTGCCGATGAGCTGATTGTCGGAAAGACTCCGACAGGTGCTTTGTACACAGGCAGTACGCTGGGTGAACATTTTGATGGCATCATGACCGTAGGTTCAAATATATGGTTGAAGGATGGATATATCGTATCGTTCAACAATACCAACTATCCGAACGGCTGGCAGTTTAATGTAGAGCGCGATTACCTGTTGCCTATCCGTCAGGAAATGGTAGGAAGTTTGACTGGTGGTTTGTGGGAACAGAATCCGAACTGGTAATTTTTTAATCCCTATGTATTTTCCGATACAAGAGAGGGGAAAATGCAGATAGGGATTTGAAACAACCCAAGGGAATACTAAGATTTGCTCTTGAATTAGAACTTGTATAGAAGGAAAAGCCCGGGGAAAGTTATTCACTATGTTCCTCGGACTTTTTTGCTTGATAGCTTTCGGTATCCCAGACTGATATTTTTGTGATAAGTTGTATAAACCTTTATTTATTTCGTTTTATGAAAACAGCTTTATTTATTTACCCATTGACGGGAATGGCAGCTTTGGCTTCACTGGCTTCGTACGGTAGTGAAAAAAAGCTTCCAATCAATATAATATCGTGTATATCATGACCGATGACCATACGGCGCAGATGATGAGTTGTTATGGGAGTCATTTTGTGGAAACTCCCAATCTGGATCGTATCGTCAACGATGGCGTTATTTTTACAAACAGTTTCGTTGCCAACTCTTTGAGTGGGCCGAGCCGTGCTTGTATGCTTACCGGCAAGCACAGTCATGCCAACGGCTTTACCGATAATACTACCTGTGTGTTCGACGGTTCTCAGCAAACCATGCCGAAACTCCTACAAAGAGCTGGTTATCAGACTGCCATCGTAGGTAAATGGCATTTGGTTACTTTACCTACAGGATTTGACTACTGGGAGATTGTGCCTGAGCAGGGAGATTATTACAATCCGGATTTTATCACGACGGATAATGACACCATACGTAAGGAGGGATATCTCACCAATCTGATAACAGACATGAGTATCGACTGGATGGAAAAACAGCGCGACAAAGAAAAGCCGTTCTGTCTTTTTATTCACCATAAGGCCATTCATCGTAATTGGCTGCCTAACTTGAAAGATTTAGCGCTGTATGAAAACAAAACCTTCCCGTTGCCCGACAATTTTTATGATGATTATGAAGGACGTCCTGCTGCGGCTGCCCAGCAGATGAGTATCTTTAAGGACATGGATCTTATCTACGATAACAAGATGAACCGTGCCGATAAGACTTCTCCGTTGAAGGAAAGATATGAAAGTTACGTTGGACGTCTGAATCCTGAAGACCGCAAGATTTACGATGACTTCTATCAGCCGTTGATTGATGATTTTTACAAGAGAAACTCACAAGGGAAGGAGCTTGCCGAGTGGAAGTACCAACGCTATATGCGTGACTATGCCAAGGTGGTGAAGTCGCTTGATGAGAACGTAGGACGTGTGCTTGACTATTTGAAGGAAAAAGACATGCTTGACAATACACTGGTAGTCTATACTTCCGACCAGGGATTTTATATGGGTGAACATGGTTGGTTTGACAAGCGTTTCATGTACGAAGAATCTATGCATACACCGCTTATCATGCATTTGCCAAAAGACTTCAAGGCAAAGGGAGAGATACCTCAAATGGTGCAGAACATCGACTATGCTCCTACCTTTCTCGAACTTGCCGGAGCACCTATACCCGAAGATATTCAAGGTGTATCACTGGTTCCACTGCTGAAAGGTGAGAAGCCTGTCGATTGGCGTAAGTCGCTGTATTATCACTTTTATGAATTTCCGGCAGAACACATGGTAAAACGTCATTATGGTGTACGCACAGAGCGCTACAAACTCATCCATTTCTACAATGACATTGACGAATGGGAATTATATGATTTGAAGGAAGATCCGACCGAAATGCGTAATTTGTATGGTCAGCCGGGCTACGAAAAAGTTATAGAAGATTTGAAAGCTGAACTGGTGCGGCTCCAGATACAGTATAAAGACCCGATCGAACAAAAGTTGAAACAGGAAAAAGAGGCTGCTGCACCTGTTGAAGAATAATTGATTGTTTGAAAAGCTGTCTCAAAATGAACTTTGGGGCAGCTTTCTTAATTTGTACCTATACTTAAGAGTGCACCACGGGTAGGTCGATGGCTCCGTACTCTTCTTTCGTTATTTTGATGAAATACGTGTGCTTTTGGTCGAGATAGAAGCGGAAAGCAGGGTTTACCCGCTGCTTCTCTTCATATTCCGCCTATTCTCGTGCGTTCATGCAGTTATAGGCGTATCGGGAAACTCTCCACACCGCATTGACGAAAGTCTGGCTTTTGCATACTCCGAAATGTCGGGCGAAGTCGAGCACTGTCCCGATGAAACCGTACTCTTTCCAATGATAGGTTTTCATGTCGTCCTGAATTTTAATCCACAACTTCGTACTCGGCCATGCTGCAATAGGCCTGCTCATTCTTTTCCATCCATTGCTCCATGATACGTTCGACATCCGCTTCGGAGGTTACGGGTTGCCCGAAGATTTCTTCCAGCCACTCGAACATGGCTTCCCGATTGGTAAAGTATTCGCTATAATACTCATTTTCGACAGTATATACCTCGACGCGAAGTTTGTCGGGGAAATACTTGTCCTCGCTGTCGTTGGTTGCATAGATACCCATGCCCGGCTCTTCCGTCTGATAATAGTAACGGAGCGACGGGAATTTCCCGCATACGAGGTCGAGTGTCTCGTTGCATGGTCCCCATGCCGTTTCCGTCGTGAATGTCAGTGTGTCTCCGTCCATTTCAAGGTTTGCCCAATCTCCTCGACAACTCACCTTGTTCCAGTCTTTACCCAAGGCATCCACGAGGCAACCCAGCCACGATGTACCGAAGCCGTTTTCCACGGATGACTCTTTCCGTTCCTGCAAATTTTTCATCAACTCATAGAGTTTTTTTGATTTCCTGCGCATCGCCTTCGATGGCATACGCTGTTGAACACCAGTTTGGCATAATAATAATAATTTTTTGTTGGTTAAACATTTTCTTTCTTTTCCCTCCTTTCGGAAGCCTTTCGGCTTTCCTTGCCAGGAGAGATTTTACATGCAGGTCAAACAGCGGGAAAATGAGAAAAAGGCAAGGAAACTGCCGTGGATTTCATGGAATACCCAACCCGACGGACGTAGCAAGGAGGGGGCCGAAAGGTCATCTTCGATTTGGGAAGGCTACCGTTCAATCCACGAGCCGGTTAGCGGAGCGGTACTTGACGACCGGAATGACGCTGTACTTTTGCATGGGAAAATCCAACCGGCGAGGGAATACTGACGGAAAGATAAGGAGAAAGGGATAGCAGAAAGACATTAAAACAGGTGTAAAATAAGATGTTACGCCTACAATTATACACCAAATACTTTCATTTCCTCTCATTATACCTTATTTATATGAACGGGAGCAATGTCGCTCCCGTAAAATAATTAAGGACTATGATAATAGGTTATTTAAGGGTCAGCACGGGTAAACAGAATTCGGCTAACCAACAAGACGAGATCCAGCGTTTTGCTGACAGTAGAAATCTTTCCGTCAACCAATGGGTAATGGAAGTCGCCAGCGGCAAGAAAAACGGGTGCGACCGCAAATTAGGGGGACTGATACGGCGCATGAAGCATGGCGACACGCTGATTGTCACGGAAATTTCGCGCCTAAGCCGCACGCTAATGAACATTATGGCCATCATGGGCAAATGCCTGGAAAAAGGAATCAACCTCTACACGACTAAAGAGGGATATTCGTTCGTTTTCAGCCACAAAGGTATAAATTTTAGGTTTGTCCACAAAGAAAATACGCAAGAATTTGCATTTCAAGCCTTTGGGTGGAGCAAATTTTTTCGGAGTGTCCGAATAATTCCTCTTTTTTTCGACCGACTTTTTAACGAACGTTTTAACCAACATAAAATCATACCGTTCGGTTTTTGAATTTTCCTTTCCGTCGTTTTTCCTTCTCTTCCATAGCTTTTTCGATTTCTTTGTGTTGGTAGCGGAATTTCAGAAACGTGTCCCGCGAGACGCTGAACCGCTTGCAGATGTCTGCAATCGTACAGTCCCGTTTTAACATGCCGACGACGATCTTCCGGTTTTCTATCAACACGTTTGTCTTCGTGTAGCTGCCTTTCTTCCTGCCGAGGACGACACCCTCGGCTTTCCGCAGGGCAAGCGCCTCTTTGGTACGCATCGAAATCAGGTTGCGCTCTATCTCTGCCACCAGTCCGAAAGCGAAGCAGAGTACCTTGCTGTTGATGGTGTTGTCGAACAAATAAAACGGCATTGCAAATGCTTATTAGCCTGATTATTTGTTGGTTTGATGTGTTTTTACGCGTCATAAGTAGAAAACACGGCACGAAGGAACGTGCAGAGAATTGAATAAATAGCTGATATAAATTGACATTGACGGAATATGACAATGAAACGAATACTGTTATTATTTCTCGTACTTTTTCATTGCATGATTGTTTTTTGAAGTTAATAAATCAGTTTTACGGTGCATAAAAAGTAGGTGCAGTAAAGGGCTGTCCAAGGATAGCGCATAAATACTCTTTATTTTGGAGGCGAAGCCCCAAACCGCGGGCTTGATAAAGGAAGATTTATGCGGCTACGCCATTGGTCAAGACCTCCGGGTCGTGCCCGTCTGCATACTAACTTTGCAACGAAAAACGATATGGCGACTTCAATAGAAAGCAATCACGAAAAAGTCGAAGCGAAACAATCCGCAACGGGTGCGAAGACATGAAAGACCTGTCCGTCCACTGACACAAGACCGTTCCCGTTACGGCACAGGTGGCCGGAAAGAACATCAGACGAGAAAACGTGCCGGCCGTTTGGGATTGAGGCGGCAAGAACGATATGCCGATTGGACAACTATGTACGCTGCATCGTGGGAAGTGCTGTCGAACGAAGATCCGGCAGAAGGCGTGTACGATGTACCGGTGTCACTGTCTCTACCCGGCAAGAGAAATGAGGGAAAAAGAAGCAAAAGGAAAAATGGCTGGAGTCTGCCTTGTGGACAAAACGGAGAAGCCGCCCTCGCACGAGTGGACGTTCGCTATAAAAGGATATGGCGCAGCCAAAAGGTATAAAGGGTTATTTCCGAAGGAAATGGTATGAGTGTCTGTTACGTTACGGAGTAAAAAAGGGTATCGCACCGGCGTATCTGTTTTAGCCGGCGTAAGAGGGCTGAACCTGGTACTTTGTTCAGCCCTCTTACTGTATTTATCTTTTTTCTGTTCCGCTCTGTAATTCTACCGGCTCGTCATCCCATGTCAGCTCTTTGCCGAGAAGTTTGTAAATAGACCCCTTGGGGAGTTCTATCTCGAAGGATACGTTTCCTTGTTCGCTCTCAATGTACACTTCTTTCGAATATTCCCAATGCCCGCACCAACCCCTAACGGGCTTTCCGGGCGTTATCAACTCTGTGCCATTTTTATTTACTGCTAACCATGCCATAATATAACATTTTTAATCTATTCCTCGGTGATAATTTCATTCTTCTTCCGTTATCATTCTCTCACTGTATTCTATAATTTTATCCATCGTGAGCCACTCCGGTTTTTCATCTTCTTTGAAACTTTCGTGCAGTTTTATCATAAATTCGATTTGTAATTTTTCGTCGCCAGCCCATAAAGATTTGGGGTGTCTGTTACCGTAATTAAGGTAATACTCACAGTCTGACCTTAAGCGGTCTAACAGTTGGTATCTGAAAACCGAATCCCGGTGTATTACTTCGTCTATCGTTACTCTTCCATTTGAATTTGTTACATCGTTTGCCATAATCTATAAAATTTTGAGTTTTCTTTTTCCCCTCTTGTAGCACCCAGCTACTTTCGGGCTTGATTTAATTATGTCGCTTCGAAAGGTGTCATAGCTCTTTATGCAAGGTTTCACGATTAAATACTACCCGTGCGAAGCGGAGGGTGGAGATTTTGTCGTGGACCGTCGGGCTTTGACCTTGCATACAAGAAAGGTATGACAAGTACCTTTGCGACACAATTCATATCAGGCAGCCCGAAAGCGATCTGCGAACACAGGGAAGAGAAAGTTTCCTGCAAGAGGTTCAATAGTCTATAAAAAAGGTTGCAGCGAAAAGAGAAATATAAACGGGTATTCCAGGACAGTATAAAAATTTTAATTCGTGAGAATAAAAAAGGTATTGCACCAATCGTGTCTATCGTGATAAAAAGAAACGGGCTGAAGCTGGTAGTTCTGGTTCAGCCCGCAAAGCACATCGGGGTTCTTTTGCCTGTTCCTGTCAGAAATGGGCTATCATAATCCGATTTTTGAAAATTCTGTTTTTATCACTCGGTCGCCGCTGGTTTATCCAAATATGGTGTACCCCATAACCGAATATGAAATACTCATCGAGCGGGGTTTCGTTCTTCAAGCGTTCCATTCCTTCACGAAGTTCAGTTTCATCAGTTGAAAAAAAGAATCGTGTTCATGATTCGGAAGTAAATATCTTCGGCTTCGTCGCAATAGCGGCAAAAGACGTGTTCGATTGTTACGTTCATGGCTCTCTTAATTTAATTGGGCTATTTAGGCAACATTGGTCATTATTAATTCCCCGTCTTGATTGAAAATCTCTATTGTCGGATTGCCGTCGTTTTCTTCGGGAAGCATGTATTCCGATGTATCGGTCAATGCTTGCCACGCTTCACAGCAGAGATGGTTGTCGATGATGTTCGACACGTCCTCACCGTTCCATGAGCGAACAATTGCCTCGGCTTCCTCGTAACTGTCCGCTTCCACACTGAAATGGTCTCGTCCCCAACTTGTAACTTTACGGTCTTGATAAAATTTGTATTTTCCCATATCCTTGTTTTTTAACTGTTTACTTCTACAATATCCTCGATTCTGCCGTACAGTATCGAGCGTAACGCTGTTTTGTCAATCGCATAATACTCGTGAATGTTTCCATGCTGTTTGACGAAATACCGTTTGAGAACGTCGGAAAAGTCAAAATGGCAACCGCTCAAGGCTATTCCACGTCTGAAATAGACGCTTTCCCACACGTTACGGGTAATCCAGTTTTTTCTTCCCGGTTTAACTTGCCTCTGTTGTTCAGGTGTACTCGCAATTTGTAAACCTTGCTGTCCTGTAATGTCGCCAGTTCGGGAATGTCCCACTTGACAAATTTGGTTGCTATCTGTGTCATACGTTTGTTATCGTTTAATCATGGATAATTACTTCATCACGGTATTCTGAAATTTCCTTGCCGCTTTCAAGGCGGACAACTATGGTATTGCCATAGTCGCCTACGATTGTGCCTTCCGTGTAACCTTTGTATGGGTTGAGTAGCGTGCAGGACAAACCGATAATTTCGCTATCTTCTTCGTATTCGTACATAATGGATTGAGTTTTAAGTTATATGATTATCCGCATAATGTCCTATTATAAATTCTGGATTTGAAGTCGG
>JAJPZM010000019.1 GCA_021204335.1 Parabacteroides sp. | reverse complement strand
CCCGCCCCCCCCCCCCCCCCCCCCCCCCCCCCCCCGCCCCCCCCCCCCGCGCGCCACGCATTGCGCT
The DNA here is from genome assembly GCA_021204335.1 of Parabacteroides sp. Classification (GTDB taxonomy): domain Bacteria; phylum Bacteroidota; class Bacteroidia; order Bacteroidales; family Tannerellaceae; genus Parabacteroides. Next base: position 16,001 of record JAJPZM010000019.1, on the reverse strand, counting down.
GAAAAGCAATCCGGCTATAAACAAAACGTCATTTGTGCTAACATTCCCGTAATATACGGAAAAACGGTACTGACGTTATTTTATTTAGAGGTACGTCTAAATTCATTTACACCTACCTCTAATTTAATTTAGACGTACGTGTAAATTAAATTAGAGGTAGGTCTATAGAATTTTTGGATAATACAAGCAGTAAATAAGAATATGAAACTTTTAGACAAACTCAAGATCAATCACAAACCCCGCTCCGGGGGATTGGACCTGTTAAAATATATCGGTCCCGGTTTATTAGTCACAGTAGGCTTCATAGATCCGGGTAACTGGGCAACCAACCTGGCGGCAGGTTCCGAATTCGGATATGCCCTGTTATGGGTCGTAACTTTCTCCTCCATCATGCTGATCATTATACAACATAATGTAGCCCACCTGGGGATTGTGACGGGGCTTTGCCTCTCGGAAGCGACCAATAAATATATGCCCCGGTCGCTCAGCCGCCCCATCCTCAGATCGGCCATGCTGGCCAGTATCTCTACCTCGCTGGCGGAAATACTCGGTGGAGCCATTGCCCTCCGGATGCTGTTCGGCATGCCGATAAAGATCGGTGCAATCATCATTACCCTGGCCTGCCTGGTCATGCTGTTCAGCAACACTTACAGTAAAATAGAACGTTGAATCATCATGTTTGTCTCCATCATCGGGCTGTCGTTCCTCTATGAGTTGGCATTGGTAGACGTACAGTGGGGGGGGCCGCCATCGAAGGCTGGATAAAACCCAGCTTCCCTCCCAACTCGATGCTGATCATCATGAGTGTGCTCGGCGCCGTTGTGATGCCTCACAACCTGTTCCTGCACTCGGAAGTAATACAGAGCCGCGAATGGAACCTGGAAGACGAGACGGTGATCAAGAAACAATTGAAATATGAGTTCTACGATACGCTCCTTTCAATGGTCATCGGCTGGGCAATCAACTCGGCGATGATTATTCTTGCCGCCTCTACGTTCTTTAAAGAAAACATTGCAGTAGAGGAACTCGACCAGGCACAGCAACTCCTGGTGCCGCTGGTAGGCAATAATGCTGGAGTGATCTTTGCAGCCGCCCTGTTGCTGGCGGGCATCTCCTCCATCATTACATCGGGTATCGCAGGAGCTTCCATCTTCGCCGGATTCTATGGTGAAGCCTACAATACCAAGGACTTACACTCCAAATTGGGAATTATCCTGTCGTTCGTCCCTGCGCTGCTCATCATCTTTCTGGTCGGCGACCCGTTCAAAGGACTGATCCTGTTGCAAATGTTGTTAAGCGTGCAGTTGCCTATCACCGTCTTTACGCAAGTATATCTTACCTCAAGTAAGAAAGTAATGGGCAAATACGTCAACTCGCGTTCAACCACGATCATCCTGTTATTATTGGGAACAATGGTTACAGTTTTGAACATTGCCCTGCTGATCAGCCTGTTCTGAGAACGCGGCAGGCATTGCCTGTCCTGCCACAGATGTATTTATCATCCGTTCGATAAAATTAAGCCTGAAATACAGGAAAAAACTTATATCGCTATGTAGCAAATGAAGAAATCGTTACCTTTGCTCCGTTAACAAAGAAATAACATATTTATAACAGATATGAGCGATATCAAAACGAACGAGGAAGAAGGCAAAAAAAGCCTGAATTTTATTGAAGCAAATATTGAGAAAGACCTGGCAGAGGGCAAAAACGGAGGACGTGTACAGACCCGTTTTCCACCCGAACCAAACGGTTACCTGCATATCGGACACGCCAAAGCAATCTGTCTGGATTTCGGCATTGCAGAACGTCATAATGGAATTTGCAACCTTCGCTTCGACGATACTAATCCTGTAAAAGAAGACGTAGAATATGTCGATGCAATAAAAGAAGATATAGAATGGCTCGGTTTCCACTGGGACAATATCTATTACGCATCCGACTATTTCCAGCAATTATGGGACTTCGCAGTCCGTTTGATCGAAGAAGGAAAAGCCTATGTCGACGAACAAAGTTCGGAAGTTATCGCCCAGCAAAAAGGCACCCCTACCCAACCGGGTATCGATAGCCCGTTCCGCAACCGCTCCATTGAAGAAAACATGGAGTTGTTCAAGAAGATGAGCGCAGGCGAAATAGAAGACGGAGCCATGGTCTTACGTGCTAAAATCGACATGGCAAACCCGAACATGCACTTCCGCGACCCGATCATCTATCGCGTGCTGAGATCCGCACACCACCACCGCACAGGCGATAAGTGGAAAGTGTATCCGATGTACGATTTTGTACATGGACAGAGCGACTTCTTCGAAGGCGTTACCCATTCGCTTTGTACACTGGAATTTGTGGTACACCGTCCGCTCTACGACCTGTTCATCGACTGGTTGAAAGAAGGCAAAGACCTGGACGACAACCGTCCCCGTCAGACAGAGTTCAACAAACTGAACCTGAGTTACACGCTGATGAGCAAACGCAACCTGCTGACTTTGGTAAAAGAAGGCCTGGTAGACGGTTGGGACGATCCCCGCATGCCGACTATCTGCGCATTCCGCCGCCGCGGTTATTCCCCCGAATCGATCCGCAAATTCGTGGACAAGATCGGATATACGACATACGACGCACTGAATGAATTCGCCTTGCTGGAAAGCGCCGTTCGCGAAGACCTGAACACCCGTGCAACACGTGTTTCCGCCGTACTCGACCCGGTTAAGCTAATCATCACCAACTATCCGGAAGGACAGGTAGAAGAAATGGAAGCGATCAACAATCCGGAAGATGAAGCGGCAGGAACACACCTGATCGAATTCAGCCGCGAACTGTGGATAGAGAGGGACGACTTCATGGAAGATGCCCCGAAGAAGTTCTTCCGTATGACTCCCGGACAGGAAGTGCGCCTGAAGAATGCCTATATCGTAAAATGTACGGGCTGCAAAAAGAACGAAGCCGGCGAAGTCGTGGAAGTATATTGCGAATACGACCCGAATACAAAAAGCGGCATGCCCGAAAGTAACCGGAAAGTAAAAGGAACGTTACACTGGGTTAGTTGTGCGCACAGCCTGCCGGCTGAAGTACGCCTGTACGACCGTCTTTGGAAAGTGGAGAACCCGCGCGACGAACTGGCTGCTATCCGCGAAGCCAAAGACTGCCCCGTTCTGGATGTAATGAAAGAGATCATTAATCCGGACTCATTAAAGATACTGACAAACTGTTACGTTGAAAAACAGCTGGCAGAAGCTAAACCGTACGATTACCTGCAATTCCAGCGTATCGGCTATTTTAATGTCGACAAAGATTCAACGCCTGACAAACTAATCTTTAACCGCACCGTATCCCTAAAAGATACCTGGAGCAAGGTTAAAGACAAGGCATAATTATTATTTATTTTCTATGAAAAAAGATGTAATTTCACGCCTGTTACAACGCTATCTGGATGCCCGGGAAAAAGGGAAAGAAGCCTATTTCGATGCCGATGAATTCTGTGACCTGTTGGATAGTTTTGATGAATCGGACGATTATGAATTATTCGATGAAGTTTTGGCTTTAGGGCTCAAACTTCATCCGGATAATCAAGACTTACTGGTCAGACAATGCCGCCTGTTCGTCTACAATGAAGATTACGACAGCGCACTCGCCTTGATCGATTCAATTGCAGACGCCGACAACCAGGACCTGGACGTTTTACGACTGGAATGCTACTGCTCGCTCAACCAATATGACAAAGTGCTCGAATATACGGAGGAGCTGATTGCTAAAGATTGCGATTACCTGGAAACTGTTTTCGAATGCACCGCGCCATTACTAAGCGATATGGAAATGAGTGAGGAGGCAATGGATTATATCAATCGTGGCATCGCCCTGTTTCCCGACAACCTGGTGCTGAAAGACGAACTGGCTTATAATATGGAAATGGAAGGCGACACTGACGGTGCAATCGCTATATATAACGAACTGATCGATAAAAATCCCTATTCACACGATTACTGGTTCTCATTGGGACGCCTGTACTCGATGAAGTCGGAATTTGACAAAGCGATCGAGGCTTTCGACTTTGCGCTGACTTGCGACGATTCCGACCCGGAATTGAAAATACTGAAAGCTTATTGCCTCTACATGAATGAAAATTATGAGAAAGCATTGGAAGTGTATAGGGATATCGACCTCGAATCTACGGATTCAGAACGTATCAAGCCCCTAATGGCTGAATGCTATATCAAACTTGAAGACTTCGAGGGCGCCTATTCGATGCTGAAAGATCTTATCGGAAAGAAACGAAGCTTTATCAACGAACCGGCTACTTATATCAATTTCATACGTTGCTGTGCGGAAACAGACCGCGAACGGGAAGCTTCCAGCACCTTGATGAAAGCGGTAAAGTTATTCCCGAAGGACATACGCGTTCTCTCCCTGCTAGCTTTGACATACGTTGAAAACGGGGAAGACCAGCTGGCTTTGGAAACGACCGAACAGCTGTTCAACATATTGGATAAGGGAAAGAATTATCTGCCGGAAGACTACGAGAGCCTGTTTTATGCCGGCCAATACATGTATATGAAGGGAGATGTGGATATTGCGATCAAATACTATAAAAAAGTAATGGAAGTAAATCCTGAGATACCTTTCATGCACCTTCACATGGCAATGGCTTACCTTGCCAAAGGCGATATGAAGAAGTTCAGCGAACATTTCGGACAGACCTCACCCAAAGAGTTGATCGAGTATCTGGAAAGCTCCGGCATCGATTTAAGCGATGCGGAACAACAGTTGCTGGGCAAACATATTCCGCCGGAAGACCTGACAAAGGAATTCCTCAATAACAAAGACAACAACAATTAAAATGAATAGAAACTTAAAAGACTACGGCCTTTTGCTTCTTAAAGGAATGAGCATGGGAGCGGCAGATGTCGTTCCCGGCGTTTCAGGTGGCACGATCGCCTTTATTGTCGGTATCTATGAAGAACTGATCGATTCGATTAAAAGTATTAACGGAGCCAGTTTGAAACTACTTTTTACAGGGAAAGTAGCTGCTTTCTGGAAAGCGATCAACGCCAACTTTCTGCTGTCGATCGTTGCGGGTATCGGTATCAGTATCTTCTCGCTGGCTAAGATCATTACTTATTTGCTGATTACGCACCCGATCCTGGTTTGGGCTTTCTTTTTTGGGTTGGTGCTGGCATCTACCTGGTTCGTATCGAAAGATATCAAGCAATGGAATTGGAAATCGGTGCTGAGTTTTATTATCGGTGCCGTTATCGCCTACTATATTACAGTTGCCACTCCGGCAGAAACTCCGACGAACCTGTTATTTATCTTCCTTTGCGGGGCAATAGCCATCTGCGCCATGATATTGCCGGGCATTTCCGGCAGTTTTATCCTGGTGTTATTGGGCAAATACTTCTATATTATGGAAGCGGTAAAGACTTTCAATATTCCGGTAATGCTTGTTTTCATTTGCGGGGCGGCTTTAGGTATTACGACCTTTTCGCGCATTCTTTCTTTTGCCTTGCGTAAATTTCACGATATCACGATTGCTGTGCTTGCCGGGTTTATGCTGGGTTCGCTGAATAAAGTCTGGCCATGGAAAGAAGTAATAGAAATATATGCCGATAGCCACGGAGTAATCAAGCCACTGATTGAAGCGAATATTTTGCCCGACCAGTTGCTGTGGGAAGCCGTCGGATTAATGATAGCGGGATTTGCCATTGTCTATTTCCTGGAGAAATTATCCATGAAAGGAGCTAAAGCTTAAAATATACTCTCCCTATGCTCACGCACCGGGAAGAGCTTGTTCTCTCACCAAAGAGAACCTCATCATTATGTTAACCTTTTATAGGTTATAGAGGGAGCGATTCGCCAAAGTTGCTCCCTTAATTATGTTGAAAACACACATTTCTATTATTTATATTCTTCACGTTTCCGGCAACGCCACTTATATAACAAATGGCGTGCCAAAAACATAATCTACTACTTATCAATCATATACCTTTTATCACCTCTTCAAACGTGTCTAATTATTAGACAGCTGCGTCAAATTATTTAACAATTTACCTTACATCATATCGTGTAAAGAAGTAAAAACAAGCCATGAAGAGAACAGCAATCGTAACGATCATGGCAATCAGATAGCCGCTGATAAACTCGATGCGCTGGCCAAAGGAAGCAATCTGTTCCTGGTATTGCGGTATCTGGTCGATGGCGACGGGCTTTTTACTGGTGGAATAATCTTCATACGGATTATACCAGTGCGGACTATCCGTATCTTTCGCATCGATATCTTTAAACCATTGCAGGAACTGTTCCTGGAAAATATGTAAGTCGTTCCAGTTCTTCTGGAAACGCAGATAACCGCCTCCCAGAAAGGCTTCATTCATATAATCGAACTGGGCAATCGGCGAAAGCAATGTGAAATTACGGGTTTGCTCGAACTGGCGGAACTGTTGCGGGTAATAAGCATCGTTAAACTTTTTATCGTTATTCATCAGATTGGTATAGAGATTTGCACGCAGCTCATGACGGGGATAAAACGGATCGCTACTGGACGACCAACTCCCTGCCGGCGCATTACGGTTAATATCATCGGATGCTTCCCTGCGTTTCTGGTTTACCTCTTCCGATGTTGGGATGCTAAACAACTTCTTTGCCCAAAAGACAGAAGTATTGGGAATGATAACCGCTGCAAACAGCCAAAAGCAAAGAGAGATAAGCAAACTGATGTTGGAATAGCGCGTTACCACCGACGAGAACAAACCGAATATGGCAAAGGTAGTAATAAGCAAAAGGCTGATAACGACAAAACCGGCAGTCTCCATCAAAAATCCCCCATTCAATTGCACCTGTCCCGAAACAGCCAGGATAAATAGGCTGATTACAATACCGACCAGTTCCATCATTCCCACCACCGTTACAATACTCAGCAACTTACTGCACAGGAAAGTACGCCGCGGCACAGGATTGGAAAACACCAATGCCAGCGTCCATTCTTCCTTCTCTCCGGAGATGGCATCAAACGCAAAAAGCAACGTAATGAAGCTCAGAAACATGGAAACAATAAACGACCAGCTCAAACTGTCTCCCCGGCTCAGCAAAGGATTGTTGCTGTCGTGACGCACTGAATAATTGAACACATTGTAAGCACTATACTGGATACGGTTAGGCAAATAGCTTTCTTTACAATCGGCTATTACGCTGTTCTCGCGGGGAGAAGTGACAAAACTGGTCCGTTGCGTTGCCACTTTCGAGACATTCGCGGCAAGCTTAGTCAACATCTCCTGCTGTGCCTAATTATACTTGGCATAATTGTTATGCATATCCTTGAAAGAAGAAGTAAACGAAATACTCCCCAAAGTAAAGACCAGCACAACGATAACAAAAGAAACCTGAAAACGCAGGCTATACAGATAGTTCTGCAATTCCCTTATATATAAAGTAGTAAACATAACTGCAATATTTAATTATCTGACATCGTATTTCATAAACGACACGATCGTTGCAATCAGCAATACAATCGCTAATCCCAGTAAAGCACACAAACGCCCCAGTGCATCTCCCAAAGTAGCCGAAAGTGTTACCGGTTGAGGAATATAGCGGGGAACACCGTTGGTATCCAAAACAGGAAACTCACTGTTAAGCCTATTGTACCTTTTCTGTGCCGTTTCATCACCCGAATCCACCTCTGCCTGTATGGGAAAATCTTCTAAAGCCTGTCCGGTAAAGTAAGAGATCGATTCAAACAGCTTATGATCCTTGAAATAGGTAATTACACTCTCCCGATAATTGCGGATACTTTCCATATATTTCAGGAAGCTGCCCGTATTGGTATGGCATAATACCTCTGTAGTCTGGGCAAACAACTCGGAAGGCGACAACCAGGCAATCGCCTGCTGCAATTGTTGCTGCCGGATCAGCCCGTCCAGATAATTGCGCTGTAAAGCCCATTTCTTATCGGCACTATTCAACATCATAGGAGTTGCCCATATCTGCATCTGCTGATGGAATAAAGGGGTTTCCCGCGGACCACCTGCCAATTCCAGATATTCAGGTCCGTCACCATTACAATTATTATAACTCAAGCTATTCATATTAGCCCGTTGGGCGGCACGTGGCCATTCTTCCATATATTCTTTATAATAGGTTTCATCATACTCGCTCATTATCGCCCGTACATTATCATATAAAGGGGCTTTCGAGATACTCTGTGCCAGATAAGTGGCAATATTCGGCATCAGGAAAAGGAACCAAATCCAGCACAGCAGGCTGATGATAATAGAGGAAGACGAATGCGTCACCCTGCTGGAAATGAACATTCCCAGTAAAAGGAATACCAGCATATAAATAACGGAAGTCAGGAAAAGCAACACCAACCCGCTCCAATCGGATGCAGAGAAGGAAATCTCCGGATTAATTACGATAATCAAGCAGGCCAGCAGATAACAGAACAACAGAATAGGCAATAACGTAAGCAGTAAACCCAATAACTTACCCAGCAGGAAAGAGATACGACTTACCTGCCCGGTAAAAGTCAGCTTCATCGTTCCGTCCTCCCGTTCGCGGGTGATGGCATCGTATGAAAAAACAAGAGCCAACAAGGAGATAAGGATCGCAATTACCTTAGAGAAGTCTATCGAGAAGAAGGCATTCAGCAACGGGTTGTCGCGGGTAATCGTATGCCCTTCGGGAAACAACGGATACTCCCAAAAGGCTATCTTCACCTTGTTTCCTATATTGCTGATAATACCGGTACTAAAGATGCTCAGCGGCTCCGGTTCCTGTACGACAGTCGGACGAACAGCCGACCACACCCGGCACTCCTTCATCTCCTTATCCGCCTGCGCCTGCTCGATCTTATACACCCGCACCTGGTTCTGATAATTATCCACGCTGACGATTACCGTAAACGGTATCACCAGCAGGCAGAGCACAAACCCTATAATAAACTTGACCGACAATAAGTTGAGCAGGAAGTCTTTCTTTGCTATTAACCAAATCATATTCTTTCTTATTAATGGTTTATACTCTTATTCCAAAATAGCTTCCTGCATATAATCCAGATAGATACGCTCCAAATCGTCTTGCAGGAACTCCTCGCGGCTGCGAAGCATCACCAGGCGGCCTTCTTTCATTATGCCTACGCGGTCGGCAACGGCCTTGGCACGAAAAAGGTCGTGGGTACACATCAGGATGCTCTTGCCGGCGTTGCGCAGGTTGATCAATATCTGCATCAGTTCGGCTGCGCTCTTGGGGTCGAGGCCGGTTGTCGGCTCGTCCATCACGATATTGTCGGCATCCTTGATAATGGCGATGGCAAGGCCCACCTTCTGGCGCATCCCTTTGGAGAAGGTTTTCAGCTTGCGCTCAAAAGCTTCTTCCTGCAGGCCGACGCGGCGCATGACGTTGTAGTATTCATCTTTCATCAGGTTCGTCTTCCCGCCCAGACGGGCAAAGAAGTCGAGGTTCTGGCGGGCGGTGAAGTTGCCGTAGAGCATGACGTTTTCGGAAACGAAGGCAACGTGCTTCTTCATCTCCAACGGGTTTTCCATTACATCGATACCGTCGATCAGGGCATGGCCCGAAGTCGGTTCGATAAAGTTGAGGAAGATATTGATCGAGGTCGTCTTCCCTGCCCCGTTAGCGCCCAGGAGAAAGAATATTTCTCCCGGTTTGATTTCCAGATTCAAGGCATCGAGTGCCAGGTTTCCGTCTTCATATCTCTTTGTTAAATCGATTGCTTGTAACATGGTGTTCTATTTTAATTGTTATTATTTACTTTATCTCTTGCTCAATTTCATTCCGAACCAGACAATACCCCCGATGAAACCGACCAGCAGCAGGATCAGGAAGAGGGTGCCGAAGATAGAGGTCGAAGCATTTACCTGGATGCGGACGGTTTTGTCTTCCGTATCGACCTTGCGATTGTCCGCCATCGCTTCCGTCTTGATCTTTACTCCCTGGGCGCCTACTCCACCGTCCAACGGCGGGATGATCGTGACCTGTACCGTCATTTCCTTTTCCGGCTCGAGACTGCTGATTACATCCGGTTCGATACGGGTATCCCAACCCAAAGGCTTCTCTGTTGTCAGCTTGATGTTATCCAGGCGACGGGTTCCGCCGTTGCGCACCGTCACGTCCGTAGCCACTTCTTTACCGACGGTTGTTTCATGGTAGAGATTATTGGCACGCACCTCAATCTTTCCTTTTCCGCGCGGGATGATTTCCAGATTCTCGCTTCTCGCTTTCTCGCCGTTAGCGGCAGAAACGGTCTGCACTTGGAACTTGATCGGCTTATCGATGACTACCTGCTGATCGTCGCGATCCGGCAAATAAACCTGCAAAGATAGCTTCTTTATGTTTACGCCCTGTGCGAATTTGATCTGGGTTACTTTGCTTTCACCGTCGGTAAAGTCGTAGCTGATCTGGCGCGGTAGGTCGAGCACTTCCAGGCGATAGACATCGTCCGAAGTCGAGAAGCGTTCGAGCGTCAGGTCGTAAGTCGCCTTGCTGCTCAGGTCGGCTTCCTGGCTGAACTGCATGGAGGAGATATCAATCACGTTCACGCTGGCGTCTTTCTTCAGATAAATATTCTTCTCGTCCTTGCGGTTGTTGTAGTTGAGCGAGACCGTCAGGTTCTCGGCATCCTTCAGCAACTCGAAATCGGCGGTCGCCACTTTCCCCAGCTCGATGGAAGGGATGCGAAACTCGTAGGGCGACCCGATAATCGTCTTCGACTCGTTATCTACTAACGATACATATATATTATATATTTTACCGGAACGCATCCCGGGAGTGAAAACATCGAAGTGCTCCTTGAACTGGCTCAGGTATTCCTCGTTTCCCTCAAGGGCGCTTTTCAGGGTGATCTTTACTTTCCGTTCGCCCCGCTGGTCCTGATATTTCACGGCACGCTCTACGGTGATGTAGCTTTGCTGCGAGATTAGTTTCAGGATGAGCTTCTGGTAATCCACTTCCTTGCTCAGCAACTCGTTCTTCGAACGGTTGAAATCGTTTGCCGAGATGGCTTTTTCATGGTACAGCTTCGTGTCGTTCTCGAATTTCTGTTTGGCAACTTCGTAGTCGGCACGCGTCTTTTTCAGGTCGAGCAACAAGGCGGCTTCGCTGTCGTCCTGCGCACAGATGGCAAGGGGCATTAGTAGAATGACCAGCAGTGCCGTAATAATTCTTTTCATGTGTTTATTCATTTGTTCTTCTTATTATGTTATATTTTTATTGGCTCACTATCTCTTTTTGGCTTCCTGCTAAGACCGTCTCCGTTTCCCTTGCAGGAAACTGCAGTTTCCTAAGGAAGAAACCAGAGTTTCCTAGGCGGGGAACTGGCGTTTCCTGCGGTGGAAACTAGAGTTTCCAAAACAAGAAACTACGAGGAAACTGTAATCAACTCAACATTAACACACTAACCAATTTCATCATCATCAGGATTCAGACAGGAAACTGCGGTTATGTTCGAAGTCGTACATCGTCTTACGGTTGAGATCGGCTACCGACAAGCGATAAGTGACATAGCTCTCGATATAGGCAAGCTGCACCTGCGAAAGGCGCTCCTGCTCAATGGAAAGCTCCTGGCTCGTCATATCGCCGTTCTCGAAACACATCTGGCTGATGCGGTAACTCTGTATGGCTACTTCCTGGTTGCGGCGGTTGATGCGGTAGCGCTTCTCGGCTTCGTAGACGCTGCGTACTATTTCGCAGATTTCCTGTTCGATTGTCCGCTTGGTGTTGTCGAGGTTCAGTTCGCGTTGTTTCAGGCGGACTTGCTCGCGGCGCACCTGGTTCTTGGTGCGTCCCCAATCCATCAGCGGATAAGAGACGGTCAGGGCAATGCCCCGGTTGGCAGGGCGGTCGCGCATGTTGTCGAAGGAGGAACCGACCAGCTGGCCGACTTTTCCGTCGCCGCGGGTGCTCAATCCGGTAAAGTCGTAGTAGGCGGAGATGTTGCCCTTGAACTCGCGTTCGCGTTTGGCACGCTTCACTTCGATGCCTTGAAGCTCGATGTTGAGGTTGTCTTCCTGTATCTCCATGCGGTTTCGCAAGGCTTCGTCGATAGCCTGTTGCATGTCGACGATGAAAGCATCGAACTCCATGTCTGCTTTCAGATCGATCTCCTCTTTCAGGTCAAGGCCAATCAGCAGCTTGAACTGGTCTTTGGCGGTGGAGAGCTTGCCTTCGCTTTCCATTACGCGAGCTTCATCCTGTGCCACAGTGATCTCAGCAATCAGCATTTCCCCTTCGGGAAGGTTGCCGGTTTCCTGCTTTAGCTTGGTGATGCGGTAGGCTTCGCGGGAGTTGGCTAGGCGATCCTGGTTGATCTTATGCTCGTAAGCCAGTTTGTAGACGTTGTAAAAGCCCTCGGTTACATTATATACAATGTCCATCTGAACGCGGGTGAAGTAGCAGGTGCTCTTGCGAAAGTCTAGTTCGGCGACTTTCATATTCTCCTTCAGTTTATTGGCTGTAAAGATGGGTTGGTTGAAGGAGAGGGCGAAACGGCTGTACACCTGATCGCGTTCCAGCTCCTGGTAATCCTGTTGCGAGAGGGTTGTCCGGTAGTTCTCCCAATACATTTTGGAAGTAAAGGCGAAGTTACCGCCGGTGGGCAACACGTATGTGAAGTTCAGATTGCCACCCACTTGCAGGGAACCGGTCGAATTATACACCGGCAATCCGTCGGCCTGCGAGATTTCCGTCAGTCCTTCCATCCACGAAGGGGTAAAGAAGTCGAAGTCGAGCATGGGCTTGAATTGTGCTTTCGTATAAAGATAAGAGTAGCGGGTCACGTCCATATCTTCCTTATAATATTTCACAGTGTAGCTTTCGCCCAACGCAATATGGATGGCTTCATCATAGGTGATCGTGCGGAGATTCTCCGTCCCCGCCTGCCCCGCCAAAGCAATTCCCAACAATAGAGATACCAGTAAATTTCTTTTCATACTATATCGAATTAAGTCTTTCCGGGTAACATGTTACCCAATTATCGTTATTTGTTCTTTCATTCGCATATAGTAAGGCAAAGGGCGTGCCAAAATTGCAACTCGTTGTTTATGGGAGGATTACAGGAATAGGTAAATAGTTGCCTATGGGTAATAGGTTGGTTGGTTACTCAAATTGGGTAATTAATTACCCAAGCAAGATAGATTGACACAGGAAAAGCATATCTTTGCTGACTGATAAAACAAACACCATGTCCCTATTCAAAAAGAACAAACAACCCGTGCAACCCAATCTGGAGAAGCTGCTTTCGGAGTTTAACAGGTCGCTGACGTTGATTGTCGACAAGCAACTGCTTATCAGCAATATTGTTGCCAAGGTGAAACAGATATGTCCGGTGGAAAGCATCTACATCTTCCTGCTGGATGAGAATACAGGCAAATACAAACAGCAGAACGAAGCCAGGAACAAACCGATAGTCTTCACCAACCGGAGCCGGCTGATCAGCTGGCTGTCGGTCAACGAAAAGCATCTGACTATTTCCCGGCATCCCGATATCGTCTCCTATTTCCCGCAGGAAGAACAGGAAGCATTAAGGCAGTTGGGTACAGAACTGGTCTTTCCCCTGAAAGTAATGAACCAGATAAACGGAACAATCTTTATCGGCAGGAAGACAGACGGGACGGACTTTACCACTCCCGAATTGAACCTGCTCTCTATCCTTATCAACCAGGCCACATTCGCCATCGAACATGCTTCTCTCTACGAGATACAGACCGAACGACTGAAAAAGATGTACCGCACCGACCGCCTTGCCACACTCGGCGAGCTGGCAGCCGGGGCCGCCCACGAAATACGCAACCCACTGACAGCCATTCGCAGTACGATACAATACCTGAGCAAAGACTTCAGCGCCGACCCCGCCAAAAGCGAAATGATGACAGAGCTGATTTCCGAGGTAGAACGCATCAACAAAATCGTGCAAGGGCTTCTCTCCTTTGCCCGTCCTTCCGACCTCAACACTTCGGAAATAAACATCGAACAACTGGCCAACCAGACGCTTTTGCTGGTAAACAACACCTTACGCAAGCAAAACGTAGAAGTCGAATTCGAGTTCTTTACCGACAACACCACCATTCAGGGAGACGCCGAGCAACTGAAACAGGTATTCCTCAACATCATACTGAACGCTGTCGAGGCAATGGGACAAAACAATCCCGACCTCTCGCGTACATTAATAATAAGTATAGAAAAAGGAGCGCCCGTCACTCCCCACTCCCGCTATCCGCTCATCTCGTTCGAAGATACCGACAAAGGTATTGAAGATAAAGACATCGAAAACGTATTCAACTCCTTCTTCACGACGAAGGAAGAAGGAACCGGGCTCGGCCTTGCCATCTGCTACGGCATCATCCAACGCCACGAAGGCGAGATCGAAGTAAAAAGCACGTCCGGCAAAGGAACTTGTATCAACATAAAATTACCGCAACGTATATGAAAGCAAAAATAGTTGTAGCCGATGATGAACCGCGTATCCGCAAAATGATTGCCCGCCTGCTGACCGACGAAGGATACGAAGTGATGCCTGTCGAAAACGGGCAGGAAGCGGTAAATGCCTTCCTCTCCTTCCAGCCCGACGTAATCTTGCTGGACCAGCAGATGCCCGTCCTCACCGGAGTGGAAGCACTGGAAAAAATAAAACACATATCGCCCAACCAGGTCGTCCTTTTCGTAACGGCTTTCGGCTCTATCTCCCTGGCTGTCGATGCCGTAAAGAAAGGTGCCTACGACTTTATAGAAAAGCCCTTCGACAACGATAAGCTACTGCTTACTGTCGCCCGCGCCGTCGAACACAGCCGGATGAAAGGCGAACTGTCGACTCTGAAAAAAACATTGAGCGAGAAGCGAAACCATGTGATCGGAGAAAATACCGGACTGAAGCAGATCATGGCACAGGTGCGCCGCGTGGCAGAGACCAATGCAACCGTACTGGTTCATGGTGAAAGCGGAACAGGAAAAGAACTGATCGCCCGCGCCATCCACGACAACAGCCTGCGGGCAAACGCCCCTTTTGTTGCCATCAACTGCGGAGCCATCCCCCTGACCTTGATGGAAAGCGAACTGTTCGGCCACGAGCGCGGAGCCTTCACCGATGCCAAAGAAGCAAAAGCCGGAACCTTTGAACGGGTCGACGGCGGGACGTTGTTTCTCGATGAAGTAGGCGAACTTCCGCTCGATGCACAAGTCAAGCTCTTGCGCGTTCTGGAAGAACGGAAGATAACGCGCATCGGCGGAAAGAAAGCCATTCCGGTAGATGTCCGTATCGTGGCAGCCACCAACCGCAATCTGGACGATGAAGTGAAAAGCGGACGTTTCCGTCTCGACCTGCTCTATCGTCTGAATGTATTTACGCTGATCCTTCCGCCCCTTCGGGAAAGAAAGGAAGACATCCCGTTACTGACGAACTTCTTTATCCGTAAATATAACCAGACACTGAGCCTGGATGTGCAATCGGTCAGCCCCGAAACAGTGGAACTGCTCTCCTCTTACGACTGGCCCGGCAACGTCCGCGATCTCGAGAACGCCATACAAAGTTCCATGATTCTCTGTACCGGCGGCGTCATACGCCCGGAACATCTGCCCGACCGGATAAAAGGGTATGAGCTAGCAGAAGAACAGCCCGTTGCCGGAAGCAGTGGAAGCAGCATCAGGGAAATCAATGCACAAATGGAGAAAGAAGTTATTCTTGAAGCTTTGAAAAAGCATAATTACAACCGGACGCTGACAGCCGAGGCACTCAACATCAGCCGGAAAACGCTGTTCAACAAAATGAAGCGTTACGGTCTGTCCGCCGACAAGAATTGACAATGCGCCTTTGCTTTTCATCGGATACCCGTCAATGCTAAAGAGATATGAACTATTAAAATACAAAACATTTCTTGTTTTTACAACATTAGTTCTTAACTTTGTCATCTACACGACATAAAATATAATTAATTATACTATGGCAAAAATAAAAGGAGCGGTCGTTGTAAACCAGGAACGCTGTAAAGGATGCAACTTATGCGTAGTAT
>JAJPZM010000091.1:440-16078 GCA_021204335.1 Parabacteroides sp. | reverse complement strand
CCCTCTCTTGCTATTGTTTCATAAAGAGAGGAATCTGTGATTAATTCTTCAAAATAGTTGGCAAGTGTTTGAATGTCGCCGGGATTGAATAATAACAAATTCGTTTTGTTGATTGCTATATCCGGGATTCCACCGACCGGAGTTGTTACAACAGGCAGTCCATAGCTCCATGCATCTAAAACAGCCATAGGGAAACCTTCTGCATAGCTGGGTAAACAGAAAATCATAGATTCTTTGAAAAGCTTGTCTTTCTGTTCTCCTTCTACCCATCCGGCAAAAACGGTTTGTTGCTCGATATGATGTTGTTGTGCTAATCGTTTACCTTTTTCTATTTCTCCATTTCCTGCAAATACAATTTTCCATTCGGGGTATTTGGCGGCTATGAGTGCAAATGCATCGATCATATCCGAATATCCTTTTCTAGTATTTAAAGTTCCAGCATATAGTATCTGTTTGTTTGGACTGTACGATTGTGAACTGATTATCGTTGTACAGGGATTATATATAACCATTGTTTTACCTTCTGGTAAATAAAATTCTTCCGTTACCTGATCTTTCCAGTATTGTGAAAGCAGAACGATCCTGTCTGCATGACTAAACAGATATTTGTATATAGGTCTGAACTTACTTTTTATCGTAGTCTGAGGCGAAAAGGCATGAAAGTGTACAATCGTTTTTTTTCTCCACAAACGGGCGATAAAGAAGAATATACATTTGCGGGTAGCCGAGGGTACCTCACTTGTATGTATATGAACGATATCATAACGAGGGACAACAGCATTAAACAGGATGAATGACTTTATTAAATACAAAAGTTTATACAGAAAACCTTTATCAATATGTGTCTCGATCCATTTACAATGATACTTTGCCCATTGATCCCCTTTTCTGTGAGCTTCTACAACCGCGGTAATACCTCCCCTGGTTTTATGTGAAGTCGCGATAACTAAAACCTTAGGCGTATGTTTCATTGTATATTTTTTCTAATTCGTTTTTAGAGATCCTTTGGTCCTCTGCATAAAGAATCTCTTCATGTTTTAGTATTTCATCAATAGAAAATCTCGGTTTTATCACTTTGGCAGGTATGCCTCCAATGATAGAATAAGGCGGACAGGATTTATTAACAACTGCTCCCGCTGCAATGACAGCTCCTCTGCCTATCGTAACTCCCATCAGTATAGTGGCATTAGCTCCAACCCACACATCGTCTTCTATACGCACTTCTTTATCATTTTCCGGGAGTTTGTCGTGCGAATCGACAATATATTTTCCAACCACATCGATTCTGTGATTCCCGGTTACAATAGTTGGAGAAGGTCCGAATACAATATTATTTCCTATTTTAAGAGGCGCTTCCGTACAGAAAATATGAGCATATCTGGGAATACTGCCGTTATTTCCTATGCTAAGATTTTCCAAACCAAAATAGACGGACGTACTTGGTTTGATTTTGACATTTGTTCCACATGCTTTCATCGCTTTTTTAAAGAAGAAGCATAGAATTGAATCTTTACAAAATTCTATGAGGTGGGATGCTTTTTCTATAATGCGGACAGCTTTATCAGGCATATTTATTTATCTTTATTCTTATTATTAACAAACGGGCAACCGAAGCCGTTTATTATTCGGGACAAAGATATTATTTTAATGGATTCTGTACAACTATATGCCTATAACATGAGCTGTTTTAGCTTTGTTATTTGGGTTTCAGTGTACATCCTTTACAACCGGAACAGCTGTTCTGCCTTTTAGATCGATGAAAGAAAATCCGGAATATTTGTCTTCCTACATGCAGGAAGACAAATATTCCTATGAGTATGATGATAATTTCCTGCCACATAATGTATGTCATATTACGTAGATAAAATAGTTATCCAAGTAACCGGATAAACAAACTTCCCACCTGATAAACCACGAACGAAACGATCCATGCCAGAATACATGTGTAGATAATCACAAATATTCCCCATTTCCACGATCCTGACTCATTTACTATGGCTGAGATTGTGGCGATGCATGGGAAGTAAATAAGAACAAAGAGCATAAAGCTCAATGCAATGAGAGGGGTGAAGACCGGGTTGCCTTCTTCATTCATGTCTTGCTTCAGACGGGTGGATAAAGCCTGGCTGTCTTCTTCGTCACCGGTATATAAAACACTAAGTGTGCTGACAACTACCTCTTTGGCTGCCATACCGGTAAGCAGGCTGACGCTCATTTTCCAATCGAAACCCAACGGGTGAAGGACAGGCTGTATTGTCTGGCCGATTTTCCCGATGTATGAATTTTTCTGATGCTCCATGTTTTTTAAACGTTCTAACTCGGCAACAGTTTCTGTTTTCTCCTGGGAGTCCAGTTCTGCATTTTCAACTTCGGCTATCTGTTGGTCAAAGGCATTTCCCATTTCCGTATGGCGGGGAAAATATCCCAGAAACCAGATAATAATAGAAGCCACCAGGATAACACCTCCCATTTTATGGAGATACTGCTTTGCTTTCTCCCACATGTGAATCATGATTGATTTACCGGTAGGCATGCGATAGGGGGGGAGCTCCATCACAAATGGAACATCTTCTTCATTAAACAGGAAACGTTTGAATAACCGCGCCATAATGACGGCCAAAACAATTCCGGTTACATAAAGAGCCAATAAAACGAAGCTGGCATTCTTGGGGAAAAATGCTGCGGTCAGCAATACATATACCGGTAAACGGGCGCTGCAACTCATCAACGGGTTGATCAGCATCGTGATCATCCGGCTGTTACGGCTTTCAATAGTGCGGGATGCCATAATAGCCGGGACATTACAGCCGAATCCCATCACCAGTGGAATGAACGATTTCCCGTGAAGCCCCATTTTATGCATGATCTTATCCATAATAAAGGCCGCACGTGCCATATACCCCGAATCTTCCATAAAGGAAATGAACAGGTATAAGATTAAGATATTAGGAAGAAAAACAATGACTCCGCCAGCTCCTCCGATAATTCCATCCACCAGTAAATCCTTAAAAGGACCTTCACTCATGTGGGTGCGTACCAAGTTTCCGATAACGCCAACCAAATCCTCGATCCATCCCATCGGATATTCTCCCAGGCGGAATGTCGCCTCGAACATAATCCACATGAACAGGATGAATATCGGAAATCCAAGTACTTTGTGCGTCACGAACAAGTCGATAATTTGCGTACTGGTCGCTTCTTTTATTTTCTTTTGCTCGAATGTTTCCCGTAAAGCACCGGAGATAAAACCGTAGCGGGCATTGGTGAATGCCGTTTCGCAATCTTCCATCAATAATTCTTCGATCTGGGTGACACAGTGGTCGCGTTCCTGAAGAATTATTTCCGAACCGGGTAAGGTTTGTATGAATTTTTCAATTTCCGGGTCACCTTCCAGTAATTTGATGGAAAGGTAGCGCCTGGAAAGGCTTTTGGCAATGTTGCCGTTATTTTTGATTGCTCGGCGGAGATTCGTGATGCCCTTTTCCAGTACATCGCCGTAGTTTATATGAATATGCCGCAACACGGGATCTTCTTCTTCATATACTTTGATCACCCGTTTGAATAAATCTTCGATTCCAAAGCCTGTCCTGCTTATGGTAGGAACAATCGGTGTTCCGATCATCCGGGATAAAGATTCGTAGTCGAATTTATTCCCCTGGCGTTCCAGTTCGTCATACATGTTTAAGGCGATGACCGACCGGACGTCCATATCGATAAGCTGGCAAGTCAGATATAAATTTCTTTCCAGATTAGAGGCATCGACAACATTGATTACCACGTCCGGCTGTTCTTCGCTGAGATGTCTTCGCACATATAATTCTTCCGGTGTGTAAGCGGACAGGGAGTAAGTGCCCGGCAAATCGACAATGCGGAAGGTGTAGCCATCCTGCTTGAAAGTTCCTTCTTTGGCATCGACGGTTACTCCGCTGTAGTTGCCTACATGCTCATGGGCACCGGATGCAAAGTTAAACAATGATGTTTTTCCGCAATTCGGATTTCCAACGAGAGCCACGTTGATGGTTTTCCCTTTATTGATGGCAATGGCCTGCAAATCCTCTGTTGACGGGGAGATATAAGAATCGGTGGAACGTTCTTCGTCCTTTTGGGAAGATTGTATTTTCGCATATTCGGCTGCGCTGATCACTTCGATCATGGCTGCATCGCTTCGACGCAGTGAAACATCGTAACCCATTACGCGATAGTGAATAGGGTCTTTTAGCGGAGCGTTCTGGATAACGTCTACTTCTTTCCCCCTAATAAATCCCATCTCGATAATGCGTTTGCGGGAAGCCCCGCGTCCCATTACTTTAACTATAACACCTTTCTCGCCGGTATGAAGTTCTGATAATCTCATTTTCTTAAATTCTTGTGCAAAGGTGTAAGTTAATGCTAGTATAATCAATACCTATTTGTAGGTATTCCGTCGTTTAATTTGTTTCCGACAAGGCGGAAGCCTTTCCGGCGGGATATTTGCGGCTTTCGAACTGTTGCAAAAGGGCAAAAAAGTTCCCGCAGTACTTTCCGCCTGTTGCAAAAGGGCAAAAAACGTTTTTTAGAGCTTTCCGACTGTCGGAAAAAGCAAATTTTCACATTTCAGAGCTTTCTGACTGTCAGAAAAAGTAAATTTTTACATTTTGAAGCTTTCCGACTGTCGGGAAAGGGCTGCGGGAACTTTTTGGAGTTTTCCGACTGTCGGAAAAGGGAAATTATGACACATCTTCATCAAAATTATTTTTGTAGTTTTGTATTGTAATAATCTGATAGCGATGAATCGTACGATGAACACTGTGATAGTCGGTCTGGGGTCGAATCTGGACAAAGAGAAAAACATTGAAATAGCAGGCCGGTTGTTAAGCGGTTATTTTATTTCGATCCGTTTTTCTGAAACTGTTTATACGGAACCTGTAGAGATAGATACTCCCTCTCTCTTTCTGAATTAGGTAGCTATCGCTCTTACTCCCGATTCACCGGATAAGATCATTGCCGTTTTCAAGCAAATGGAGATATTCATGGGACGTAAATAGGGAGATAAAGCAAAAGGAAATATCCCCATTGATATCGACTTGCTCCAATGGAATGATCAGACTCTTAAACCACAAGACTTACAACGTCCTTATGTGCAATCAGCTCTTGCCGGAATGCTTGGTACAGATCAGGAAGATAAACGGTGCGAGCAGTAATCCTGTTTTGCCTGAATACCGGATCAGTAGGTTGATGCATTTTCCTAGCATCGAACCAATTCTGCCCGGTCTGTCTGCATTGAAAAAAACCTTTATCCACTTTTACGGAGTAATTGTATGGGCTTATAAGGG
This sequence comes from Parabacteroides sp., assembly GCA_021204335.1. Classification (GTDB taxonomy): domain Bacteria; phylum Bacteroidota; class Bacteroidia; order Bacteroidales; family Tannerellaceae; genus Parabacteroides. Next base: position 10,766 of record JAJPZM010000091.1, on the reverse strand, counting down.
AACGATAGGTTTTAATCGGTAATATCCGCTCTGTCCAGTTTCCGGTAGCAGGGTCACAGGTGTTGTGTTTATCTGTTAAGAAGGGTATTTCCCCCGGATTGGATTGCCCGGTCGATATCCGGATAGGTCAGATCTCTGGTATGTATTGCCCAATTTTCAATCTCTTTCTTGGATAGAGCCGGATAGTTCTTTTCGATATACGACTTCCTTAATGTATAATAGTTGGGCGTTTCTAATGTCCCGGATTCACAGCCATCCATTAATTTATGCAAGCGACGTTTTATATAAGGATTGTAAGGCGTTGAGGCCGTGGTAAAGATCATCTGCATATCATTGCTTATGCCGGAAAGATCTTTGAAAAACACTTCCAGATCGTAAACGTGCTCGATCAGGTCGGTGGCGATCAGCAAGTCGGGATGAATCTGATTTTCTTTACACCAGTCTGCCAGCCTGTCGGAATTACCCTGTAAAATCATATCGGGACCTGTTCCGAACTCTTCCTTTAATATTCGGATAGTTTCTACCGATTTAGGATTGAGGTCCAGATAGATCACTTTTCCGATACCTGCTGTTTTTGCCAGAATACTCAGAAAACCGCTTCCACCGCCATAATCGACTAAAGTAGCTTTCTCTAAAGGACAGTCGACAGAGTGTTGAAACCTTTTGACAAACAGGCACTGTAAATCTTCAGATAATAAAGCATTGCCGGTTTCAGATTCCGGATATATTTTTTGTTGTAATCGCTGATCGGTAACCGGTCGTAATCGATTGCCTGCAACCGTTCTGCCAGCGACCGGATAACAGGAGCCAGGTTAAGCTTTTCCATAAATCATATTATAAAGACGTTTACCTTGCTGTTCATTCGAATAGGTCGGGAAGAGGAACTCTTTTCTCTGTTCGATCAGTTCCGTTGTCATAGGCTGCTTCATTAACCGGTTGCAGGTCGCTATCATTTCTTCCGGCGTATTGGCAATATGGCATAAAGGATCCAATCCACTGCCCGTTACCATCTTTTGGTTTACGATTGTATATCGTCCGCCGAAAAGACTGTTCAGTAGTTTCAGCTTTAATCCGGTATCCTGAAAAGTAATCAATATATGTATCTGTGCTTCATGAGTCAGATAATCCATGCGTTCGTTGGATGGATTCGCTTCTATTTTAATATTCGGGTAGGGGGCTGCCGCTTCCTGCAAAACGGCAGGCGGGTTCATGCCGGCGATGATGCAGGGACAATACAGTTTACAGAATACATTTTTGATAAGATATAAGGCAGCCTGCGAATTTTCTGTCACAGACAATTTCCCATGATAGAGTACGAAATCGGAAGCCCCGGTTTTTACGGAGATCCGGTCGTTGATATGGAAACTCGGCATATATTCGACTTTCTTGTCGGGAAACATTTTGCGCAGATATTCCGTATCGGTAACAGACACGACCAGCATCAGATCGGCATGTTTCAATATCTCCTGATAGCGCTCGAACCGCCACGCCTCGACCCGGAAAAACTCTTTTTTCAGCAGGTTGGTTTCCGCCTTTGCCAGATGCCGGTAATAATCATGCTCTATATTGCTTTCCCTGTATATCTTCATCCGCCCCTTCAGTTGAGGATGGTTCATGTAGTAACAAGTATGCAGACCGTCGAATAAGATCGGATAATCATTGCTCAGCAGGTTTTTGAGCAGTTCCGGGTCTTTCCGGCTAAAAACGTTATAAGGCAGCAGGGTCATATTCGCCAGCAAGCCTGTTCTCCGTTTGTAATAATATACTTTTTCGCACACCGCTTCCAGCTCTTTTGAATGCGGTCGTTCATATTCAAAGCAATGCAGGATGATTTTCACACCACACCGGTGTAATGCCAATATCTTGTAATAAACGTCGATTACTCCCCCGTAGTTTGCCGGCCAGGGAATATTAAAAGATACTATATTTATATATTTATCCATGAATTTTAGTCTTTTCGAATATCTGTGTGAATTGTTTTGCCTGTTCTTCGCGGGAAAAACGAATTAATTTATTTTTGTCTGTCGGCGATGAAGTGTAGCCTTTCTCTTTCCACTCATTATAATAGGATTTCAAAAACCGGCAAACTTCATTTACTTCTGTTGCAGCAAGTCCGGCATTGGTCTCCCGAATCGTTTGGGCCAGGCAACTTTCGTCGCTGCGGACACAAAGTATTGGTTTTTCGACGGCCAGGGCTTCAAAGAACTTCGTTGTCATGATTCCTTTTGGACCGGTCCCTTTTGCCTGATTGGTCAATAGCAGTAATACCGAACTGTTATTTAAAACGGACGGGATATCGCATGCCGGAACATATCCTTTGAAATCCATGAATGCAGAAACTCCATGCTTCTTCGCTTCTCCGGTGATAATTTCCCGGGATGCATCGTCAACATACCAGTAAACCCGGCAATCCTTTTCCGTAAATATATTTTCCGCGGCTAAAATTGCCAATGCTTCCAGCAATAATCCCGGATCACGCATTGCAGTGCTAAGCAGCCGGCCGGTGTATGTGATGATGAACCGGTTGGTTTTCTTCTGTTCCGGATAAAACAGCTCCGGGTCGAAACCATTGTAAATCAGCTCGACATTCGGATTATATTGTTTTAGAATATCTACATGCCAAGGGGAAACGGTGGTTATATATCCGGCCTGTTGCAAAACCCGGTTTCTGTCCCGAAGACTTTTCCTCTTGAATACGGATATAGATAATTTGTTTAATCCGCAAAAAGCAGGTAGTGCATGTGAAATAAATTCATCTCCGGTATATTGTTCGATGATATCTCTCAGATCGACAACCAGAGGAAGATTCTGTTTTCTGGCTGTCTTTAGTGCTGCCGGTAACGGAAATGTCCGATAGCTGCTGCATAATATCAGATCGAAATGATTTTCTTTCGTCAGTTTTTGGGCAGCGCGATACATGTGGGCATCTTTAAAACCGAAACATAAATCGAGCAGAAGTGTACAGATCCATTGAATTTTTCTGACGAAAGTATTTTTTGTCGTATAATAATTTACATAAGTAACCTGATTTCCTTCGGCGAGGAAAGTAAATGTTTTTTCATCCACCGCTTCTGTCAGTACAACCGGTTCCCAGCCCTGATTCCTGAGATATTTGCATAAGTATCCCATACGCGGACCGAATGCCGGTGGAAAAAGGTCGCAGATAATCAGTACTTTCTTCATAGTAAACCTATAATCTTTTCGGATGCGTGACCTTCTCCGTATTCCGGAATTTCTTTCCGGACCGGGTTATTTTTCAGGCAATTCAGAATCGCCTGTTTCTTGTATCCGGCAATTTGGTTCCAGCCGGCCTCAACCGTTTCGGTCCATTCGGTTTCATCCCGCAGGGTGATGCAGGGAGTATGGTGGAAATAAGCTTCTTTCTGTACCCCGCCCGAATCGGTCAGGATGGTTGCTGCATGTTTTTCCAGCATCACCATATCCAGAAAACTGATCGGGGGAATGATTAAAATCCCTTCCTGTTTTTCTAAGGATCGTAGCATGTCCAGTTTCTCCAGGCAGTTCCGCGTACGGGAATGCAAAGGGAGAACGGTAGGAAAAGAAGAAGATGATATTTCTGTTAACGCATGGACAATCTCCATGAGACGTTCCGGATTATCGGTGTTTTCGGCCCGGTGAACCGTACAAAGTCTGAATTGCTTGCTTCGCAATTGATACAGGCTAAGTATGGATGAAGCACTGTCGGCCAGTTCCCCGAACAGTAAAGCGGCATCATACATGACATCGCCGACATGGTGAACCCCTTCCCGGACCCCTTCATTTGCCAGATGCTTTACTGCCGCGAAAGTCGGACAGCACAACAGCGTTGCTATACGATCCGTTAAAATACGGTTGATTTCTTCCGGCATCTGTTTGTTGAAACTGCGTAGACCGGCTTCGACATGAACAACGGGGATATGTAGTTTGGATGCAGCCAGTGCTCCTGCCAATGTTGAATTGGTATCCCCATAAACCAGCACATAGTCCGGCAGGGTATCGAATAATATTTTTTCAATTTCAATCAGCATCCGGCCGGTCATCTCTCCATGTGCCCCGTTTCCGCATTGCAGTTGCCAGGTAGGTTGGGGGATACCCATGCTATTGAAAAATATGTCGCTCATATTTTCATCGTAATGCTGTCCCGTATGCAGGATGAGTTCCTCTATCGGAGAATCATTCTTCTTATTATGTTCCAGGATCGCCCGGCTGACCATAGCCGCCTTGACAAACTGGGGTCTGACGCCGACAATAGTAACAATCTTCATTTTTTGCGAGTTCGTTTAACAAATGGCTGTAAAGTTTTCTTAAATAACTACCGGTGTTTTCCTGTGCGCTGGTATTATGCCACAGCAGAGTCAGTTCTCCACCTGCTTTTTTCACCTGACCGATCAGATTCAGGCTATATGCAAGTGCTTCTTCCTGATTGAACCCCATATATTTTTTTTCTTCGAGCGAGCAATCCATTATTGTCAACGGATGAAGCAACACCGAGGATAAGCGGCGGTTCATCGGATTAATCCAGCGTACTGGATAGCTGGTCCCCAACCTGAACCCTGCCGCATCGGCGTATCCCATAGTGAAATCGTCGGTAATTCCGGCAGCTTCCAGTTGCGTCATATCTTCCGGTTCACGGCTGGCCAGAAAATGATGCCGGTTGCAGCGGATGCTTTTACCTGTATTTTCTTCCAGATTTTTCTTCTCTTTGTGGATCAGGGCAGGATCGAGTCCGGCCTGGTAACTGCTATGCAGTCCGATAATCATATCGTTTGCTAATGTGTTTTGTATCAGTTGACATATATCCCCGTTTTTCAAACGATAGTGAGGTTTGTCCTGTTTGCTTTTGCCGCCGCTGCGTATGAAAAGAATCGGTTGGCAATTATTTTTGCCTACCTGGTCCCGAAGCATTTTGTTTTGTTGGTACATCCAGGGAAAAGTATAGTACGGGTCATTTTCTACCGGGCCGTATTTCCCCCGGATAGAATGGAGCAGCCCCCTACCGTCTTTGACTGAACGAACTACGCCTTTCCATGAACGGTAAAGGATAGGGGCATCCAGGTCATGAGTTAAATAGATGCGTTGTATGTGCGGGCTTATATCCGGAATCCGGAGACCGTATCGTTGCAGCCATTTGCGCAGCAGCAACCGGTATTCGTCGACAATCGGCCGATGCAGGAATCCTGCCCGGTAAGGCAAAGACTTTTTCCCGGGAAAACGTCCGTGCTCATCCCGTTCGTTCCGTTGTATGATTTCTTCGTAACGGGTGATCAGGAAATAAGTGCTGGCTACGAGGTCTGCATGAATAACCAGTGTGTCGCCGACCTGTTCTATCTGCGGTTTGCCAAACAGGAGAGGGGTTCCCTCAATTTCCTGCAGGGGCAGTTCCGGCAGCGAAGCCGGCGTTCCATAGATATGATCGTTAAAGAAGCCGGAGGGTACGATCACTATACTATAACGGTCGTACAACTTCGGATTGTTTGTATATCCGACAGCAGCAACCACTTCTCCGGGAATATCCTCTCCAAGAAGAAAACGTATAATATAATGTAGGGTACGATTTTTCATATCCATTTCTTTAACTTTAACCAGGCTCTGTATAATAAACTCAGATTTCCTTTAGTTATTGTGAAGAATGGGGTTTGAATGGCACCGAATTCACGGAAAAAACGTTCCACACCGGGTATCATCGACCCTTCAAAATCAAAAAGATCAGTGTATTGCGCCGTAAAACGGATACCTTCCCACAAAACTAGACTGTGTGCGCCTGATGCCCTTAGTTCGGGATCGCCGCCACCGGCCAGGTAATAGGCCGAACTCTCCTGCCAGACTATGAATGCTACGGCATGCAGGTGTCCGCCAGTATCGTAAGCCCCCCAAAGGTCACCTTGATTTCGTTGCCGGCAAGCAGTTATAATATCTTTCAGAATATCGTGTTCCCAACAATTGGATAATTGCTGGCGCTTGAATGTCAGATCCTGAATTCTCAGGAAATCATCTACCGGAATACCTTTCTTTACGGTAATGCCGTTTTTCTCTTTTGCTTTCGTAATATTCCTGCGGATATTGGGACTCATGTTTTCCCACAGCAACTTTTCGTTACGGATATCGTTCAACAGATAAGTATAACGGGTTGTCTGCCGATATCCTTCCCAATAGAACGGTAACCAATCGGTTATCCGGTAATTAAAATTTTGCAGGAAATGGGGATATTTCTTTAATGCCTCGGTAAATTCTTTACAGATAGCCTGGTGTTTACCCAATGTCCGGGTATATTTGGCATCGGGCGGTTCCGGGGCGAACCAGGGACCCATCGTCTGCGTATAAGGGGGCATAGAGATAATTCCCCGGTGGGGAATATATATAGGAAGTGTAGCCTGGATAGTTCCTTTTTCTTCGACCAACAAGACGTCCCAAGAGTCTTTTCCACAGACAGTATCCAGCCACCAGTCGCGTGAAAACAGAGGAATGCTCGTTTCCTTGTTACAAAGTCGGCTATATTTGTCTTTGTCGGTCATATTTCTTTAACGAGAGAAATCGGTAGTTATTACAAAGGATATCGAAAGTTCTGTAAAGACTTTCGATATCCCTTTTTTAGTAATTATGTTTATCCTTTCAACGCCTCGAATATCAAGCCGGAAAGTTCTTTTGCCAGTTCAGGGTTGTCGTTGATCAACTGTTTGGCAGCATCACGGCCTTGCCCCAGTTTCGTCTCGTTGTAGCTATACCACGATCCGCTTTTTTTGATGATATTCAGTTCCGCTCCCAAGTCTACGATCTCGCCAGCTTTTGAAATACCTTCGCCGAACATGATGTCGAACTCCGCTTTGCGGAAAGGAGGCGCTACTTTGTTCTTTACGACCTTTACGCGGACCTGGTTACCTTTCACTTCGTCGCCATCTTTCAATGAGCCGATCTTACGGATGTCCAAACGGACAGAAGCATAGAACTTCAACGCATTACCACCGGTTGTCGTTTCCGGGTTACCGAACATCACACCGATCTTATCGCGTAACTGGTTGATAAAGATACAAGTCGTGTTCGTCTTGTTGATCGTACCGGTCAGCTTACGCAGGGCCTGCGACATCAAACGAGCCTGCAAGCCCATCTTGCTGTCACCCATATCACCTTCGATTTCTGCTTTGGGAGTCAGAGCTGCCACAGAGTCGATCACGATAATATCTACTGCGGAAGAATGGATCAATTGCTCTGCGATTTCCAGTGCCTGTTCGCCGTTGTCCGGTTGCGAGATCCATAAGTTCTCTACATCTACGCCCAATTTTTCAGCATAGAAGCGGTCGAAAGCATGTTCTGCATCGATGAAAGCGGCAATACCACCTGCTTTCTGTGCTTCGGCGATCGCGTGGATAGCCAGCGTCGTTTTACCGGACGATTCCGGTCCGTATATCTCGATTACACGGCCTCTCGGATAACCGCCCACGCCTAATGCCGCGTTGAGTGCGATCGATCCGGTAGGGATCACTTCAATGTTTTCAACACTTTCGTCGCCCAGCTTCATGATCGAACCTTTTCCGTAGTTCTTTTCAATCTTGTCCATTGCTGCGCGAAGCGCTTTCAGTTTGTCGGCATTAACGGCCGGCTTTCCTTCCGGAGTTTTTCCTTCTTCGAATAAATTGTCTTCTTTTGCCATCCCTTTTTATGAATTAAGGATTTGATTTGCATGGTCTTTTGTCTTCACCTCTTTCGGACCCATTATCTTTTTAATGATGCCATCTTCGTTGATAATAAAGGTGGTACGGAGAGTCCCCATGTATGAACGTCCGTACAGTTTCTTTTCTGCCCATACGCCAAAAGCTTGTTGCAGGGCTGTGTCCGTATCAGCAATCAGGTTGAAAGGCAGATTTTGCTTGGCGATAAATCCCTGATGAGATTTCGCGCTGTCTTTACTTACCCCTACCACTTCGTAGCCGGCTGCCTGCAACTCCCGGTAACCGTCGCGCAGACTGCAAGCTTCCGCCGTACAACCGCTTGTGTTGTCTTTCGGGTAAAAATAAAGAGCTAATTTCTTCCCTTTAAAATCACTGAGTTTTATTTCTTTTCCGTTTTGATCGAGCCCCAGAACTTCCGGAGCCTTATCGCCAACTTGTAGTGCCATATTTTATTCGGTCTATTTAATATTATAGTTCATCTTACGTGTCACATCCACTTTCCGGCGGCTGGTTCCGGCAAGTGCTTTGCCCAGCAACTGCCTGCCTAAATGTACTTTCGATGCATACGATTCGAATGTCTCTGTATGATAATCGAAATCATCCTGCCAACAACCTTTGGGCGAGACATAACAGTAAGTCGCTTTTTCAATGCTGTCGTCTTCGATCACATCATTTTCCAGTATGATAAGATTCTGCTTTTCCGGAGCCAGACAGACAATGTTTCTGCGTTTACATTCTTCAATTAACGGAGTCAATACCGAGTCGAACTTCTCGTAAATTCGTGTCAGATCAAAGTCCTGATATTCGGTGTTCCCGATTTTTTGGATCGGTCTTAGCTGAAGAATATCCATTTCATTGCCGACAACGTCCCAGATATGGCTTAATTCTTCCAGGTTTTTGTTATTGATCGTATAATTAATACGCAATTTGAATTCAGGATATGTCTTTTTTATTTCGGCGATGTCTGCCAACAACTCCTGAAACCTTTCGAATTTACCATTTGTCATCAAGTCCTCATACGTTTCCCTGGTTACTCCATGTGCCGACAAGGTAAGTTCGTTGAGGCCAGCCTCTATGGCGGCTGTCAATAACTCCCTGGTCAGCAAAGCACCGTTGGAGGTAATTGAAATATAGGGTACCTTATGTTGTTTGCCCAGTGCGATTATTTTTACCAGATCTTTGTGCAGCGTAGGTTCTGCCCCGCAACCGATCTGTAATTTCAGCGCACGGTGAAACAAACCGGCGGCTATTGTCTCTATATCTTCATATCCCAAGATACCACGATATGTTTTCCTTCTTTCTTCATCGCTGAAATAACACATTTTGCACCGGTAATTGCAAGTCAACACCGGATCGAGGAAAATACCTATATATCTTTTCCTGGCCAGATGAAAAGCCCAAATTCCAAGCATTTTGATTCTTCTGCTTTTGATGCATGTGCTAAGGCGTAGTATCCTGTAGATATTACTTATTATTCTTATAGCTCCAGGTCTACATTAAACATTTCGTGCCAGGGCAAACCTTGTTCGTTCAGTTCCTTCATGAATGGATCCGGATCGAATTCTTCAACGTTCCAAACGCCCGGTTTCTTCCAAACACCTTGCATAAAGAGCTTGGCGCCGATCATTGCCGGAACACCTGTCGTATAACTTACGCCCTGTGCACCTGTTTCTTTGTAGGCGGCTTCGTGGCTACAGTTGTTGTAAACGTAGTAAGTCTGTTCCTTTCCGTCTTTGATACCGCGGATACGGCAACCGATAGACGTTTCGCCTGTATAGTTCTCGCCCAGATCGCCCGGATTAGGCAATACGGCTTTCAGGAACTGTATCGGAACGATCTCCTGTCCGTTATACATGATCGGGTCGATACGCGACATGCCGATATTTTGTATAACACGCAGGTGAGTCAGATATTCCTGTCCGAAAGTCATCCAGAAACGAGCGCGCTTAATGGTCGGGAAGTTCTTTGTCAGGCTTTCCAATTCTTCGTGGTACATCAGGTACGATTCGCGCGGACCTACATTCGGGTAGTTCAACGGTTTGTGTACCGACAGCGGATCGGTATCTTTCCATTCGCCGTCTTCGTAATATTTGCCACGTTGGGTGATTTCGCGGATATTGATTTCCGGATTGAAGTTCGTTGCGAATGCCTTGTGATGGTCGCCGGCATTGCAGTCTACGATATCCAGATACTGAATTTCGTCGAAATGATGTTTAGCTGCATAAGCTGTATATACTCCTGTTACGCCCGGATCGAATCCACAACCAAGGATAGCTGTCAGTCCCGCTTTTTCGAAACGATCTTTATAGGCCCATTGCCAGCTGTATTCGTATTTAGCTTCGTCCAGCGGTTCGTAGTTGGCCGTATCGAGATAGCTCACTCCGTAAGCCAGGCAGGCGTCCATGATAGAGAGGTCCTGATAGGGTAAAGCCAGGTTGACAACCAACTCGGGCTTAAAGTCATTAAACAATGCAACAAGCTCGTCCACGTTGTCCGCATTGACCTGTGCTGTTTTTACCTTCACGTTTTTAATATCGGCGGCGATCTGGTCGCACTTGCTTTTCGTGCGGCTGGCTACCATGATATCGGTAAAAACATCAGCGTTCATCGCGATCTTCTTAACAGCAACGGTACTTACGCCCCCTGCACCAATAACTAATAC
>JAJPZM010000091.1:0-430 GCA_021204335.1 Parabacteroides sp. | reverse complement strand
AAATAGAATTAATCTTGTTAATATACAGTTTACAAGGTTTTAAACCAAAGGACAAATATACGATTTATCTTTGAACTTATAACAAACAGACTGATTCATTTTTTATGGCTTCGCCAATGAATTTTGCCTACCGGTAAAGAATCTTCATAATCGTTTGAAAATTCAGTTTCATTTGATTTTTGTGTAGTGTTATTATTTCCTTTTCTATTTCCTTTTCCTTTTGTAAGGGTTATTGCAGCAATAACAGGGGTTTCTGCTGCAATAATCCTGGTTTCTGTTGCAATAATCCTGGTTTCTGTTGCAGAAACTCTAACTATGGCAGTAGCTGCGGTTTACATAATCGGTATGAATCAAACTCTTTTTGGAAGTAATAGCTTATTATGACGAAATGATATCTTAAAACGATAAACAAAAATAATATGATATGTTA
>JAJPZM010000489.1:1322-2621 GCA_021204335.1 Parabacteroides sp. | reverse complement strand
CAATTATTAATAGGAGGAGCCAATATGAAAGTATTAATGTTTGGATGGGAATTTCCTCCCAAAATATATGGTGGTCTTGCTGTTGCTTCTTATGGCATCACTAAAGGTTTGAGTACACAGAGTGATATGGAGACGATTTTCTGTCTTCCGAAGCCAACCGGAGAAGAAGAAGGTTTCCTTAAGATTATAGGCATGAACCAAGTGCCTGTTGTGTGGCGTGATGTTGATTATGATTATCTCAAATCCCGACTGCCCCATTATATGACGCCGGAACAGTATTATGCTTTTCGCGATCATATTTATGCTGATTTCTCTCACATGCATGTCAACGATTTGGGATGTATGGAGTTTGCCGGAGGGTATCCGGGTAATCTGCATGACGAAATTAATAATTTTTCTATTATAGCCGGAGTTATTGCACGCCAGCAGCAGTTCGATATCATTCATGCACACGACTGGCTGACTTATCCGGCAGGGGTACATGCCAAGCTGGTGAGCGGTAAACCATTGTGTATCCATGTTCATGCAACCGATTTCGACCGTTCACGCGGAAAAGTAAACCCGACTGTATATGCGATGGAGAAGAACGGTATGGATCATGCCGATTGTATCATGTGTGTATCGGAACTGACTCGTCAGACGGTTATTCGTGAATATCATCAGGATCCCCGCAAATGTTTTGCCATGCACAATGCGGTTTATCCACTTTCACAAGAGTTACAGGATATACCTCGTCCGGAGCATCCGAAAGAAAAAGTGGTTACATTCCTGGGACGTATCACCATGCAGAAAGGACCGGAATACTTTGTAGAAGCGGCATCTTTGGTTTTGAAACGTTCACGTAACATTCGTTTCGTAATGGCAGGCTCGGGTGATATGTTGAATGCAATGATCAATATGGCTGCCGAACGGGGTATTGCCGATCGTTTCCATTTCCCCGGTTTCCAACGTGGACGCCAGGTGTATGAGGCGTATAAGAACAGTGATGTTTTCGTGATGCCGTCTGTTTCCGAACCTTTCGGTATCGCTCCGTTGGAAGCAATGCAGTGTGGGACGCCGTCTATTATATCGAAGCAGTCCGGCTGCGGTGAAATTCTGGATAAAGTGATTAAAACGGATTACTGGGATATTAATGCAATGGCCGATGCTATTTATTCTCTTTGTACGAACGAATCTCTTTTCAAATATCTTCAAGAAGAAGGAAAGAAAGAGGTCGATGGCATTACCTGGGAAAAAGTCGGTTTGCGAATCCGCGCACTTTATGAAGAGGTTTTAAAGAATTACGGTAAATAATAAAAG
>JAJPZM010000489.1:0-1312 GCA_021204335.1 Parabacteroides sp. | reverse complement strand
ATATGAAAACAATCTGCCTTTATTTTGAAATACATCAAATTATCCATTTGAAACGTTATCGTTGCTTTGATATAGGCACCGATCATTACTATTACGATGATTATGAAAACGAACGTAGTATCAGCGAAATAGCAGAACGTTCGTATATTCCGGCTCTCTCGACATTGCTGGAAATGGTTAGAGAGAATAACGGAGCTTTTAAAGTGGCTTTCTCCATTTCGGGTGTGGCTATGGAGCAGTTGGAAGTATATGCTCCGCGGGTAATTGAACTGCTGCATCAATTGAACGAAACCGGTTGTTGCGAATTCTTGTGTGAACCTTATTCTCATGGCCTTTCTTCATTGGCTAATGAAGATTGCTTCCGTGAGGAGGTTGACCGCATGAAGAAAAAGATCAAACAGGTATTCGGTCAGACGCCTAAGGTATTCCGCAATTCAAGCTTGATCTATTCGAATGAAATCGGTGCAGTAGTTGCCAGTATGGGATTCAAGGGTATGTTGACAGAAGGAGCTAAGCATGTATTGGGATGGAAGAGTCCTCATTATCTGTATCATTGCGCATATAACCCGAATCTGAAGTTGTTGCTTCGCGATTTCAAATTGTCGGATGATATCAGTTTACGCTTTTCTAATTCCGACTGGAGCGAATATCCGCTGTTTGCCGATAAATATATGGATTGGATTGCCGGATTCCCGGAAGGGGAGCAGGTTATCAATATCTTTATGGAACTGGGTGCACTGGGTATGTCACAGCCCTTGTCTTCTAATATCCTGAGTTTTATTAAGGCATTGCCGGCTTGTGCAAAGGATAGAAATATTACATTCTCTACACCGACAGATATCATTACTAAGTTGAAATCGGTAGATCAAATTGATGTTCCTTATCTAATGTCGTGGGTTGACGAAGAAAGAGATACCAGCTGCTGGTTGGGTAATGTAATGCAGCGTGAGGCGTTCAATAAGCTGTATAGTGTGGCTGAACGTGTTCATTTGTGTGACGACCGCCGTATCAAGCAGGACTGGGATTATTTGCAGGCCAGTAGTAATTTCCGCTTCATGACCACAAAGAATACAGGTATTTGGTTGAACCGTGGTATTTACGATTCTCCTTACGATGCTTTTACAAACTATATGAATATCTTGGGAGATTTCATAAGTCGTGTCAATGCATTGTTTCCTGTCGATGTCGATAATGAAGAATTGAACTCTTTATTAACAACTATCAAGAATCAGGGAATAGAGATTGAAACTCTCCAGAAAGAACTTGATAAAATGAAGAAGAAACTTGCAAAAAAGAAAGAAGAATAAAAATC
>JAJPZM010000383.1 GCA_021204335.1 Parabacteroides sp. | reverse complement strand
ACTCCGACTTCAAATCCAGAATTTATAATAGGACATTATGCGGATAATCATTTACATTTATTGTTCATTGCACGATTTACATCCCATTCTTGCATGATTTATAACCGCTTGTAAAACTTACACCTAATATCTTTGCAGTGTTAAGGAATAAAAAACGTTATAGATCAACAATCCTTTAATATTAATATTTATGAAAAAGTATTTTTAATTCAGTGCCATATATATGGCATCTTTCGCAATCGCATCCTTCTTCCTGACAGGATGCAACGATGACGATAGTTATCCCGATGTAGACGGGCAAAATCCAACTATTTCGTTAGCAACGGAACACATTCAGACCGAGGCCGGTCGTGAATTCACTATCAGCGGCAAAGTAGAAGACAAAGACGGAATCCGCTCGATCCGCCTAGTTAATGCAGAATTGAGTCTGGACAAGACAATCGACCCGCTGGAAATCTACAAAGAACCGGTTTACACCTACGATTTAAGTTACAAATTCAAAACTGCCAAAACGCAGGAAGGGGAAAGCTTCACGATCGGCGTGACCGTAACCGACCTCGGCGGACGTACCGTAGAATCGCAAGTAAGGGTGACTATGGACGGCGACTTTACAGCGCCTACTTTCCCTTCGGCACCAAGCGCAGCAATCACAGTCCTGATCAAGGAAGAAACGAAACTGAATCTCCGTTTCAGCGCAGCAGACGACAAAGCGCTGGATTATGTAGAAGTCAGCATCCCTGAACTCGACTTCTACGAAAAACTGCCGGTCGAAGGTAAATCATTGAATTATGACAAGACTATCGCACTGCCTTCCGCTATCGCTTCCTATAATCTGACGATTACGGCTGTGGACAAATTCAAGCTGGAAACCGTTACAAAGAGCGTAATCACCGTATCGGAAATGCCTGACTTCACAAAGATGTACCTGAGCGACGTAAAGGAAATCGACCAGCTGAACAGCGACTTATTCGGTATCCCGATGCTTATCGAACGCACAGAGCCGTTTACTTACCGGGCACGTTATTACTCGGAAGCACCGGGTACGGAAGTACGCTTCCTGCCGCAGAAGACCGACTTCTCCCCGATCTGTTTCGGTATCAACCCGAACGATAATACGGTACTAACCGACGAGCCGGAAATATCCTTACCTATCGTACTGGAAGAAAAAGGATATTACGAAATTACCTTCAATACACTGACAGGCGAATATACGACCAACCGCTACACACCGACCGACGAGCCGGCACCTTATACCGTAACAATCGATTCGGAAACGGTAGAGTTTCAGCTGAGCCTGGCAGGAGCCGGCATGGTAGGAATACCCGACTGGGACACCAGATACGGAGCTACATTAACACGTGATGCCGACAACCCATACCTGTTCTACGGCGAAGTCGAACTCGAAGCCGGCAGTGAAGTAGAATTCACGATCACTCCGAAAGACCTCGTACATTCAGGCGACAACGGCGGCTGGTGGGTGGAACCTTTCTGGCGTTTTGAAGCCGGCGAATTCGACTCGGGCGAGAACGAATACAACACCAAGAACAATGGTAACAACATGAGCAAAGTAACCGTACAGAAAAGCGGCAAGTACATGTTCAAGTTTGATACTCATTTATTGCGTTCCAGACTTTATCCGATTAACTAATACATAAATAGTACCATGCAAATATGAAACGACATTTATTCATTTTATTATCGTTCTTTACTCTGAGCCTTTATGCGCAACAGATAAAACTGACTGGAAATGTAACATCTTCCAGTAATCAGGAACCTATGATCGGCGTTACGATCATGGTAAAGGGAACTACAAACGGGACGGTTACCGACCTCGACGGTAATTATGCCTTATCCGAAGTACCCGGCAACGGCACATTGACTTTCTCCATGATCGGTTACAAGACCAAAGAGGTGAAGGTGAACAACCAGAAAGTCATCAACGTAGTCCTCGATGAAAACATCGAGGCGCTGGATGAAGTGGTAGTGATCGGTTACGGTACCGCCAAGAAAAGCGACCTGACCAGTTCTATCTCGACTGTAAAAGGGGATGAACTGAAAAAGATGGCAAGCGGTAACGCAATGTACTCCCTGCAGGGAAAGGCAAACGGTGTACAGATCACCAATGCCGGTAGCCCGGGTGCTACTCCGCGTGTAATCATCCGCGGTGTCACAACGGTAAACGGCTCCGATCCACTGTATGTGGTCGACGGTATGCCGGTTGGTTCCAACATCAACTTCCTGAACCAGGACGACATCGAGAACATCGAGATTTTGAAAGACGCATCCGCCGCCGCTATCTACGGTACACGCGGTTCTAACGGTGTGATCCTTGTAACGACCAAGAAAGGGAAAGAAGGTAAAACGACTTTCCAGTTCAACACCTCGGTCGGCTTCCTGACCCTGTCGAAACCGGATATCGCCGGTGCATCCGAATATGAAAAGGTATTCAAAGCACGTTACATCAACGACGGCAACACACCGGTATGGAACAGCAAAGATAACATCACCGATGCAGAAGGCACCGACTGGTGGGACGAAACAGTGAAGAAGGTAGCCACCATGCAGAGCTACAGCCTGAGCTTCCAGGGTGGTTCCGACAAGATCATTTACAGTGGTAGCGTCAGTTATTTCCGTCAGAACTCACACTATGATTATGGCTATTGGGACAAACTGACTGCCCGCTTCAATACCGAATACCGCTTCAACAAGATCGTGAAAGCCGGTATGGACTTCTCTCCGAAACTGGAACGCTGGGACGATACGCCCGACCTGCTGAACGACGTCATGCGTATGGACCCGACCACTCCCGTATTCCGCCCGGAAGAAGAATGGACAGATAACGTGTACGACCGTTACTCGCGTTCGCACAACAGCCAGGTATGGAATCCGGTAGGCAACGTAGCCCGCATGAACAGCTCGAGCGACGAATACGGACTGCTGATGAACCCGTATATCAACATCGAACCGATCAAAGGATTGACAATCCGCTCGCAGTTCGGTGTGAACGCCCGCTTCCGCACTTCCGACAAGTTCGAACCGGAGTTCTTCATCGACAACCTGGAAAAGAGAGACCAGAGCTACGTAGAAAGAAAAGCGGACAACTGGGTAGACTGGAACTGGACGAACACGATCAACTATATGACCACGCTCGACAAGCATAATATCAATGTAATGGGTGGTTATACCATGGAGAAATTCTCCGAATACTGGGTACTCGGTTCACGTGAGAACACACCGAGCAACCTCGACGAACTGCAATATGTAAATGCCGGTACCATGAACCAGAAATCGGAAGGTACCAACGCATACAGCACATTGATCTCTTACCTGGGACGTTTGATGTATAACTACGACGGACGTTATTACCTGACAGCATCTATCCGCGTCGACGGTTCTTCCAAGTTCCCGACAGGAAGCAAATATGCCACTTTCCCCGCCGTATCGGGTGCATGGCGTATCAGTAGCGAAGAATTCATGAAAGACCAGGATATTTTCAGCAACCTGAAACTGCGTGCCGGCTGGGGACGTGTTGGTAACCAGAATATCGACAGCAACGCTTATCTGAGCCTGGTAGATGCCAGCGACTATGTATTCGGAAGCAGCGCCGACCGCGTACTGGGTACTTCCGTAAGCAGTATCGGTAACGCCGACCTGCGTTGGGAAACCGTAGAAGACGTGAACGCCGGTGTGGATATGGGCTTGCTGAACGGACGGTTGAACGTAACAGCCGACTGGTTCAAGAAGAAATCGACCGATATGCTCTTGAATAAAGATAACCTGCTGATCCTGGGTTACCCGATGTGGAACGGACAGATGTGGACGAACATCGGTAAGATGCAGGCTACCGGTTGGGAACTGTCGGTAAACTGGAACGATAAAGTGAGCGACTTCGGCTACGAAATCGGCGTGAACCTCTCTTCCGTAAAGAATAAAGCCGTGAAGTTATTAGGCGAAAGCCCGATCCTGACCGGCGATTTCAACGGCGACTACATCATCCGCAACGAAGAAGGCGGCGAGATCAGCCGTTTCTACGGTTATGTTGCCGACGGCCTTTTCCAGAACCAGACGGAAGTGAATGCACACACCAGCGAAAATGGCGAAATGTTGCAACCGAATGCCGTACCGGGCGATATCCGCTTTAAAGACCTGAACAACGACGGCGTGCTCGACGATAATGATAAAGTATATCTGGGTTCGGCTTTCCCCGACTTGATGCTCGGTTTGAACACACATTTCACTTATAAGGACTTCGACCTGGTTGCCAATTTCTACGGAACATTCGGCAACGACATCTTCAACAAGACTATTGCTGAACTCTATTCGGGCGTAGGCGGTTCCAACGTCTTTGCCGGAACGTACGAGAAGGCATGGAACGGCGAAGGAACGAGCAACAAGATTCCCCGCCTGTCGGTAAACGATGCCAACAACAACTACAAACGCGTATCGAGCTTCTTCGTAGAGAACGGTTCTTACCTGCGTTGCAAGCTGTTGCAGCTGGGCTACACATTGCCTAAGTCGCTGGTAGACGGTCTGGGTATCCGCGTATCGGTATCGACCCAGAACCTGTTCACGATCACCAAATACTCAGGTATGGATCCGGAAAGAGCCGCCCTGAACGGTGGCGCAGGTATCACAGAAGCAGGTATCGACGATGCAGGCTATCCGAACCCGCGTACTTTCTTAGTTGGACTTAATTTAACCTTTTAATCAGTAACCGATCATGAAAAAGATAATAGTTAGTTTTACAATGGCAGCCGCACTGGCAGCCGGATTCAGCAGTTGTTCCGACTTCCTCGAACAACCGGTACTGGGACAGGAAAACCTGGATACCTATTTCCAGAATGAGGAAGAATGCATGAAGCAGGTGAACGGATGTTACCAGTCTATCTTCTATGATGACTGGTGGCAGATATGCAAGTTCGTAGTGGCATCCGATATGTGTACCGACGATATGTGGATGGGCAACACCACCCAGGATGCGGGCGATTACCGCGACCTGGCACATTACACCGGCAACGGGCAGACCGATAACACCCAGAACTTCTGGCAATACCGCTATAAAGGCATCCTTCGCAGCAACGTTGTCATAGCCAACGTGCCGGAAGCACCCATCAGCAACGAGACCCTGCGCAAACGTATGATTGCCGAGGCAAAGTTCCTCCGCGCTTTCCATTACTTCGACCTGGTGAGAAACTTCGGCGATATCCCACTGGTACTGACCATGGCACTGCCCAGCGAAGTACAGGGTATTACCCGCAGTTCGGTAGCCGATGTATGCACACAGATCGAAACAGACCTACTCGAAACCATTCCCGACCTGCCGCTGCGCAGCGAATATGCCGATTCGGATATGGGACGTGTGACGAAAGGAGCCGCCCAGGGTTATCTGGCTAAAGTGTATCTTTTCCAGGAGAAATATAACGAAGCAGAGAAGATGTTGCAGGAAGTTATCAACTCCGGTCAATACGAACTGCTGCCTAACTTCGGCGACGTATGGAACATTGCTTACAACAACAGCAAGGAATCGTTATTTGAAGTACAGACCAACAGCGACCTGACTTACAACCTGGGACAACGCATCTCGGTGGTATGCGGTTCGCGCGACGACTCGGGTTGGTCGTGGGGCTTGCCTACCAGCCACCTGGAAAAGGCTTTCATCGACGCCGGCGACACCGAACGTCTGAAATGGACGATCATCAAGCATAATGCAACCGAAGTGCCGGGCGATGCAAGCTGGACGGCTGATAATCCTTATATCATCACACCGGACAAGCATAAATCAGGCCGCGTGACATGCAAACTCTATATTCCTATGGATCAGCGCCCCAGCCCGTATGATGCACCGCATATACCTTTGAACTACCGCTTGCTGCGCTACGCCGACATATTATTAATGTATGCCGAAGTAGAGAACGCACTGGGTAAAGACGCTCCTGCCCGCGAAGCCCTCAACCAGGTTCGCCAGCGTGCCAAACTGGATAACGTTACGGCATCGGGTACCGCCCTACGCGATGCGATCCGCTTGGAACGCCGCCTGGAACTGGCGCTCGAATACAACCGCCTGTACGACCTGCGCCGCTGGACGGACGATAACGGAAAGAAAGCAATCTGCAACGTCATGGGCGAAAACGGTTCCTTCGTGAAGTACAACCTGGAAACATCAAACGACGAGTACGAGTTGACCAACCAGAAGGAAAACAGTAACAAGGGTTACAGCTTCCGCGAAGACCGCGACCAAGTATTCCCGATCCCTCATTCGGAAGTATCCATGTCGGAAGGCAGCATTTCGCAAAATCCGAATTACAATTAATAAAAACAGCTAATCCATGAAACCGGAATATATCTTCTTATCGCTGGGCCTACTGGCATTCATTTCCTGCTCCGACAACAAGGACGATATCCCCGAACCGGAGCCTTCGGATATCACCAAGCAGATCACGATCAGCGGCTCTACCCGCTACCAGACGATCGACGGCTTTGCTGCATCCGACTGCTGGGTGCCCAACTACATCGGCAATTACTGGTCGGATGAAGCGAAAGAAGGTATTGCCCGGTTACTCTTTTCACCCGACATCACCGAAGGCCAGCCGCAAGGCATCGGCCTTTCGATGTGGCGGTTCAACCTGGGTGGCGGCACTGCTGAACAGGGCGAAGAAAGCGACATCGGGGAGAAAAGCCGGCGTGCCGAATGTTTCCTGCAAGCCGACGGCTCACTCGACTGGACGCATCAGCAAGGGCAACAGTTCTTCCTCGATAAGGCCAAAGTGTATGGCTGCCGCCAGTTCGTTATGTTCAGCAATACCCCCCCCGGTTTATTATACCCACAATGGGAAAGGCTATTCCGGCATGGGGTCGCGAAGCAATCTGAAAGACGACTGCTATACGCCCTTTGCCCAATACATGGCAGACGTTGCCGCCTATTTCAAACAACAGAAAGGTATCGAGTTTACCCTCATCAGCCCGGTCAACGAGCCGCAGTATAACTGGAACGAACCTTCGCAGGAAGGCTCCGCCTGGCAAAACAGCGAAATCAAACGGCTGACAGTCGAACTGGATAAAGCGCTCGAAGACAAAGGTCTCGCGGGTATCCGCATCCTGCTTGCCGAAGCCGGCGACTGGGAATATACCTACAAGGAGAAAAGCGATGCCAACCGCAGCAACGTGATCTACAACTTCTTCGATCCTGCCTCTCCGAACTATGTAGGCAACCTGACGCATGTGTTTCCCGCCATCGCCGGCCATAGCTACTGGACGGACGGGAGCTGGAGCAACCTGTATAGCGTTCGTTCGCAGGTAGCCTCCGCCGCTTCGGCCTATGGGCTGAAAGTATATCAAACCGAATGGAGCATGCTGGGCGACGGATACAACAGCGACGGATACCCCGGACACGAAAAGGCTTCCTACCTGGATATGGCACTCTATATGTCGAAAGTAATCCATCACGACCTGACTACGGCGGGAGCCAGCTCCTGGTCGTACTGGACAAGCATGGATACGGAACGTTGGAGCCAGAAATGCCGCTTCCACCTGGTGAAAGTAACCCCTGCCGGTGGCGACTACGGCGATATTACCGAAAGCGGAACCTACGAAGCGACCAAGAACTTGTGGGTACTGGGCAATTACTGCCTCTTTATCCGTCCCGGCTACCAGCGCATCGGGCTCGACATCGCCAATGCTTCCAACTCCTTCTTCGGCAGTGCCTATCTTTCACCGAATGGCGACCGGCTGGTTGCCGTCTACACGAACCTGACCGACAAGTCGATCGGACTCGATGCCCGAATAGAAGGTATAGGGAAAAGCCCGGCAGGCATCAAAAGATACACCACTTCGCAAACGGATAACCTGAAAGAGGAGACGCTGGACAGCAACCATTGCACCATCCAGCCCAACTCGGTTGTTACATTAATTTATCAATTCCAATAACACCATGAAGTACAAATCACTTATTCTCACACTACTCGCAGCCGGCACGCTACAAGCGCAAACGGTGCATTACCGGATACAGGCCGACCAGCCCCGGCAGACGATAGATTGCTTTAGCGCTTCCGACGGATGGAGCATGCAGCACATAGGGCTCTGGTCGCCCGACGTACAAAACCAGGCAGCCGACTGGCTGTTCAGTACGGAAAACGACGCAAAAGGACAACCCAAAGGCATCGGTCTCTCCCTCTGGCGCTTCAACGTAGGAGCCGGCAGCCAGGAGCAGGGCGACGCCAGCCAGATCGGTTCACGCTGGACACGCGGAGAATGTTTCCTCAACGCCGACGGCACCTACAACTGGAACAAGCAACAGGGACAGCGCAACTTTCTCCGCCTTGCCAAAGAACGCGGGGTGAACCGTTTCCTTGCTTTCCTCAACTCCGCCCCCGTCTATTATACCCAGAACGGGCTGGCAACCAACACCGGACGCGACGGCACGTTCAACCTGCGCCCGGAATGTTACGACGATTTCGTCCGCTACATGGCGGATGTCATAGAAGGTGTCGAGAAGCACGACGGCATCAAGTTCAACTACATCTGTCCTTTCAACGAACCGGATGGGCATTGGAACTGGATCGGCCCCAAGCAGGAAGGCACCCCCGCCACCAACCGCGAAATAGCCCGCATGGCAAAGCTGCTTAGCAAGGAGTTTGTGAAACGGGGCATCGACACTCAAATATTGGTCAGCGAATCATCCGATTACCGCTGCATGTTCGCCACCCACGAAACCGACTGGCAGCGTGGCTACCAGATACAAACGTTCTTCAACCCCGACAGCACGGAAACATATCTGGGCGACACCCCCAACGTCCCCCGCATGATGGCAGGCCACAGCTACTGGACGAACACCCCGCTGAGTGACCTGCGCAACTATCGCATCCAGCTGCGCGACACGCTCGACAAGTTCGGTGTCGACTTCTGGCAGACCGAAGTCTGTATCATGGGTAACGACGAAGAAATAGGCGGTGGCGGTGGCTTCGACCCGACGATGAAAACGGCTCTTTACGTAGCCCGCGTTATCCACCACGACCTGGTATATGCCAATGCCCGCAGCTGGCAATGGTGGCGTGCGGCAGGCGACGACTACAAAGACGGCCTGATCCGCTACCATAGCAACGCAAACCTGACCGACGGCAGCGTAAGCGACTCCAAGCTCCTGTGGGCTTTAGGCAACTACAGCCGCTTCATCCGTCCGGGTGCCGTCCGCATGGCTATCGAAGCCAAAGACGCCAGCGGAAAAGTCATCCCCGAAGGCGATACCGACCAGAAAGGCCTGATGTGTTCCGCTTATAAGAACACCGACGGAAAGTGGGCAATCGTCGTTATCAACTATGCCAACGATAATAAACAATTCGCTTTCGACCTGGATGTCCCCGGCGTAACGTCTTGGCAGCCCTACCGCACTTCCGATGCGGCAAACGAAAGTCTGCTACCTCTCCCGACCCTGCCTAAAGAGGAGACAGCCGTTATTCCGGCACGCTCGATTGTTACTTTCGTATCGAAGTAAAGAAATAGGTGCGCCCCGGACTGATGAAAATCCGGGGTACGCAGCACTGGAAAACATACAGGCAGTTATGGAGAAAAAGACTTACGCTTTTTTGACAAAAGCCGCACAGCTTTTTCCCTAAAGCGTAGCGAGTAGCAGGCTATAGGGTAGAGAGTGATACCCTTATGGGTACAAGCTGGCACTATATAGGGAAGAAACCGGAACTATAGTGCTATGCCTACCAGCATGAGTGTCACGGATGACCAAAACAATAGTGCTAAACCTGCCCAACTGGCTAAAATCACCCTCCTACAGGGCTATTCAAACTTTAAGTGTCACCCGTCACAGTCTCCAAGCAATTGGGACATAGCAAATTATGGTGAAAGGATAATTGTTTTAGTCTTTTTTAAGAAAGACATAGCAGAGTGTCCTAAACGACCATCCATAAAGAAATGGGTAAGCATCGGAGAGTAAATGAACAGGCATCGGATAACAAACGGATAAGCACCCGTTTTTAAAGGTAGGGTGTTTTGAAATGTTAAGTCCTTTCTTTTGATTTCAAAATAAGAGACTTCTGACTTTAAAAGACTGGTCTTTTTTCCGGCTGATCTGCATTGCTCGGATGAAGGCAGCAGGGTTCATCGTATCTTTCTATTTATTAGCCTGTTACAAAGAAGATGAAACGTGAAAGCAAGGTATCGAAGTGATATTGTATAAAGGAACGCAGACGCATCTGCGTTCCTTTATGGCTTTTATCTTACCAATTGCAATTCCTTAATCAACCGCGGGCATTTACCCCACTTGTCGATCATGTAAAGGACATAACGGATATCTACTGCAATCGTGCGCTGCAACTCGGGTTCGAAAGCGATGTCACCGCTCATTGCTTCCCAGTTCCCGTCGAAAGCAAGACCGATCAAACGGGCATTTTTATCAAATACCGGGCTTCCGGAGTTACCGCCGGTGATATCGTTGTTTGTCAGGAAACAAAGTTGCAGATGACCGTCCTTATTGACATACTGTCCGAAGTCTTTGCTACGGATCATATCCAGGATTTCCGGTTGTACCCAGAATTCGTCATCTTCCGGATTCTCTTTTTCCAGAATACCTTTCTCCGTTGAATAATAATCGTACCAGGCTGCATCATACGGATGATAACCGCCTACGGAACCGTAACTTAAACGCATCGTGAAGTTGGCATCCGACGAAAGGGCCTTGTCGGGATACATCTCTTTCAGACCGGCGAAATAGAGGCGTTCGCCTTTTTCAACATCATAATAAGCATCTCCCATTAGCTGCTGCAACTCAAAGAAAGAAAGCATGACAGACAAACTCAGTTCGGCTGCCGGGTCTTTCTTCAACTTGGCATATTGCTTCGGGTCTTTCAACATCTTCTCAATATTCTCGTATGAGAGCAGGGAAGTCTTTTTAAATACGTCTGCTGCGTACTTGTTGTAATTGCCTTTATACTTCTTGTCTATTTTCTGATAAATATCGGGGAGATATTGTGCCGGAATACGTTCTTTCGCAACCTTCATCATGGCAGCCAACACTTTCTGGTCGAGCGTCGCATCATAATCTTTGAAGAAAGGCTGGATTTTATCTGCCAGGACTTCGTCTATTTCTTCCGGTGTAGAGCCTTTCACATCTACGCTTTGTACCGTACGGGCTAAACGGATAATCTCAGCACCGCTCATAAAAGTTTCCGACAGGTAAGTACCGATTTTTCTGTATTCATCTGTCGAGGTATATCCCTTTTCCAGCAAGCTCAACACTTCTCCGTATTTTTCTTTGCGTTCAGGAGCCTGGTTTACCCAATTGGCAAAAGCGGCTTCTTCTTCTTTCTTGCGTTCAATGACATTCAAGTTAGCCAACCCGCGGTTCATACCGATCGAGTTTTTCCAGTAATTCGAGCTGCCGGCATATTTAGAGGCATATTTAATACGTACTTCGTCGCTAGCCTGCATCGCTTCTTTCCAGATAGCCTGCTTGATGCCGCGCACTTCGATACGGGGTTTGTTGCTGTTTTCGATACGCTGATGTACGCCCCATGACGACAAATAACGATTAGTACTTCCCGGGAAGCCGAGGGTCATTGCATAATCTTTGTCCTGGTAACCCTGGAGAGATACTTCCGCTACATATTTAGGACTGTAAGGTTTGTTTTCCTTGTTGTATTCGGCCGGTTTGTTCGATGCATCGGCATATACGCGGAACACAGAAAAGTCGCCGGTATGACGCGGCCACATCCAGTTATCGGTATCGCCACCGAATTTACCGACCGAGCTGGGCGGAGCAAAAACCATACGGACATCTCTGTACACATCGTAAACGATCAGGAAATACTTATTATTATTATAAAACGGAACCACATCGGCAGCCTGAAACTCCGAATTTCCGATAGAGTCGCAAATGACCTGCCCGATCGAATCGGCAGCTGCCAGACGAAGATGTCCCTCGTCAATGCCGTTGATTTCATTATTGATACGGTCGCTCACATCCACCGTTTCACGCAGATAGCGCACGCTTAAACCCGGAACGGGCAATTCTTCTTCTTTACTCTGAGACACAAAACCGTCTTTCAGGTAATCATGTTCCACACTGCTCAACTGCTGGATAGATCCGAAACCGCAATGGTGGTTTGTAAAGATCAATCCTTCCTGCGATACGGTAATACCCGTACAACCTCCGCCGAAAATAACGACTGCATTCGCCACACACGGGTCGGTCTCACTGTAAAGCTGGTCGTACGACGGAACAAATCCCAGTTCCTTCATCCGCGCCAGATTTTGTTTATTCAATTCTTTCAGCACCCACATGCCCTCGTCGGCATACGCCTGACCTACAACAACAAGAAGCAGTAAAACTGCCCACACCTTCTTCATAAAATTCATTCTTTTCTTTTATTCAATTAGTAATTTAATATTCTTTGCATTTACACGGGCACCAAGCCACTCGCGAATCTTTTCCTGTTCTTTTTCTTTGATGCGCTCTTTGCTTTTTAGGTAAACCAACATGACCGTATCCTGTTTCAAACTGTCGGTACTTACGATATAAGTATTCGAACAGGAAGCTTCCAGCACAGTCGGGAATAAAACTTTCATTTCCGGGATTATTTCAGAGGTGATACGCGAAGCAGTCTTATAACGGTCTACCGTCCGTTTCAAGGAATCGATTTGTGTGGACTGCACACGAAGAACTTCTTCGCTATTCTTATACAGGTCCTGCATCAACAAGCTTTTCAGCTCATTAATATCCGTAGCCTCCTGCCCGAAACCTTGCTGGACGACCAGCGAGACTTCTTTCAAACCATATTTGGGCAGTTTTGAACGTACATTGTCGATCATCGTCTCCGGTACGGTCTCTCCTATCAGTACGATTTTCACTTCTTTCTTCTCGCTCGTATCCGTTATCGTTTTACTCAATACCTGTGTATTCGAGAAAGTCAGTTCTTCCATTACAAAGTTAGCCACCCGGTCGTTGAAATAGCTGGTACGAATCAGGTTATAACTCAGGAAAAGGCTTGGGACGATCGTAAAAAAGACAATCACGCCGACATAGCGGGTTACCACCTTTTCCCGTTGCTTATCCATAAATATCTTTTTCGGATATTTCAGCAACCGGACGACCAGAAACGTAGCCAGACTGATAAATACCGTATTGATAAAGTAAAGATAGAAAGCGCCGAAAAAATAATAAAGATTGCCGCTTGCCAGTCCGAAACCCGCCGTACAAAGCGGTGGCATTAAAGCCGTAGCGATAGCCACACCTGGAATCACATTTCCCTTACTTTTCGTCGAGCTTGCTACAATACCCGCCAATCCGCCGAAGAAAGCGATCAACACGTCATATACAGTCGGTTGCGTACGTGCCAGCAATTCGCTTTGTGCTTCACTGATCGGGGAGATAAGGAAAAACAAGGTAGAGGTAATCACACTGAAGACCGTTGCCGTCGCAAAATTGCGGAACGAACGTTTAACCAGGTCGTAATCGTAAATTCCCAGCCCCAGACCGAACCCCATAATAGGCCCCATCAACGGCGAGATCAACATCGCACCGATAATTACCGCCGTTGAGTTTGTATTTAATCCCAATGAAGCGACAAAAGTAGCGAAAATCAAAACCCAAAGGTTCGTTCCCTTGAATTCTATACTTTTTTTATCGACTCAATTGTTTCCAGTTCGTCTTCTTTTTCCTGGCGAACATCAAAATTACGGATAAAAAACTCACCAATCTGCTTGTGTAACAAACCTTTTTCCATCCTTATTCCCATGTTTTACAAAATAACCACCCTGATCCGAATCATACGTAAACAACCTGTTTATAAAGGCTTTCACGTACCCTCTGCTAAACTGCACAAAGATATGAATAGTATCCCGAAATAAAAAATAAGAAGTGTAAACAAGAATAAGTTATTGAAATTCTAAACATTTATTGATTTTCAATTAACTTTGCGGTTAATCAACAAAATTTCGCAAAAAGCCCCGGGCAAAATGTGTATATAAATAATGAGACGCTACTTAATTCTGATATATCTGTTAGCTAATACACTGTTGATCGCTGCCGATAACGCCGCTATCAAAGACAGTCTTAGTGCGCATCTGGAATCAGCATCTTCCATGCCGGAGAAACTCGAGACATTGACTAATTTAATGGATATTTCGCGCCAGGAAGAACAGGTGGAATATGCCAAAAAACTATATAAGGAAGCGCTTGCCTTCAACAATGACTATTATAAGGAAGCCGCTCTTACCGAAATACTCCGCTTCTATGTCAATAACGACATCAAGGACAGCACCAATGTTTATATGGACGAGGCTAAACGCGAGCTGAAAGGAAAAGCGCGCGATTTCCTGGTCACTTATATGCAGACAATCATCGATGTACGTGTCGTTTTTTATACAGAAGGGGAAGAGAGAAAGAAACTGATCGAACAATACCGGCTGAAACTTGAAACCGACAAAAAGCTTTCTACGCTTGAGAAAATGTCGATCAACTATGTGCTCGGCATGGCCTACAGTAATCGCGTTGAACCGGGTAATGAAGAAGAATTGCAAAGAAGCACTTGCGCACAGTTTAAAGAAGTGATAGACTTGTCGGAAAACATTCCGCTGCAATATTCTTATTTATTCCGCCTGAACTCATTCAGCATCCTGACTCTTTACTCGTTCAATTCGGAAGAACAGGCCAACTATTCGCTCCGCTACCTGCAAATGCAACAAGAATATGCGGATACCAAAGAGATGAAAAAACGCCCTTATGTGACCAAACGGCATCTGCTGAATGCATATTCGGCTTTAGCCCTTTCTGCAAAGACGCTGGGTAAAGACCTTGCAACTTCTTACTACCGCTTTTTCATGGAGTTGAACAGGAAGTATCCGGAGGATGCCGGTTTTTCCGATTTATACGATCGCTATTACACCTCACTGAACTTTTACCGGACAATAGACGAATATCCGAAAGCCATCCTATACTGCGATTCTATTATTCATTATTTCCGTAATGCGGGTCTCAAGATCGACCTGTCGGAACATGTCGTTTCTACCCTTAAGGATAAAATAGATATGCTCGACAGTCTCCATCGCTATGAAGAAGCCTACGGAGCCCATAAAGAATATACGGCATTACTCGACTCTGCCCGACTCAAAAGTATAAATGACAAGCTGGAAGACCTGGAAATACAGAAGCGGGTAGATGAACTGGTGATTGAAAAGAAAGCATTGGAAGTGGACTTGCAGAAAAGCCGGAATCAATTATATCTGTTCCTCTCTTTATTCATTCTGTCAATCAGTTTTGCCGTTTTTGTCGCTTTCCGCTTATGGAAGATCAATTCATTATATAAGAAATTACAGGAATCGAACCGCCTGGTTGTCCTGGCAAGCGAAAAAGCGCAGGAAAGCGAGAAAATGAAGAATGCATTTATAAAGAACATGTGCCACGAAGTGCGTACACCATTAAATGCGATCAACGGATTTGCCGAATTAATCACAACGGAAGATATAACCGGTGAGGAAAAGAAAGAGTTCAGTAAAATCATTTTCGAGAACTGCAACCATATCACTTCCATGATGAACAGCGTGCTGGAAATTGCCCAACTGGACAGTAATAAAGACGATCTTCCGTTAACACCGCTCCATATCCACTCGCTCTGCTCCTGCGAAATGGAACAGATAAAAAGACTCTACGGTAAACTGGAGATTGAATACAGACTCGAAGGCAACCGGGAAAAAGACCTGGCTCTCACAAACCAGAGCCATTTCTGCCTGATCTTGTCGCATCTGCTGAACAACGCGAATAAGTTTACGGAAAAAGGGAATATCACCCTCTCTTACCGATTAAATGAAGAAAAAAGCCGGATGATTGTAAGCATTACGGATACCGGTTGCGGCATTACTCCGGACAAGTGCGAATGGATATTCGAACGGTTCACCAAAGCCGACGATTTCGTCCCCGGCACCGGTTTGGGATTATACCTTTGCCGCCAGATCGCCCAACGCATGAAAGGCCGTATCTACGTAGCCCCGGACTATACAACCGGTTTGCGGATCATCCTGGAAATTCCGGTCAAACCGGAATAAAGTTAATGATTATCCGCATGATGTCCGTTGATTTATTGAACATCATATGAATGT
>JAJPZM010000426.1:7735-16104 GCA_021204335.1 Parabacteroides sp. | reverse complement strand
GATGGCGGGACCGTTGTTGCTGACCTCTATAACGACGGATTCGTCCGGGTTGCAATAAGCATTCAGTTCGATCCGCCCGTCGGGCTGTTCGCCGCTGATTGCCTGCATCGCATTCTTCAGCAGGTTGAGCACCACCTGGGTGATCAGGTTTTTATCGGCGTAGACAATCAGGTCGGCCGGTTCTATATGTATAATAATCGTTATATTCGGATAATTGTTGTGATGGCGTGCCAGATTAACCATTCTTTCCGCAAATTTCTGCACATAGAACAGCGAGGGTTCCGGTGTCGGGATATGGGTGAACTTGCGGTACAACTCTACGAACGAGATCAGACTCTTGCCAGTCGTACTGATTACTTCCAGCCCGTTGCGTATCTCGCTGTCGGCATCTTCGTGGATGGATAACAGCGTGTCGCTCAGTGAGGTGATCGGGGTGACGGAGTTCATGATCTCGTGGGTCAGGACGCGTGTGAGGCGTATCCACGAGTCGATTTCCTTATCATCCAGTTCGCTGTTGATATCGTTGATAGCCAGGATGCGCACGTGCTTTTCCTGCAAGGTCATCTCGGATACGCGGATGGAAAGGTTTACCGTGCCCCGTTCGTTGACGAAGGATATCTGGTGCTTGTCTCCCGGCTGGATGTTAGCGATCGTTTGTTGCAGTTTGCCGTCGATGCGTGCCAGTTGCTTCGCGTGGGTGAAAACGGAAAGCCCCAGCAGGCGCAGGGCTTCGTTGTTGGTCTGGAAGATATTGCCGGTATCGTCGAGCACGATGATGCCGGTGCTCACCGAGTTCATGATCAGCTCGTAATATTTCTCTTTCTGGATGGCTTCCGACTTCGCCTGGAAAAGAATCTGGGTGATGCGGTTCAATGATTCGCTCACCAGCTTGTCGTTCGACGAGCGTCCGTGGGTGGCATACTGGAAGGCATAGTCGCTGTTGTCGATAGCATCGAACATGAAAGCTACTTTCTGGGCATTGCGTTTGAACAGATTCCGCATCAGCTGTATGGCATATAGCCAGCCGAGGAGGACGAGGACGAACCATTCCCATTGGCGGACGATCGCCAGATAAGTGCCGGCTGCGGTTAATATTCCGAACAGACCCAGGCGGAAAGCAAGACTATGATAGATGCCTTTTAGCATAATGCTATATTATAATTCGTAACGTTTTATTTTGTTATACAATGTCTGACGCGAAATGCCCAGTTGGCTTGCCACGAGCGAGAGGTTGCCGTTGCATTTATCCATGGCGTTCTTTATCATGTTGTATTCCATTTCTTCCAGTGTCGTTGCCTCTTTCAACGACGATTCCTTTTTGCGGGGGAAATCGAAGGCGGTGCTGTCGAGAGTTTCTTCTTCCGAGATGATGACTGCCTTTTCGATGATATGCTCCAGCTCGCGGATATTGCCGTACCAGGGTTGTTGCTTCAGTTTCTCTTTGGCATCAGCGCTGAGGCGCATAGCCGGCTTGCCGTAGATATTGCAGTATTTTGCCAGGAATATTTCAGTGAGCGGAACGATGTCTTCCGAACGTTCGCGCAGGGAAGGTATTTCTACATGTATTGTGTTGATACGATACAGGAGGTCTTCGCGGAACTGCTCTTTCTGCACCATATCCGGCAGATCCCTGTTGGTCGCACATATCAGACGGATGTTGACCGGGATAGAGGTGTTGCTTCCCACACGCACGATGCTGCGGCGTTGCAGGGCTGTCAGCAATTTGGCCTGCAGGTGATAGGAGAGGTTACCTATTTCATCCAGAAACAGCGCCCCGTTGTTGGCCACTTCGAACTTACCCGGACGGTCGGCATGGGCATCCGTAAAGGCGCCTTTCACGTGTCCGAACAGTTCGCTTTCAAACAGCGTTTCGGTAATGGCACCCATGTTCACCGGCACCATTGCCTCTTTTTTCCGGTTGGAGAGGATATGGATTTCCCTTGCCAGCATTTCCTTACCCGTCCCGTTTTCACCGGTGATCAGGATATTGGCATCCGTCCTGGTCACTTTTTCGATCAGGCTGCGGAGTTGTTGCATGGCGTTGCTCTCTCCCCCAGAACATGCCGCTTTCTTTGGAGACGACCTGTTTGTTATTGTTGTGGGCAACACCTTTGCGGGTGGCTGTCCGGATATCGTAGGCCGTTTTCAGTGTCTCGAGCAGTTTCGCATTGTTCCAGGGCTTGACGACAAAGTCGGTAGCGCCTTCCTTGATGCCTCTTACTGCCAGGTCTATGTCGGCGTATGCGGTGAAAAGAACGACCTGTACGGCGGGGTCTTCCTTTTTTATTTCGGTGAGCCAGAACAGTCCTTCGTTTCCGGTGTTGATCCCGGCGCTGAAGTTCATATCCAGCAGGACGACGTCTACTTCTTCATTATGCAGCGTTGTCTTTATTTTATTAGGGGTAGAGATTGTAATTACTTTTTCAAAGCAGGTGCCCAACAGCATTTGTACTGCGGTAAGAATCCCTTTGTTGTCGTCTACGACCAGCATAGTGCCTTGTTTCGCCATTGTAAATAATGTATTTATCGTGCAAAGATAGGGGTTCGGTTTTATACTTCCTAGTTGATGTCTAATATTTAGACAGATAAAATGTGTGGATAAACGGTTTATGGCAGGTTGTCAAAATATTATACACCAGTGTCTAATTATTTGACACCCGGATAGGAGGTGGTGTTTTATCAAATTGCTGATAGAGATAGATTTATCTGTTTTGGCACGCTCTTTGCTTTTCTATTGGCAGAAAATAACAGAATAATGAGACAGATAATAATTACATCGATTCTTTCGTTTAGCCTGGCTACAGCCGCCATAGCACAGGAAAAGCTTTGGACAATGGACGAGTGCATGCAATATGCCGTTGAAAACAGTCCGAAAGTCAAGAAGCAAGCTTATACCAGCGATTCTTATAAAGCCGAACTCAATTCGGCTGTCGCTTCTTTCTTCCCATCCATGAGTGCAAGCGTTGGGGCGCAGTATAGTTTCGGATGTTCTATCGACCCGGGGACGAATACCTATAATAATACGTCTACTTTCAATAATTCGTATGGTCTGAACCTGTCTATCCCTGTTTTCAACGGTGGGTAGTTGGTTAATCAATGGTGTATGGCAAAGGCTAACCGCCAGATGGGTATGAATGATATACAAAAGGAGAAAGACGACCTTGCCATCAATACGATGCAGGCGTTTATGGACGTGGTTTATTATCAGGGAATGGTTAAACTGGCTGCCGAACAACTGGAAGAAAACAGCCGCATCCTTTATAGAACCCGCCGCCAGGAAGAACTGGGACTGAAAGGAAAGGCCGATGTCGCCCAGATCGAAGCTTAGGTAGCCGCCAACGATTATAACCTGACTCACCAACAGAACTTACTGAATACGGCGTTGCTGACCTTGAAGCAGAATATGAATTTCCCTTCCGACAGGGAACTGGATGTCGATACATTGCTGCTGGATCAGTCGCACGCTGCCATGATGGAGTCGATAGACGAGATTTACGATTACGCCGCCGATAACGATCCGACAGCCTTGCAAGCCAAGCTTCAGCTTAAATCCTATAAAATGCAGTATCTGATGGCTAAAGGACGTTTGTTGTCGAGCATTTCTTTCTCTGCCGGTGTATCGACCAACTATTTTGAGAACCTGAAATCGGCAGACGCAATCGAAGGTTTCGGCAGCCAGTTCAAGAATAACCGCGGTGAATACATAGCATTCAACCTGAGCTTCCCGCTTTTCGACGGGCTGAGCCGTTTGATCAATCTGCGTAAGGCACGCAACAGTATGCGTATCGCCCAGGAACAGCAGACGGAAGTGCTTCGCCAACTTCAGACCGCTATCGAACAGGCTGTTCTCGACCGTGAGGGCTATGCCAAAGAAACCATCCAGATGGAAAAGAAAGCGGAGGCAGACGCAATTGCCTATCAGGTAACGTTGAGAAAGTTCGAAGAAGGTTTGATGAGCCCGATCGACTTGCAAACCAGTGCGAATACATTACTTTTGTCGAGGGCAGACCTGTTGCAACGCAAGCTGATGTATCTGATGAAATGCAAACTGGTGGACTATTATAAAGGTAAACCCTTGATTGAAGGTGTTCAATAAGAACAAGGCGAATAAACGGAAACATACAATAAAGAAATAAAACCATACAACAATGGATATACAATTAGAAAAGAAAAAAGGCATTCAGAAGAAGCATTTACCTTATGTAGGTGGTGGCGTTCTATTTCTGGTTTTGGTCGGATGGATTATCTTTGGCGACCATGCTTTCACGCTGAAAGTGGATGCGCGCGGCATCAGTATCGGTAATGTAACGAAGGAACAGTTCAACGATTTCGTCCGCGTCGACGGGCAGGTGCAACCTATTACGGTGGTTCAATTGAGCCCCGAAGAGGGAGGTATCGTTCAGGAGAAGGTGGTGGAAAAAGGAGCGCAGGTGAAGAAAGGCGATATCATCGTCCGTCTGTCCAACTCGACCCTCGACCTGCAGATCCTGGATGCCGAAGCC
This sequence comes from Parabacteroides sp., assembly GCA_021204335.1. Taxonomy (GTDB): domain Bacteria; phylum Bacteroidota; class Bacteroidia; order Bacteroidales; family Tannerellaceae; genus Parabacteroides. Next base: position 11,602 of record JAJPZM010000426.1, on the reverse strand, counting down.
CAGTTGGCCGAGAAGCAGAATTTCCTGCGTAACACCCAGGTGGCAATGGAACAGGATAAACTGACCAACCAACTGGAAAAAGCCCAGCTCGATGTCGACATCGCCCGCATGCGCCGTGCTTACTCGCAGCAGAAAAAACTGTATGATGAAAACCTGATCGCTAAAGAAGACTATCTGAAAGCTCAGGAAGATTACCAGCTGGCTCAAAAGAAATACGACCTTGTTGTCGAACGCCTGCGCCAGGATTCCCTTTCCCGCAGCATACAGATGGAAGAAATGGAAACCAGTTTGGCCAACATGCGCCGCAACATCCAGTTGGTGCACGAGCGGAAGGAACACTTGAATGTTCGCTCACAGATTAACGGCGAACTCGGTCTGCTCGACGTAGTGCTCGGTCAGAACGTGACGGCAGGCCAGAAGATCGGCCAGATCAACGACCTTTCCGATTATAAGATCGAAGCGATGATCGACGAACATTACATCGACCGTGTGAAACAGGGATTGAGTGCCACCTTCGAACGTCAGGGAGGCAACTTCGGGCTGGTCGTATGCAAAGTCTATCCTGAAGTGCGCGAAGGTAAGTTCCGTTCCGATTTCGTCTTCACCGGCGAACGTCCCGACAATATCCGTAGTGGACAGACATACTATATCAATCTGGAACTGGGACAGCCTACCGAGAGCATCATCATCCCGCGCGGCACTTTCTTCCAAAGCACCGGTGGCAGCTGGATATTCGTTCTCGACAAGGATGGCAAGAAGGTTTATCGCCGCAAGATTAAGATCGGCCGTCAGAACCCGCAGTATTACGAAGTGATCGAAGGCCTGGAAGCCGGCGAGAAAGTCATCGTCTCAAGCTACGAAAGCTATAAAGACAACGAGGTACTGGTATTGGAATGACCGATAACATAGCATTCATTTCTGATAATCACTGAATATAAAATACCCAATTATAATGAAGAACATCCGCATCGCTATCCGCAATCTTTTTAAGAAAGGCAGACACAATGATATAAAGATCCTGTCGCTCGGTGTCGGGCTCGCCATGGGATTGGTTCTGATTGCGAAGGTTTGCTTCGAGCTTTCCTACGATAATTTTTATCCCGAGTCCGACCGGATTTTTGCTATCCAGGAGAACTTCGGCATCGGAGGTAAGAACCATAATAGCTATCCCCACGTCAGTGGTGGCATAGCCCCCGGTATGAAAGCCGAGATACCCGGTGTGGAGGCAGCAACCCGTTGTGATAAAATGGGCGAACTGGTCATGAAAACACCCGACAAGAAGAAATATTCAGCCACCTTCCTGATGGCCGACTCCTGTTTCTACGATGTTTTGCCCCGCGAAATGCTGGCCGGCGATGCCAGGGAGACACTTTCGCGCCCCCTTTATGCCCTTGTTTCGAACGAACTGGCGGCCAAGATCGCCCCGGACGGAACAGACGTGATCGGCAAAACCTTCGAGGTGGAGACATTCCCGGGCGTTCAGATCACCATCGGCGGCGTGTTTAAAGATGTTCCGAAGAATACGCATCTTTATTACAATGTACTCGTCTCCCTTTCCTCCTTCAAAGCTATTGCCGAATGGACAAAGGAAGATCAATGGTTGGGCGGCGACAGCTTCAACGCCTACGTCCTCCTGCAACCCGGCCTGCAGGCCGACGATATGTTACAGCCCATGGCCGAAATGCTCGACCGTCATGTCGATTCGGAGAAGCTACAGAAGGAAGGCATCACTTACAGCATCTTCCTGCGCCCCCTGGGCGAGCTCTATGCAAGTTCGCCGGCCACCAGGCGTATGGCCGTGATGCTGACAGCCATCGCTTTCGCCATCCTTTTTGCCGCCCTGATGAACTATGTGTTGCTGGTCATATCTTCTATGGTGACCCGTTCGAAGGATGTCGCCATCCATAAATGCTACGGCGCGACGGGCTGGAACATCTCCGACATGATTTTTTCGGAGACATTTCTCAATCTGGTGATATCCATTATCCTCTCCACACTCCTCGTATTCGGTTTCCGCGAGATAGCGGAAGAGTTGCTGGGTACGGCGCTGTCGTCGCTTTTCACGTTCGATACGCTGATGATCCTGTTCGGCATCTGTGTGCTGGTGTTTCTGGTGGCCGGCCTGTTGCCTTCGCAACTGTTCACCAGGATTCCCGTGGCGTTGGTATTCCGTTCGTATGCCAACTCCCGGCGGTCGTGGAAGAAAGCCCTGCTGTTTATACAGTTCGTGGCGGTAGGTTTCCTCGTATGCCTGCTGATCGTCATTGGCTGGCAATATAGTTTTATAGTGAATGAGAATCCCGGATACTCCTACGAGCGGTTGGCTTTCTGCAACCTGGAAGGCGTTTCTCAATCCTCCCGCAAGGCGCTGCTGGATGAGATCCGCAAACAGCCCCAGGTGGAAGATGTTACGACCTGCTATGAGCTGCCCGCCTTTGCAGGTTCGGGCGATATTGTCTACCGTCCCGGCTCGGATGATGCCGTGGCCCATTTCCAGGATCTTTACGGAACCAATGCCAACTTCGTTTCGCTGATGGAGATGAAGGTGATAGAAGGAGAGGCCTTCGACGAATCCTATTCCGACTCCATGCAACTCGTTATGCTGAGCCGCCAGCTGGCGACCGAGCTGGCCAACGTATTCGAATGGAAAGACGGCGTGGTAGGCAAGAAGCTCGACATCGGCGGACATGGTACAACGGATCCTTTCACTGTGACAGGCGTCTACGACGACGTGCGCATCGGCCGGATCGATCACGAAGGGATGCTGAATTCCGCCATCTTTTTCAGCAATAGGGCGGAGCAGACCCTCGTCGTCAAATTCCACCGGCGCGATGCCGACAATCTCGTACATATAAATAATGTAATAAAAGAGGTTCTGCCCGACCGCGACATCAACCTCGTCGATTACCGTTTCAGTTTCGCGAAGCTCTACGACACTGCGCGTATTTTCCGCGACTCGGTGATGGCCGGCGGCATCATCACTCTGATCATCGCCCTGATAGGCCTGATCGCTTACATCAACGACGAGACCAACCGCCGCGGGAAAGAAATTGCCATACGTAAAATCAACGGAGCTACCCGGCAGGATATCCTTCGTCTGATCTCGTCGGACGTTGTCTGGATGGTGTTGCCGGCCATTCTGATCGGTGCGGTCGCCTCGTGGTTTGCCGGCGAGAAGTGGCTTCAGCAGTTTTCGGAAAAGATACCGGTGAACCCCGGCGTGTTCGCAGCCGGCTCGGTGATCGTGCTGGCGGTTATTCTCCTTACGGTGATCTATCGAACCTGGTTGGTGGCTAATGCCAATCCGGTGTTGAGTCTGAAATCGGAATAGAGAAAGTATATATACCCTGAACAATAAAAATCGTAATATAAGATGATGAAGAATTTCAATATGGCACTCCGCTCCCTCTTTAAGAAAGGAAGGAGCAACGGTATTAAAATACTCGCACTGGCCGTCGGCCTGGCGATGGGACTGGTGTTGGTGGCAAAAGTATGCTTCGAACGTTCGTACGATAACTTCTATCCCGACAACGACCGCATTTATCTGGTTAAATCCGACATCAACCGGGAAGGTAAGAAAGACTCCTGGGGACAGGTGAGCGGCGCCATCGCCCCCGGTATGAAGGCCGAGGTGCCCGGCGTGGAGTTTGCCACCCGCTACACCCGCATCGGCGGAGACGACGAACTGATCATGACTCCCGCCGAACAGTATTACACCGCCACCATCCTGCTTGCCGACACCAGCTTTTTCGACATCTTCCCCCCCCCCGGCCCAACCGGGTGGGGGGCCCGAAAGATGCCGTGGCACGGCCCGGGGACGGGAGGGGCGCCCGGGGGGGGGGCGAGCAGAGGGGGGGGGGGGGGGAT
>JAJPZM010000426.1:0-7725 GCA_021204335.1 Parabacteroides sp. | reverse complement strand
ACTAATGCTTGGTCGGCAGCGGCATATGTGTTTAATCTTCCTGTAATACAACCCCACCATCCTGCTTGGCGACACCAGCTTTTTCGCCATCTTCCCCCCCCCCCGTCCCATACTGGTGGGCGACCCGAAAGATGCCCTGGCACGTCCCGGCTACGTGATGGTCTCCCGGTCGCTGGCCGAGAAGATGGGGGGCGTGGGCGAAGTGGTAGGTAAAACCTTTGTCCGCGATTCCAATCATGGCTTCCCCTTCACCATCGGCGGCGTGTTTGAGGACATTCCCGAAAACAGCCACCTGCGTTACAATGTGGTAGCTTCGCTGGCTGCCATGCCCGAATGGAGTACGACCAACTGGGTGGGCAACGACCGCTATGTGGCTTACGTGAAGCTGCTCCCCGGCGTCGATCCCGACGGACTTGCCCCCGCCATCCGCCAGATGCAGGAGCGCAACCAGGACATGGAAGGGCTGAAGAAAGCCGGGGTAGACCTCTCGTACTCCATCTTCCCCCTGCAGGACATCCACAATAACAACAAGGAAGTGAAGGACATGAATTATATGCTCCTTTTCATGGCGATCATTCTGATCTCCATCGCTGTGCTCAATTATATACTGGTCGTTATCTCCACCCTGATCGGGCGTGCTAAGGAAGTGGCTGTGCATAAATGCTATGGCGCTTCGGGGAAAAATATTTTCGGTATGATTCTTTCCGAATTCTTCCTGCACCTGCTGATTTCGTTGTTGCTTGCCGCTTTCCTGGTCCTCATTTTCAAAGGGAAGATAGAGGAACTGTTGTCGGCCTCGCTGTCGGCACTCTTTACGGTGCCTACGATGTCGATCCTGTTGGGGATCTGCGTGGTGGTGTTTGCTGTGACGGGCCTGGTTCCGACGTGGCTTTTCATGCGCATACCCGTAGCCTCGGCTTTCCGCAGCGTGAAGGAGTCGAAGCGTTACTGGAAGCTCTGCCTGTTGTTCGTGCAGTTCGTTGCTACGGCCTATCTGGTGGCGCTGTTGATCACCATCAGCCGACAATACGATACGATGATTTCGAGTAATCCCGGCTATGCTTACGAGAACCTGGTCTATTGCGATACCCGCGGTGCAGACCAGCAGGCGCGCGACCGTGCGATGGCCGAACTCCGCCGTCTGCCACAGGTAGACATGGTGTCGTGCAGTACCGAACCGCCATTCTATTTCCCGTCGGGTAATAACATCACCATTCCGAACGACGACCGCGACCTGTTCAACATCGTCGACATGTATTTCGTTGGCGACCGCTATTTCGACCTCATGGAGATACCCGTTGTCGAAGGCAGCGCCTTCCGTCCCGATGAGGCGAATGCCGATAAGATCATGGTGAGCCGCAAATTTATCGGGTTGATGGAGAAAACGGCAGGCTGGAAGGGAAGCATCATCGGCAAAAGCGTCATGGTGAGCGAGCATAGCCAGGGGACGAAGCTGTTTACCATCTGCGGCGTATACGACGATTTTCGTATCGGTTCGCTGAAAGGCCCTGACACGCGTCCTTCCGTATTCTTCTATGCCACTCCCGACTGCTATAATCCCCCGGTCAACATCCTGATCAAGATGCACGAGATGTCGCCCGAAAACCTGGCGGAAGTGAACCGGGTGCTTACCGAAGCAATCCCCAACCAGCGGGTCGAGGCCTCTGTATATAAAATGGATATCGTCAGCCAGTATTAGGACGACCGCGATTTCCGCGACGCGATCCTTATCAGCGGCCTGGTCACCCTGATCATTGCTCTGATCGGCCTCCTGGGATATACGGCCGACGAGACGAACCGCCGCGGACGCGAAATAGCCATCCGCAAGGTGAACGGGGCTACGGCCATGAATATCCTACGTATGCTTTCGCGCGACATCTCCTACATCGCCCTTCCGGCTCTTGCCATCGGTGTGGCCATCGCCTACATCAACGCTTCGGGCTGGCTCGAGAAATTTGCCGAACGCATCCACTTGAACCTCTTTATGTTCGTCGGCGCCGCCTTGTTCGTCTACGTCATTATCGTTGCCTGCGTGCTGATGCGCGCATGGAGAGTAGCGAATGAGAATCCGGTGGAGAGTATTAAGGCGGATTAAGAAAAACGTTGGAAATGGAAGAAGTAAAACTTCCGGCAACTTGAATCGCTTTCGAGATGCCGGAAGTTTTACTTTTAGAGGGCTCAATCGGTTTTACACTGCCGGAAGTTTTACAAATTCGATTTCCAACCGCTTTTATCCTCTCGGAAGTTTTACTTCTTCCTGTTCGAATCGCTTTTAAGTCCCTGGAAGTTTTACTTCCGCCACGTGGAATCTTTTTCAGCCGGTAAAAAAGAAGAAGAAAGTAGCTCCGATTGATTTTTAATCCTTACATTGCAGCCAAATTATACAAGCAATCGCATTAAATCTAAAATTATGGGAACATTAGCAAAGATTCAGGAGTATTTCTTTGGCAATCTGAATAATTCGGAATACGCCAACTACATGGCTCGTTTCAGGGGCCTTTTCCGCAAGGTCGAGGACGACGACGATGACCGTCCGGTTATTGAAAGTGCCGACGAACTGATCGGCTCCGACGCACTGGGTATCAGCGAAGAAATGGTAACCGCTTTCGACACCGACCTCGCCCTGCTGAACGACCTGGTCAACCAATCGCGCATCAGCGACGAAACCGCCCTGCTGGCCGACGAAGACAAGCATCGCGACGAGTTGATCGTCTATTTCACTACCACCATTTCCCAAACCCGTAAAAGCCCTCTGGCAGCCCAGAAAAATGCGGCCATAAGCCTTTACAACCAGGTGAAACCCTACGTAGGTATCTATAAACTGGCCGACCAGCAGGAAACACAGCAGATAAACGGCCTGCTGCTCGATATGGAAAAGGAACCGAATAAGACGAACATTGCCACCCTCGGCCTCACCGCTGTGTTGGATGAGTTGAAAGCATCCAACCAACGTTTCATCGAACTGACAGCCCAGCGCACCGAAGGTCGTGCCGCTGCAACGATTGAAAACAGCAAGGCCGTTCGTTCCCGTCTCGACCCGATCTACGACGATATGGTTTTGCTGGCTACTTCTACCAACGTGCTGAAGCTGACCGCCGAAACCACCGCCTTCGTCGTCGCCGTCAACGCCCTGATCGACGAAACCAAGGCACGCTACAACCAGCGCATCGGCATCGCCAAGGCAAACAAAAACAAAAAGGATCCAGACGACGACCGCCCGGTGATGGGTTAAAACCGATATACCGGCGGAGTGCATGTCGTGACGGTGAAGAACGCTCCAAGTGGGGGCATGCCCGTATAAGCAAATAAGGGAAGGGATCGTAGCAGATCCCTTCTTTTTTTTTGTATATTGCCGTCACTTTTTTCCCGAAAACCATGTTACGTTTCCCTCACCCGGTTGTCTTTATGATAGAATGGAACAAGAACAGTTTAAAATAGAAGTTGTGCCGATGCGGAATAAGCTGGCAGGTTGCGCCCGCCGCCTGCTGAGCGATCCCGACGATGTGGAAGACGTCATCCAGGAAGTATTCCTCAAACTCTGGTGCATCCGCGAAAAACTGGAAGAATACGATAGCGTGGAAGCCGTAGCGATGCAGATCACCCGCCATCTTTGCCTCAACCACCTCAAAGCTTTCCAGTTTAGCCGGCGGGAGCACCTCTCCGAACAGTTCGGGCTGAGCGAGACGACAATGCCCGACGTACAGCTGGAAGAAAAAGACAGCGTCGACCGCGTGATGCGCATCATCGACCAACTGCCCGGATTGCAACAGCTGGTGCTTCGCATGAAGCATGTAGAGGGCCGCGAAGTCGAGGAAAGAAGCCGTCCGCATGAACCTTTCGCGGGCAAGAAGAAGGGTAAAAGAATTATTTTTTTAATGTAACGATTATGCAGAACGGACAATATAAAAAGATAGAAGATTTATTGGAACGTTTCTTCGACGGGCAAACCTCCAATGAAGAAGAACAGGAGTTGTACGGCTTCTTTGCCGGTCCCGATGTGCCGGAGCATCTGGTCCCCTATAAACCGGTGTTCGGTTATTTTGAAACCGGTATCGTGCAGGAGCTTGCGGCGCCTGATAAGGAAAAAGTTTCCTTCGCTTCCCGCTTCTCCCTGAAACGCTGGGGATGGGTGGTAGCCGGAGCCGCCGCCTCCCTGCTTCTCTTCCTGGTCTATTCGTCGGGCAGCCGGCAGCCGGCAGCATTCAACCCGTATGAAGGAAGCTATATCGTGCGTAATGGCTTCGCATTACCAATATGGAAACCATTCTGCCCGTCCTCGAAATGACCGTTCGCGAGGTCGAAGACCGGCAGGAGCATTATCAAGAAATGGCTTACCGCATTCGTAACAAGGAGAAGCGAGCCGGTGAAATAGAGCAGGGCGATTCCGTCCTCTATCATAAAATAGTGGAAAAGATTCCCGACGAGCACATCCGGCGCGAAATCCTTAACACCTTGTATTTTGAATAAACGGATCATTATTAACTGATAAAATAAACGAATATGAAAACGAAGAAAACAATTTTACTCGCCGCCCTTCTGCTGTTGGGTAGCATCTGCGGAGTTTCGCAGGCACAGGAAAACCTGAATGCCTTGATGAAGAAATGCGAAACGATGGATAAAATCGATATGAACGTGATCTACAACAAGAACCGGGAAACCAAAAAAAACGGAGAAGATTATCAAGACCGTTTCCTTCTCGAACAACGAAAAGCTGCTGAATGAATTTGTCGCAGCCTTTGAAAAAGACAAGGATGCCGCCTATAAAATAATCGACCAGAAGTCGAAAGGAAAGTTGTTGCTCTCTTTCTACCGCTTTTCGAACGGAAAGACGGATATCAATTATTCTTTATCAGTCTCCGACGACGGGTCGGTGTCTGTCACGAAGATAGAGCGTTTCGACTACGACTCCAATAATTCCGGCATCTTTGGAGCCGGGGGCAGTTTAGACCTGGATGCCATCAATCAAAACTCATTTACAATAACGAACTAAAACAAAGTTTAAGACATACTATGTTACATGAGGTACCCTGTCTGCGAGGATCGGGTACTTTTTTGTAGCCGGAACCATTGTCAAATAATTGCACACCATTGTCTAATTTTTTTTACACCCCTGCCGGTCCGGCTTTTTATAGACCGTTATAAATAAGCCATCTACGCATTTGGCATGCAATTTGATTTCTTGTCGGCAAGCCCGTTATCCGGGTATAATAACTAGTATAATATTACTAACATAAACAACAACATGAATGCACTGTTAAACTTAAAATCATTTTTCAAGTTTCTGAGCCGCAATAAAACTTATACGGCCATAGATATATTCGGATTATCTGTTTCGCTGATGTTCGTAATCCTCATTGCCGTCTATTCCATCCAGGAGTTGTCGACCGATAAATACCATGAGAAAGGCGACCGTATCTATATCCTGAGCTCGGAAGTGAATACCGGCTCGGCTTATAAGCTTGCTTACCGCCTGCAGGAACATTATCCCGAAATCGAAAAGGTCTGCCCCGTAGCTCCCTGGGGAATGTATCACACCTCTGTGGCCATTGCCGGCAATAATTACAATGCGCAAATAACTTTTGCCGATACCACTTTCTTCGATTTCTTTTCCTTTCCGCTGCAAACGGGCGACCGCAACCATGTGATGGATATACCCGATTATGCCGTGATCTCCGAAAGTTTTGCCCGCAAAGCCTTCCCCGGCCAAAACCCCATCGGGCAGGTCATTCAGGCCAACGATTCGGTGAAAGTAATGGTCAACGGCGTGATGAAAGATATAAAGAACTCCACAATCCCCTACTGCGATATCCTGATGAATATCGAGAAGATCAAATATTTTGAAGAAGGAATAGACAGCGACCAGTTTTATAATACAGGTGCCGTCAATAATTTTATTATGGTGAGGGAAGGGGCGGACCTGCTTTCCAAAACCGGCGATATGGAATCGTACTTCAAAGATATCTTTTGGATTTATAGCAGAGGCATGTACACTAAAGTGCTCCTGAACCCCCTGCTTGATTTTTATTTTTCGGAGATGGGTACATATACATTATCCAAAGGCGATTGGCAGTTTGTCATGATTCTGCTCTCGGTAGGCATCCTGATCCTGCTGTTTGCCATCATCAACTACATCAACCTGACAGTCGCACGGACGGCTTTCAGGGCTAAGGAGATGGCCACGCGCCGGTTGCTCGGGTCAACCCGCGGCGACCTCTTCCTGCGCCTGATCATGGAATCGACCCTGATGACCTTTATCTCGTTCCTGCTGGGCGTTTTCCTGGCTGTGCTTTTTGCTCCTTATGCCGCCAAATTGCTGGCTACCCGCTTGAACCTGACGGACTTTGTAACCCCGCAATATCTGCTGGCAACCTTAGCGGCCGTATTGCTTATCGGCGTCGTTGCCGGATTATTGCCCGCCCTTGTCATATCGAACGCCAAGCCCATCGAGGTGGTGAGGGGTACTTTCCGCCGGCAGACTAAAATGGTTTTCAGCAAGTTCTTCATCACCTTCCAGAATGCGATAACAATTGCACTGGTTGCCGCCTCTATTACTATGGTGGCACAGGTAAATCATCTGATGGAAGCTCCCCTGGGTTATAATACGACAAACGTTTTAGACATTCCGGTCACTTCCTATAAAGATAAAAAAGACATCGAGACCTTTGCCAACGAAATCCGTCAACTGGGGGCGGTTAAAAATGTAGGTTTCTCCCAGGGCACTCCCTTCGACCGGGGAAATAACTCGACTATTGAATATAACGGCAAGCAAATAAGCTTCCAGATCTTGATGGGCGACCGCAATTATTTCGATATTCTTGGTTTCCGGATACTTCGAAACAACCATCTTGCCGAGGATAAAGGTACTTTCCTGAGCCAACAATCGGTGAAAGAGCTTGAAATTCCGGAGGATGCACCTTCGTTCTCGTTCTGGGGGCAAGAGATGCCGATTGCCGGTATTGTACAAGATTTCCAGTTATCCAACGTGATGTATCAGAAGAAACCGGTTCTGTTGTTCATGCGAAACGATTTGAAACAATGGGTGCCCTATAACGTGCTGGTTCAGGTGGAAGGAGACCCTGTGGAGACGTATAAGGAAATACGTACAATTTATGAACGTGTCGGGCGTGTCGGATTCGAAGGAAAATATATCGATCAGCAAATTCAGGAATCGTTTACCGCCCAGGAAAGGACTTCGCGTATCGTTTCGATTTTTGCCATCGTTGCGATCCTAATTTCTTTATTGGGGTTGTTGGCCATGTCGACTTATTTTATCCAGCAGCGTTCGTCGGAGGTAGCTGTGCGTAAAGTGTTCGGCTCGTCTAATTCGCAGATACTGTATCGTCTGATCCGCACTTTCCTGGTGTATGTGCTGATAGCGTTTGTCATCGCCACGCCGGTTATCTGGCGGTTTATGCAGCAATGGTTGTCCGATTATTCATACCGGATCGAGTTGAGCCCGTTTATTTTTATTGCGGCCGGCTTGTTCTGCCTGTTCGTGTCGTTCGTTACCGTTTTTATCCAGAGTTACCAGGCGGCGAATGTCAATCCGGTAGAAAGCATGAAGAATAAATAAAAAGAGTGTGCCGAGTGTAAAAAAACTAGACATCACTGTCAAAATATTAGACACTGCTATCGGAAAAATAAAATAGTATATGATTGTAAATCAGTTTTTATTAAGTTTGGCACGTTATTTGGATTATATAAGCAAAAGAATATAATTTGTAG
>JAJPZM010000455.1 GCA_021204335.1 Parabacteroides sp. | reverse complement strand
CACAAATGTAATACTTTATGCTAAAATATTATGTACATTTGCATGATAAAACCAATAAGAAAATGGACAAATCAAAAGTTTACTTCACGAATCTTCGCACCACGCCGTCCAGCAATTTGCTGGATAAGATGGAGCGGCTGGTAAAACGTGCCGGCATAGCGAACATTGATTTTCAAAACCAGTTCGTTGCAATTAAAATCCATTTCGGAGAACCGGGTAACCTGGCTTATATCCGTCCTAATTATGCAGCCCGTATGGCGACTTTACTCCGTTCCTTGGGTGCAAAACCTTTCCTTACCGACTGTAATACATTGTATTCCGGACGCCGCTCAAATGCAGTAGACCATTTGGAAAGCGCGATGGAAAACGGTTTCAACCCTATTTCAGCCAAATGCGAAGTGATTATAGCAGACGGCTTAAAAGGGACAGACTACCGGGAAATCGAAATAAACGGTGAATATTGCAAGGCGCCTAAGATCGGTACTGCCATTGTCGATGCCGATATTATATTGACAATGAACCATTTTAAAGGTCATGAGCAAACCGGCTTCGGTGGTGCTCTGAAGAACTTGGGAATGGGATGCGCCAGCGTTGGCGGTAAACTCGAACTGCATTCGGCCTCTCAGCCGGTTGTCGACCGCGAGCACTGCAAGAGCTGTAATATCTGCGTAAAACATTGTGCACACGATGCCATTCATCTTGGTGCAGACAAAATTGCAGTCATCGACTACGAAAAGTGTGTCGGTTGCGGACAATGTGTAGCTCTTTGCCAATACGATGCCGCAGTGATGGGCGACGGAGATACTTCGGAACGTCTCAACTACAAGATTGCCGAATACACAAAAGCGGTGTTGCTTGGCAAGCCTAATTTCCACGTCAGCTTTATTATGAATGTATCTCCGGAGTGCGATTGCTGGAACCATAATGATGCCGCTATCGTTCCCGACCTGGGTATTGCCGCTTCGTTCGATCCTGTCGCACTCGACAAGGCCTGTGCCGACATGGTGATAAACGCTCCGCTGCTCAGTGGAAACAAACTGGCTGAAACACATCCTCACGAACATCTGGAAGGTGAAGACAAATTCCACCTGATCCACCCCGACACAAACTGGCAGGCGGGACTGGAACACGCCGAGAAAATCGGATTGGGAACTCAGGAGTATGAACTAATAACAGTATAAAGGAGACAATCAACTAATATATGATTAATCAAGATACAATTTGCGCCATATCGACAGCCCCCGGAGCCGGGGGCGTTGCCGTTATCCGTATATCGGGCCCGGAAGCCATCACTATTTGCGACACTGTTTTTGTAGCGAAAGCCGAAGGGAAAAGCCTTCAAACACAGAAAGCCTATACGTTACGCTACGGAAGTATCCGTCGGGGAACCGAATTAATCGATGATGCATTAGTTGCTGTTTTCCATGCTCCCCATTCATTTACCGGAGAAGAAACGGTTGAAATCACCTGCCACGGTTCGGTATATATCCAGCAGCAAATTCTTCAATTGCTGATAGAAAAAGGTTGCCGTTCAGCCCTTCCAGGCGAATATACGCAACGTGCCTTCCTGAACGGAAAAATGGATTTAAGCCAGGCAGAGGCTGTCGCCGACCTGATTGCTTCCACATCCGCAGGCATGCATAAACTGGCGATCAATCAGATGCGTGGCGGTTTTAGCAACGAACTGGGAAAACTGCGCAGTTCGTTGCTCGACTTTACATCATTGATCGAGTTGGAACTTGATTTTAGCGAAGAAGACGTCGAGTTTGCCGACCGTAGCAACCTGAAACAGCTGGCCGGCAGCATTGAACAGATAATCCGGAAGTTAGCCGATTCATTCAGCGTAGGCAATGCCATTAAAAACGGTATTCCTGTTGCCATTATCGGCGAGACAAATGCGGGTAAATCGACTCTCCTCAACCTGTTGGTCGGTGAAGAGCGTGCCATCGTATCCGATATCCACGGAACCACCCGCGATGTGATAGAAGATACGATCAATCTGTCCGGCATCACATTCCGGTTCATCGATACGGCCGGTATCCGCGAAACGAGTGATACCATCGAAAGCTTGGGCATCGAACGTACTTTCCAGAAGCTCCGCCAGGCATCCATCGTCCTTTGGGTAATCGACCTGACAAGCCCGGCCGGGCAGATCGAGGAGTTGGCCCGGACAATCATTCCACAGGCAGAAGGGAAGAAAGTAATTCTCGTATTCAACAAATCCGACCTGCTCTCCCCTGCTGAATTGGAAATCAAGCAGCAACTACTAAGCGACATTACTGCCGACCGTCTGTATATTTCAGCCAAGCAGCAATCGAACACCGAAATCCTGAAGCAGCATCTGATACAAGCAGCCGCCCTGCCCGAAGTATCCCAAAACGATGTCATCGTAACCAATGTCCGCCATTATGAGGCTTTGAGTAAAGCTCACGAATCAATTATTCGTGTTATTAATGGGTTGGAAATGAATATATCAGGTGATTTTCTGAGCCAAGATATTAGGGAGTGCATGCATTATCTGGGGGAGATTACGGGGGAGATTAGTAATGATGAGATATTGGGGAATATTTTCTCCCGGTTTTGCATCGGCAAGTAAAGGGATAATTTAACATTGAAACAGAGAAGTTATATTTCCTCCTTATTTTT
>JAJPZM010000104.1 GCA_021204335.1 Parabacteroides sp. | reverse complement strand
ACTCCGACTTCAAATCCAGAATTTATAATAGGACATTATGCGGATAATCATTTTCGGGAAAACCTACTGGTTTTATTATTACTATGCACAAAACCAATAATAAGGAATATGAAAATGATCGAGCATATAAAAAAATTAGTCCTATTGGCCGTTGTGGTGGCATGTACAGCATGCACTTCCCATCCCAGACAGGTAACGGTAGTGAACGAACCTGCCCCCATCTATCCCGATTATACAGATGTAACCATCCCGTATAATATCGCTCCGCTGAATTTCTTGCTCCGCAACGATGCATCCGCTTTGCAGGTGACCGTCAGCGGACGAAAAGAAAGCCTGACTGTCAACGGCGACCGGAAAGTTTGTTTCCCACTTCGCAAATGGAAGAACCTGTTGGAAACAGAAAAAGGACAAACGCTAACCGTCACCGTCACAGCCCGGGTAGATGGCAAATGGCTACAATATCCGGCATTCACCTGGCAGGTTGCTCCCGAAAAGATAGACGGCTTCCTGAGTTATCGCCTGATAGAACCGGGCTACGAAGTGTGGAACACTATCCGGCTATGCGAACGCAACATCGAAAGTTTTGAAGAGAAAGTGATTGCCGACAACAACCTGGTCGACGGCAGTTGCATGAACTGCCATATCTACGGAAAGCAAGACGGCAACCTCACCCTGTTCCATCTACGTGAAAAAGACGGCGGAACGATCCTCAACCGCAACGGCGAACTGCGCAAGTTGTCGCTTAAAGACGACCGGATGGTATCGGGTGCCGTTTATGGCGATTTCCATCCCACGGGACGTTACGGCGTTTTCTCTTCCAACATCATCATTCCCGCCTACCATGCCAACGACAACAAACGGTTGGAAGTGTACGACACGGCTTCCGACCTGGCTATTGCCGATTTCGACAATAACCGGATGATTGTCGTTCCACAGACATTCAGGAAAGAGGTATTCGAAACCTTCCCTGCCTTCTCGGCAGACGGTAACTGGATTTATTACTGTGCCTCTCCGGCTGTGGAATTACCGGACAGCCTCCACCAGCTCAAATACTCCCTTTGCCGCATCGCTTTCGATGCAGAAAAAGGAGAATGGGGCAACCGGATCGACACCCTCTGGAACGCGGAAGAGCATCATGCTTCCGTCTGTTTCCCCAAAGCATCCCCCGACGGTCGCTACCTGCTTTATACGGTAGCCGACTACGGTACTTTTCCCATCTGGCGCAGGGAAACAGACCTGAAACTGATGGATCTGCAAACAGGCGAGATCAATCCATTACCGGCAGTCAACTCCGACCGCTCCGACACGTACCATAGCTGGTCGTCCAACAGCCGTTGGTTTGTTTTCGCCAGTAAACGGGGAGACGGACAATATGGCAAACCTTACTTTGCTTATATCTCCCCCGACGGGACAACGGGCAAACCTTTTGTTTTACCGCAAAAAACCCGGAACATTACGATTATACATTTAAATCATATAACATTCCGGAATTATCTTCCACACCAGTGCCTTTCGATGCTTCCGATATCTCCCGGATTTATCGAACGATGAAAGTTGAAGAGTTTTCTCCAATAAAATAAATCAACTATCTTTGTCCGTATACACACGTTCAATTTTAATATTAAATGCCATGATAACAGAAGTTTTCAGAGAAAAGTCACCTTTATCTAATAAAGATAGCTTTATTTTATTCGAACGCATAAAATCTTCTTTCACATTTCCAATACACGTTCACGATGTCTGGGAGTTGAATTTTGTAGAACATGCTTCCGGAGCACGGCGTATCGTTGGCGACTCGGATGAGATCGTCGGAGCGAAAGACCTCGTACTGATTACCAACACAGAGTTGAAACATGCCTGGATGAACGGAGACTGCCGCTCGAATGAGATCCATGAGATCACCATCCAATTCTCACCGACCCTCTTCAGCAGTCCGGCTTTCCAGAAGAACCAGTTCAATTCGATTATGAAGATGTTGGCGCGAGCAGAACACGGCTTGGTATTCGAGACGGAAGAGATCAACCGCGTACTCCCCATCTTGCGAATGATCCCGACGGAAAGAGGCTTCTATTCGGTCATGAAGTTCTTTATCCTGCTTTACGAACTGTCGCAGACGAAAGATGCACGTATCCTGTCTAAAAGCACATTACAGGAATATACGGAAAACGACTATCAGATGAAAAAGATACTCGAATACCCCAGCAAAAACCTGTCGACCTCGATCACGATAGACGAACTGGCACAATACATGGGGTATGAGCCTGTCTACCCTTTCCCGTTTCCTGAAAAAGAACACCAACCACAATTTTACCGACTTCCTGCTGGAATACCGGATTAATTCCGTTGTCCGTGAACTGAACAGCAACGAAAAAGAATGTATCATGGATATCGCTTCCCGCTGCGGCTTTGCCAGCCAGTCTTATTTTTACAAAGTATTCAAAAAGTTCAAAGGCGTAACTCCACAGGAGTATCGCGAAAATTATCAACGGATGCGGGTGATTATTTGAAAGAATTATCTATTAGGTAGAAGAAATCAGACAATTATAGATACCCTACAATAACAGCTCAGACAATTTGACCGTATAGAGCAATCGAATTTGGGACTGTCCAAAAAGTGGATAGCCCCTTTAGCTATTGTTTATTTCGGTAAAA
>JAJPZM010000392.1 GCA_021204335.1 Parabacteroides sp. | reverse complement strand
ATGTATGTTTGTGTAAAAAAATCTTTTCATATCTTTGTTGCGATCCAAAAGGACATAGTTCTTGAGGAACTCGATCACTTCCAATATTGTTTAAAAATCAAGTATTCTCCCTATTTCGGACAATTATTGAACATTTTTGTACAAAACCGGACATTCGCCGGTAATCATACTTCTAAATTTGTGACTACATCTAATGCATGGAAGAATATGTTAACACAAAAAATAGATCAAATGACTAAAAACAAACTCACTCTCCTTTTCTGTCTCATTTGCCTGATTACCGGCTGCACATCTTCCGGACATGCACAAGCAGACATTATTCCCTTACCGAAGCAACAAACTGTCGGGAAAGGTCATTTTACCTTTAATAAAGGTACTATTATACGGGTAGAAAATCCGGAGCAGGAACCTGTCGCCAAACTGTTGGCCAACCTGTTTTCTATCCCGGCGGGATTCAGTCCGAAGGTGCAGACAAGAACATCGGATACATCCGCTACTATCGTATTTACTACGGATACGACATTTGCAAAAGAAAACTATAAACTGGAAATCAGCCCCTCACATATTTCAATAAAGGCAGCCGATATCTCCGGGTTCTTCTATGCCGTACAGTCGATTCGCCAGTTGTTACCGCCTGCTATTGAAAGCAATACACCGGTTAACGACACTCTCTGGAGCATACCGGCACTGACTATACAGGACGGTCCCCGTTTCCCTTACCGCGGCCTGCTGCTGGATGTGTCACGCTGTTTTATTCCTAAAGAGAATGTAGTCAAAATTATCGATTATATGTCGATGCTGAAACTGAACAAACTCCATCTGCACCTGGTAGACGACAACGGCTGGCGGCTGGAAATAAAGAAATATCCCCGTCTGACGAAAGTAGGCGCCTGGCGCGTAGAACGGGAAAATGATTTCTCCCAGCGCAAAAACGCTAAAGCCGGAGAACCGACACCGGTAGGCGGCTTTTACACCCAGGAAGACATGAAAGAGATAATCGCCTACGCTGCCGAACGACAAGTCGAGATTATCCCCGAGATAGAGATGCCGGCACATACCAACTCATCGCTGGCTGCTTTCCCCGAACTCGCCTGCCCGGTAGTAAAAGACCCTATTCATGTAATACCGGGAATGGGAGGAGATGCGTCTAAAATCGTCTATTGCGCCGGCAACGATAAAGTATTCTCTTTCCTGCAGGATGTGCTCGACGAAGTAATCGACCTCTTTCCTTCACAATATATTAACCTGGGAGGCGACGAAGCATCCAAGAAGTATTGGGGAATATGCCCGCTCTGCCAGGCCCGTATGAAAGCGGAAGGCTTTACGGACATCGAAGATTTACAGGGCTATTTTATGAACCGCATGGCTGATTACGTCAAAAGCAAAGGCAGGCAGGTGATCGGTTGGGACGAACTGACCAACAGCAAAATACCCGATGATGCAATCATCCTCGGCTGGCAGGGACTCGGTACAGCCGGTTACAAAGCCGGACAGCGGGGACACCGGTTCATCATGACGCCCGCCCGCGTCCTGTACCTGATCCGTTACCAGGGACCGCAATGGTTCGAACCACGCACCTACTTCGGAAATAACACGCTCGAAGACGTTTACAACTACGAACCGATACAGCCGGAATGGGATCCGGAAGTGGCCAAAAAGCTGATGGGCGTACAAGGCTCTCTGTGGACCGAATTCTGCGCATCGCCCGATGATGTCGAATACCTCCTGTTTCCCCGTCTGGCAGCCGTCGGCGAAATAGCCTGGTCGGGAAAAGACCGGAAAGACTGGCCCGGCTTCTTGAAGCGGCTGGATGTCCTGACACAACATTACGACTACCTGGGCGTGAACTACGCCCGCTCGATGTTCAACCTCGACCATCTGGTGAAGGGCGACAACGACACCTTGAAAGTTGCCCTCACCTGCATCCGTCCGGATATGGAAGTGCGCTATACGACCGACGGAAGCGAACCGCAGGCAACCTCCGCTCTGTACAGTGACTCGCTAACCGTCACCGGCGACCTGACAATCAAAGCAGCCACCTTTGCCGACGGAAAACGGAAAGGGAAAATACTGACCTTGCCGCTTCATTGGAACAAAGCGACAGCACGCCCTCTGACTAACGGCAACGAACAAACCTACCGCCTGACCAACGGCCTCAGGGGCAGCAACAAGCAATCCGACTTCGAATGGTGCGGCTGGTATGGCAAAGATGCTTCCTTTACAGTCGACCTGGGCAAAACTCAATCATTCGACCGGGTCACCCTCGGTTGCATCACCAATTACGGCATGGGAGCTCATTTACCGAAAGAGATCGTCCTGTCCGTTTCTGACGATAACAGAGTATTTACACAGATAGCCGAAAGAAACTTCACCGCCGGACAAATATTCCATGAAGGCATCCGCATAGAAGACCAGGCATTCGAAACCACCGGAGCTGCTGCCCGCTACCTGAAAGTCGACCTGAAGAATCCGGGCAAATGCCCCAAAGATCACACACGTCCCGGGCAGGATACATGGATTTATATAGATGAGATAATAATTCAATAAGAATAAGAAGGGAAAGTGCCTCTAATAACTTTTTATTCAGAGGTACTTCTAAATCAAGTTTGAGGTACGTCTATTTTCATTTAGATGTACGTCTAAATTGATTTAGACCTAGGTATGACA
>JAJPZM010000196.1 GCA_021204335.1 Parabacteroides sp. | reverse complement strand
CTAATTGTTCTGCAAAAGCTTTCAAATCTGCCATTTTTGTATGATTTAAATGATTGTTTACTGTATAAAATTAAAAATATTATCTTTCTTCCAGAGTCTTCAACAGACCATGGATAGTTTGTCCTGATGACTGAAGAGCAGAGATAACATTCTTCGCCGGAGATTGCAGCAATGCAATAACGTCGCCGATAAGTTCGTTTTTGCTCTTGATATTTACAAGGGCTTCCAGGTTTTCAGCACCGATATAGAAACTTTCCTGTACATAGGCAGCTTTCAATTCCGGTTTAGCGATTTCGCCTTTTTTGGCACCTTTTGTAAATTCTTTGATCAGACGAGCAGGAGCGTTAGCTGTCTGTGAAAACATAACAGCCGTATTGCCTTTCAAAGCAACCTGTAGTTGTGAGAAATCACCATCTACATTTTCCAGTGCTTTTTTAAGCAAGTTGTTCTTAACAACAACCAACTTTACGTCCTGTTTGAAACATTCTCTTCTCAATTTGCTGGTTTTCTCAGCATCCAATGCTTCGATATCAGTCAAATAGAAATTAGGATATTCCTTAACAGTTTCTGTAAGCTGGCTTATAACTATGCCTTTATCTTCCTTTTTCATTGTCCAATAATTTTAAATTAGTTTTCTTCAACTGATTTCGGGTCAATTTTAATACCCGCGCTCATTGTACTTGAAAGATAAATGCTCTTTATATATGTACCTTTAGCTGCAGACGGTTTCAACTTCAAAAGAGTTGAAATAAATTCCTTCGCGTTGTCACGAATCTGATCGGCATTGAAAGATACCTTTCCGATTGATGTATGAACGATACCGGATTTGTCTACTTTAAAGTTGATCTTACCTTGCTTAACTTCCTTCACTGCGTTGCCGATTTCATTGGTAACCGTACCGCTCTTAGGGTTAGGCATCAAACCACGAGGGCCTAATACGCGACCTAAAGCACCGATTTTACCCATGATAGAAGACATAGTGATGATAACGTCAATATCAGTCCAACCACCTTTAATTTTATCGATATACTCATCCAAGCCGACATAGTCAGCTCCAGCAGCAGTTGCTTCAGCTTCCTTGTCTGGTGTACATAATGCGAGAACCCTAACCTGCTTACCAGTTCCGTGAGGCAGTGAAACCACGCCTCTAACCATTTGGTTAGCCTTACGGGGGTCAACACCTAAACGAACATCCACATCTACAGAGGCATCGAACTTAGAAGTAGTAATTTCCTTTACCAATTCCGATGCTTCTTTTAACGTATATGCTTTCCCAGCTTCAATCTTGCCCAAAGCCAACTTTTGATTTTTTGTCAGTTTACTCATTCCAATTGAAGTTTATTAATTATTACCCGGGAATGTCCCTTTAACAGTGATACCCATACTTCTGGCTGTTCCTGCAACCATTCTCATGGCTGACTCAACAGTAAAGCAGTTCAAGTCGACTAATTTGTCTTCTGCAATAGTTTTTACCTGATCCCAAGAGATTTCAGCAATCTTCTTACGATTCGGCTCAGCAGAACCACTCTTCTGTTTGGATGCTTCCAACAACTGGATAGCAACAGGAAGTGTTTTAACGACAAAGTCGAAAGACTTATCGACATAGTAAGTAATTACCACAGGTAACACCTTACCAGCCTTGTCTTGGGTTCTGGCATTAAATTGCTTGCAAAACTCCATAATATTAATACCCTTAGAACCTAAGGCAGGTCCTACTGGGGGAGAAGGGTTTGCTGCTCCTCCTTTAATCTGCAATTTGATTTGTCCAGCAACTTCTTTAGCCATTTTTCTAAAATTTAGATATATAACATCAATAACAGAAAGAAAACACTTTTCGTAACAAAAGCGTTACTCCTTCTCAACTTGCATATAGCCCAACTCAAGCGGTGTTTTACGTCCGAAGACTTTTACCATCACTTTAAGTTTCTTTTTCTCGGCGTTGACCTCTTTGATTACACCTATAAAACCGCTGAACGGCCCGAAGGTGATCTTCACATTCTCGCCAACATAGAATTGGATATCCAGTTCTTCCTGCTGATCCTGCAGTTCATCAACCGTACCTAAGATACGGCTCACTTCAGAAGGACGCAATGGGACCGGGTTATCAGACCCGCCTAAAAATCCGATTACGTTGGGAATGTTTCTTAATCGATGAGCAACTTCTCCAACCAATGCAGCCTCTACCAATACATAACCCGGTAAGTAAGCTCTTTCTTTCATCGCTTTCTTACCATTACGTACCGTGAAAGTCTTCTCTGTAGGAATAAGTACCTGGTTGACATATTCACCCAGATCCGTATTCTTCAGTTCAGCCTCGAGATACTCCCTGACTTTATTCTCCTTACCACTAATGGCGCGCAGAACATAAAATTTCTTTTGGATATCAGACATATCTAAAACTGATTAAAAGATTTTCTCGTAGAAGAAACGCATTACGCTTTCAAAGCCTAAGTCAACAACAAAGATTACTGCTGCGATTATAAGGGAAGCAAACATAACAACCACAGCACTATTGGAAAGCTCTGTTCTAGTAGGCCAAGAAACTTTATAAACAAGTTCGTTATAAGATTGCTTAATATAAGTAATTATCTTTTTCATCGAATCTATAGATTTTTAGCACGGAAGGAGAGGCTCGAACTCCCGACACCTGGTTTTGGAGACCAGTGCTCTA
>JAJPZM010000466.1 GCA_021204335.1 Parabacteroides sp. | reverse complement strand
TCTCATATATTATGATACTATTTTCTAATATATTGTGAAATTGTTGTATCATAATATATGAGAATTTTGTGTCACAATATATGATACTGTTGTGTCATAATATATGAAATTTTCTCAGGCTCTTATCTCTAGAATTTGAACGTTACCCTTGCCATGGCATTGGTGCCTGCCTGTGTGAAATAGCCATCTTGCTTTTTGGTTATTCCGCCTTCTTTATAGGTATATACCCAGGCATTGGTTTCGTATTTCTCGTTGAAGATATTATTGATGGTGACGTCAACGCTGAGCTCCTCAATAAACTTTGGTTTGAAAACATATCCGACACGCAGGCTGCTAACGAAATAAGGATCGATGGAACGGTCTTTGGTCGATGTGTTGTCGATGTATTGGCGACCGACAAACTGCGAGTTGAAGCTGGCAGAGAATCCTTTCTGGTTGAAATCGAACATGCTGTTGGCAATGATGTCGGGCGAGAAGGCAATGTTGGTAGTACCCAGATACTCGTTGTCTTGCCCACCGGTGTCCCAGTTATCCATATAAAGGGTAAAGTTTTTTATCTTGTTGCGGCTCAGGGTTACGTTGCCGTTCCAGTCCAGCCAGTGGGTGATGCTTACGCCACCGGTCAGCTCGATACCCATGCGGTAACTGTCTTTGATGTTGCTGGTCAGCGCTTCGCCTATCTCGCTGATCTTGCCGGTCAGGATCAGTTGGTTGTTGTAATCCATGAAATAAAGGTTTGCACCGACTCGGAAACGGCTGTTGCCGAAGCTGTAGCCGGCTTCGTAATCGTAGAGGGTTTCGTGGACGGGACGTTCGTCGGCAGAGGCTTCGGTGAAGTTGTCGCGATTCGGTTCGCGGTTGGCTACCGAGAAGGAAATGAATGTATTGTGACCGCCTTTCTGGAAGTTGATGCCGGCCTTCGGGTTGAAGAAGTTCCAGTGTTTGTCGACATTCACGTTGTCGCCGGCTTTGTCGTCGCTGTCCTCGATGGTGTAATGGATACCGCGGTATTGCAGATCGAGGTAACCGTTCAGGTAAGGATGAAACCGGTAGTTGCCTTTTACATATATATTATAATCCAGTTTATTGCCGATGTTACGGTAATACTCGTAGTCGGGTTGCGGAAGCGCTTCGGCATTCTTCACCCACATAACGCGACCGAAATGATCGCCCACATATTTGTTGACAGCCGAACCGATGCTTACCTGCAAGTCTTCTGCCCGGTAATTGGCACTGTAAACGGCTCCGTAGAAGTCGTTGTCCAGCCATTTGCGGCGCACCAGGTCGAAGCGTGTTATTGTATCGCCTTGTCCGTTGATGTAAGAAGCCGGGAGTTTGTAATTCTTGAATTTGGAGTCGGGCTTGTAGTCCTCGTAATAACCTTCGCCATGTGTGTAGTGGAGGGTTAGGTTCATATTCCATGCGTCTCCCAGGCGTTGGCTGGCCATCAGGTGGTAGTTCTGTTGCTGGTAGTTGTCGGTCTGGTTGTCGTAGAATTTGGTGATGCCGTTTTCGGTATATTCGCCGCAGGGGTTATACGTCCGGTTGCTTTTCAGGTATTTGGAAGGTACACCTGTCCATGCCTGGTAGGTCTTTTCTATATTACCGAAAGTCTGGAAGCGCACCAGCGTGTTGTCGCCATAATAGGTGGCGGCGCCGAAGTAAGAATGCATATTGGCGGTTGCCTGGTCGATATATCCGTCGCTTTGGATATTGGGGTAGCGGGCGTCGAATACGAAGTGGTCATGGAGCAGGCCCGTACCGACTTTTACCATGTTTTTGACCGTTCCGAATGAGCCTGCGGAGACCGAGTATTCGGCAAAAGGTTTCAAATCAGTCTTTTGCGTTTGCATGGCTACGGTGGCGCCGAAAGCTGCCGCCCCGTTGGTCGATGTGCCGGCTCCGCGTTGTATCTGTATGTTATTGACGGAAGAGGCGAAATCTGCCATATTCGCCCAGAAAACGGTGTGCGACTCGGAGTCGTTGACCGGCACGCCGTTGACGGTGATATTGATACGATTGGCATCCGTACCGCGGATACGGAAACCGGAGTATCCGATCCCTGTCCCGGCATCGGACGTCATAATGACCGACGGCGATTGGGAGATCAGGTAAGGGATACCTTGCCCGTCATTCTTACGGCTGAGCTCGTCCTGGGACAGTTCGCTGTAAGCAACAGGTGTTCCTTTTGATACTTTAGTGGCTGTTACGACCACTTCATCGAGTGATAAGTCGCGTGAAATTTTGAGAGAATCGACCGGTTCGGGCAGGTTTTCCGCAGAAGCGAAGGTAGCCAGAGAGCCGGCGAACAATAATAATACACTTTTCATCCTTTTGTCCTTAAATGTTTAAAACCTGATAAGTGAATAGGAGAGGAGTGTTGTTTTTGAAGAAGTATACCATGTAATTACAATTCCCTTCGACGGCATTATCCGTATCAGGTAATGTGGGTATCATCTCAGCCTGCGGCATGTCCGCTAATCGGAACATTACAAGCACCCCCTTGTATTCGGGGGACAAAGAAACGGAAAAACGGAGAAAAAGATAAATATTATTTGAAAACTCACTGATTATTTGTATATTTGCAGGCGATTAAGCGAAGATGAGGAGGGGGTGGGTAGTCCCCTTCTTTTGTTCTTAACAGTATGTTTATGATTGAAAAGGGAGTAATAACTCAGTTGGTTGAAGAAAAATTAGCTTCTTCCGACAATTATTTAGTTGACGTAGTGGTTAAACCGGGAAACCTGATTATTATCGAGATAGATAATGATGAGGGCGTTTGCATTGACGATTGTGCTGAATTGAGCCGGTATGTGAAAGAACATCTGGACCGTGAGGTGGAAGACTTTGAGTTGGAAGTGGGATCGACAGGCGTTACCTCACCATTCAAAGTGCTTCGCCAATATACAAAGAATATAGGAAACGAAGTGGAGATGCTGCTGAAAAGCGGTGTGAAACTAACCGGCGTATTAAAATCGGCAGATGAGAACGGGGTGGTCGTTACCGTTGAAAAACAGGTAAGGCCCGAAGGTGCCAAACGTAAAGTTACTGTCCAGGAAGATCAATCCTATACATTCGATGAAATAAAATATACAAAATACCTAATAAGATTCAAGTAAGAAAGTTATGGCCAAGAAAGAGGAAGCAATCAGTATGATTGATATCCTTGCGGAGTTCAAGGAGTTGAAAAATATAGATAAGGATACGATGGTCAGCGTGTTGGAAGATTCCTTCCGTAACGTAATCGCTAAAATGTTTGGTACGGATGAGAACTACGACGTAATTATCAATCCTGAAAAAGGCGACTTCGAAATCTGGAGAAACCGTATGGTTGTGGCAGACGATGAACTGGAAGATACGAATCTGCAACTAACGCTGACCGAGGCCCGTAAGATCGATGCCGACTGTGAAGTGGGTGAAGAAGTGATCGACGAAGTCCATTTCGCCGATTTCGGTCGTCGTGCCATCCTGAACCTGCGCCAGACACTGGCTTCAAAGATACTTGAATTGCAGAAGGATAGTTTATACGCTAAATACAAAGACAAAATAGGTACAATCGTAGCAGCTGATGTATATCAGGTGTGGAAGAAAGAAATCCTGTTGCTGGATGACGAGGGTAATGAGTTGCTGCTCCCGAAATCGGAACAGATCCCTTCCGACTTCTACCGTAAAGGTGAAACCATACGTGCGGTTGTACAGAAAGTGGATAATTATAATAATAATCCAAAAATTATTCTGTCGCGTACAGATAAAGCATTCCTGCAACGGTTGTTTGAACTGGAAGTTCCCGAGATTAACGACGGCCTGATCACGATCAAGGTAATTGCACGTATTCCGGGTGAGAGAGCAAAAGTAGCTGTCGAGTCGTACGATGACCGTATCGACCCGGTTGGCGCCTGCGTAGGAATGAAAGGTTCCCGTATTCACGGCATCGTTCGTGAGTTGAGAAACGAGAACATCGATGTAATTAATTACACATCCAATGTGTCGCTGTTTATACAGCGTGCATTAAGCCCGGCTAAAATTTCCTCCATAAGGGTAAACGAAGAAGAACACAAGGCAGAGGTTTATCTTCGTCCCGAAGAAGTGTCATTGGCAATTGGTAGAGGCGGTTTGAACATCAAGCTGGCCTGTATGTTGACTGAATACACGATCGATGTATTCCGTGATGTGGAAGGAGCTGATGAGGAAGACATTTATCTGGATGAATTTACAGATGAAATAGACGGCTGGGTAATTGAAGTGCTGAAGAATATCGGTATTTATACAGCGAAGGGCGTTCTGGCAATGAGCCGCGACGAACTTATTGAACGAGCCGACCTCGAAGATACGACAGTCGACGAGGTAATTGCTATCTTATCTGCCGAATTTGAGGATGAAAGTCAGGAATAAAAAGTAGTACGACAAAGTTAGATATGCCTATAAAATTAATACAAGTACAAAGAAAATTAAACGTGGGGATCAACACGGTTGTTGAGTTCCTGCATAAGAAAGGTCATCCTGTTGAGGAAAATGCAAATCCCAACACGAGGGTCAGTGATGAACAATACGCTTTGCTCGTAAAAGAGTTTGGAAAGGATCTGCCTGACGGCGGCTTTGATCGTCCCCGTGTGGTAGAGCGTCCTCACAAAGAAAGAGAGAAAGAAAAAGAGCCGGCTTCTGTGAAAGAAGAAAAGGCTTCGGAAATAAAAACGGTGATACCGGAAGAGCTCCGTCCGAAAATCGTGACGAAAGGTCGGATCGACCTGGACGGACAACATAAAAAAGCACAGGAGGCTCCTAAAGTGAAAGAAGAGCCGGTTGCTGCTCCAGCCCCACAGCCAACTGTTACACCACAGCCGGTTATTGAACCGCAGCCTACCGTTGTATCTGTTCCAGAGGAAAAGGCAGCGGAAGCTCCGGTTAAGCAAGAAATACAGGAACCTGTCCCCGTTGAAAAACCTGTGGAGAAACAAGAAGTAAAAGAGATAGTTGTGGAAAAAGAAAGAATCGAAGAGAAAACCCCGGAAGTTACTGCAGTGAAGCCGGAAACGACGAGCTCTTCTGAAGAAGTGGTAAATACAACCGCCGAGGTTCAGACTTCTGCTGAAACGGGAGGTGACAATTTGTTCCGGTTGAATACTCCGAAGTTCGAGTCGAATATCAAGGTTGCCGGTAAAATAGACCTTACTGCATTGAACCAGTCTACCCGTCCGAAAAAGAAAACAAAGGAAGAGAGACGGAAAGAACGCGATGACAAACGCGAGAAGTTCAATAATAATAATAAACCCGGACAACCGGGATTCCATAAAGGACCGAAAGATCCGAACGCTAAACCTGGTGCTCCGGTTAAGCCTGCGGCTCCGATTAAAGTGGGTGAAGGCGGTGCTGCGGCAGATGCTAAAAAGAAACGTAACCGTATCAAAAAGGACCGTGTCGATGTAAACAACACACCGGGTACGAACTACAGCCGTCCGGCCGACCAGCATCAACGCGACGACCGTAGCAAGCCACGTTTGAAAAAGCCTGTAAAGGCCGAAGTAAGCGAGGAAGATGTACAGAAGCAGATCAAAGAAACCCTGGCTCAGTTGACGAACAAGGGTAACAAGAATAACAAGGGTGCCAAGTACCGTCGTGATAAACGTGATGCCGCCGTTAAACGCGAACACGAAATGATGGAACAGGAGGAAATGGAAAGCAAAATCTTGAAGCTGACCGAGTTTGTTACGGCAAACGACCTCGCCAACATGATGGATGTGCCTGTAACGAAGGTTATCGCCACTTGTATGAGTATCGGTATTATGGTTTCCATCAACCAGCGTCTGGATGCGGAAACGATCAATATCGTGGCCGACGAGTTTGGTTTCAAAACAGAATATGTCAGTGCGGAAGTGGTGGAAGCCATCAACGCAGATGAAGAAGACGATAATGAAGAAGACTGGGTAGCACGTCCGCCTATCGTAACAGTGATGGGACACGTCGACCACGGTAAAACTTCGTTGCTGGATAATATCCGTAATGCCAACGTTATCGCCGGTGAAGCCGGAGGTATCACGCAGCATATCGGTGCTTACAATGTGAAATTGGCGAGCGGTCGCCGCATCACCTTCCTGGATACTCCGGGGCACGAAGCGTTTACCGCTATGCGTGCTCGCGGTGCCAAAGTAACGGATATCGCTATTATTATTGTAGCAGCCGACG
The DNA here is from genome assembly GCA_021204335.1 of Parabacteroides sp. Classification (GTDB taxonomy): domain Bacteria; phylum Bacteroidota; class Bacteroidia; order Bacteroidales; family Tannerellaceae; genus Parabacteroides. The sequence continues at coordinate 10,074 of JAJPZM010000466.1, read as the reverse complement.
ACGCGGTGATGCCGCAGACCATTGAAGCAATCAATCATGCTTCGGCAGCCGGTGTTCCGATCGTATTTGCTATCAATAAGGTCGATAAGCCGCATGCTAATCCTGACAAGATCAAGGAAGAACTGGCTAATATGAATTACCTGGTGGAAGACTGGGGTGGTAAATACCAGAGCCAGGATATTTCTGCCAAGAAAGGTATCGGCGTGGAAGAACTGCTTGAAAAAGTATTGCTTGAAGCCGACCTGCTGGACTTGAAGGCTAATCCGAAAAGACGTGCCACAGGTTCCATCATCGAATCGTCGCTGGATAAGGGACGCGGATATGTCTCTACCGTACTGGTTGAAAACGGAACCCTGAAGATGGGTGATATCGTACTGGCAGGAACACACCACGGGCGTATCAAGGCGATGTTCAACGAACGTAACCAACGTGTGGAAAAGGCAGGTCCTTCCGAACCGGTACTGATCCTCGGATTGAACGGTGCTCCTCAGGCAGGCGATACATTTAATGTATTGGAGACTGAACAGGAAGCCCGCGAAATTGCCACACGCCGCGAGCAGTTGCAGCGTGAGTTGGGTATCCGTACGCAGAAGATGCTTACGCTGGATGATATCGGCCGCCGTATCGCGGTGGGTAACTTCCAGGAATTGAATGTGATCGTGAAGGGTGACGTGGACGGTTCCGTTGAGGCATTGTCCGACTCGTTGATCCGTCTGTCTACCGAAGAAATCCAGGTGGACGTAATCCACAAGGCTGTCGGCCAGATTTCCGAATCGGATGTCGTATTGGCTGCCGCTTCGAATGCGATCATTATCGGGTTCCAGGTGCGCCCGTCTGTACAGGCTCGCCGTAATGCGGAGAAGGATGGCGTGGAAATCCGTTTGTACTCTATCATCTACGATGCGATCGAAGAGGTGAAGAGTGCAATGGAAGGTATGCTTTCTCCGGAAATCAGGGAAGAGATCACGGCTTACGTAGATGTTACCCAGGTGTTCAAGATCACGAAAGTCGGCACGGTTGCCGGTTGTGTGGTTAAGGAAGGTAAGATCAAACGTTCGAACAAGATCCGCCTGATCCGCGACGGTATCGTTATCTATGCCGGCGAACTCGGTTCGCTGAAACGCTTCAAGGATGACGTGAAGGAAGTGGTTGCCGGACTGGATTGTGGTTTGAACATCACGAACTTCAACGATATCCAGGTGGGTGACGTGATCGAATCGTACGAAGAAACAGAAATAAAGAAAACTTTATAAACATGAACTGGTTAGACATTCTATTATTATGTCTGGCAGGAATTGGATTTGCGAAGGGCCTGTTTGATGGAGTCATCAAACAGGTTGTTTCGCTTATAGCCCTGATGGTTGCTATATTTTCTGTGCAAAAGCGGCCGCCTGGCTGCGAGGGTATATACTGGCTTTGGGCTGGTTTCCGGCCGAAGGGGTAACGATACTCAGTTACATCGCCGGGTTTATCCTGATCATGGGCGTGGTGATGCTTGCCGGCGAAGTGGTGCATAGGGTGGTCGGGGCTACTCCACTCAGTATTTTGAATCATCTGGCAGGCGGCCTGTTCGGGCTCGGACTGATGATTGTGTTTGTCAGCCTGCTGTTGAATATACTTGAGGTTATCGACCGCGGATCGGTATTGATCCCCCGCGAATCGAAAGTAGAATCCCGTTTTTATTATTCCGTAAAAGAAATAGTTCCAACCATTTACCCCGGCAATTTGTTCTCATGGAAGGAGTAAGTGGTTTTATTTTAAATATTAAACTATAGATATGCAGGAGTCAAACGACATATTGAATGAGGTAACGAACAGCGACTATAAGTATGGCTTTGTTACCGATATTGATACGGAGATGATCCATCGCGGTTTGGATGAAGACACTGTCCGTATTATTTCTGCCAAGAAGAATGAGCCGGACTGGCTGCTTCAGTTTCGCCTGAAGGCCTTCCGCCACTGGCAGACTTTGGAGATGCCTACATGGGCTCATCTGAATATACCGCCGATCGATTATCAGGATATCATCTATTACGCTGCCCCGAAGAAGAAAGAGGGGCCGAAAAGCCTGGACGAGGTAGATCCCGAGTTGATGAAAACATTCGACAAACTGGGTATTCCTCTGCACGAACGGGCGCAGTTGGCAGGTATGGCGGTCGATGCGGTGATGGATAGTGTGTCTGTCAAGACAACATTCAAGGAAACGCTGGCGGAGAAAGGGATTATTTTCTGCTCGTTCAGCGAAGCGGTACAACACCACCCCGATCTGGTACAACAGTACTTGGGTAGCGTGGTAGGCTACCGCGATAATTTCTTTGCCGCCCTGAACTCGGCTGTTTTCTCGGACGGTTCGTTTGTATATATACCGAAAGGAGTACGTTGCCCGATGGAGCTTTCTACCTATTTCCGTATCAATGCGGCAAATACCGGACAGTTCGAACGTACGCTGATCGTTGCCGACGACGAGGCGTATGTCAGTTACCTGGAAGGTTGCACCGCCCCGATGCGCGACGAGAACCAGCTTCATGCCGCTATCGTTGAAATCGTTGCCAAAGAACATGCCGAAGTGAAATACTCGACCGTGCAGAACTGGTATCCGGGTGACAAAGAAGGAAAAGGCGGTATCTATAACTTCGTAACCAAGCGCGGACTGTGCAAGGGCGAAGGAAGCAAGATTTCGTGGACGCAGGTGGAAACCGGTTCCGCAATCACCTGGAAATATCCGAGCTGCATCCTGGCCGGGGATAATTCGGTGGGAGAGTTCTACTCGGTGGCCGTTACCAACAACTACCAGCAGGCAGATACCGGAACGAAGATGATCCATCTGGGAAAGAATACCCGTAGTACGATCGTATCCAAAGGTATTTCTGCTGGCCATAGCCAGAACAGCTACCGCGGTCTGGTGAAAGTATCTCCGCGTGCCGAAGGTGCCCGCAACCATAGCCAGTGCGACAGCTTGCTGTTGAGCTCGACTTGTGGCGCACATACCTTCCCCTACGCTGATATTCAAAACGAAACGGCAGTAGTAGAACACGAGGCCACAACTAGCAAGATTAGTAAAGAACAGTTGTTCTATTGCCAGCAACGTGGTATTTCGGTAGAAGAAGCCGTCGGACTGATCGTGAACGGATATGTCCGCGAGGTAATGAATAAGCTCCCTATGGAGTTTGCAGTAGAGGCACAAAAGCTACTGACCATCTCTCTGGAGGGGAGTGTGGGGTAATACGCACTGGTGAAGTACTGCCGCAAAGCAGAACAGTATGTTACCGCAAAGCTATGCGGTACGAAACTGTTAAACTTTGCGGTGTTATACCGTGTAGGTATGCGGTGCACCTTCACCTTACCGTATTCGACTGGTTGATTCGGAAGGATGAGGTGCAGAGGATAGAGAAGTATAACAAGCAATAGTAATAAGATGTTAGAGATAAAGAACTTACATGCCAATGTGAATGGCAAAGAAATATTGAAGGGCATCGACCTTTCTGTAAAAGCCGGTGAGGTTTATGCAATCATGGGGCCGAACGGTTCGGGTAAGAGTACCCTTAGCAGCGTACTGGTTGGTAATCCGGCATTTGAGGTTACTCAAGGCGAGGTTACCTTTAATGGTAAGAACCTGTTGGAGTTGGAGCCGGAAGACCGTAGCCGCGAAGGTATCTTCCTCAGTTTCCAGTATCCGGTGGAAATTCCCGGAGTAAGCATGGTGAACTTTATGCGTGCTGCCCTAAACGAACACCGTAAATATAAAGGGCTTGAACCGGTTTCCGCCACCGACTTCCTGAAGCTGATGCGTGAAAAACGTGCGATCGTAGAGCTCGACAATAAGCTGGCGAGCCGTAGCGTGAACGAAGGTTTCTCGGGGGGCGAAAAGAAGCGGAACGAAATATTCCAGATGGCTATGCTCGAACCGAAGCTGGCGATCCTTGACGAGACGGATAGCGGGTTGGATATCGATGCGCTCCGTATCGTGGCAAACGGTGTCAACCAGTTGCGTACGCCGGAGAATGCCGCTATCGTTATCACTCACTACCAACGTCTGCTGGACTATATCAAGCCGGACGTAGTACACGTATTATACAAAGGCCGTATCGTAAAAACTGCCGGCCCGGAACTGGCCCTCGAACTGGAAGAAAAAGGTTACGACTGGATCAAGAAAGAGATGGGAGATGAGTGAGATGAAAGCTGAACAACAATATATCGACCTTTTTACCAAATATGAGGGCCTGGTGTGCCGGCATAGTGCAGCGGTGATGAATGCTCCGCGTGCTGAGGCATTGGCCGATTTCGAACGGCTGGGTTTCCCTACGGTGAAAAGCGAAGATTACAAATATACCGATGTGGCGCAGGCTTTCGCTCCCGATTACGGAGTGAATATCAACCGCCTGGCTATACCGGTCAATCCGTATGACGTGTTCCGTTGCGATGTCCCGAATCTCAGCACTTCGCTTTACTTTGTGATAAACGATACCTTCTATGGCAAGATGATGCCGAAAGCACATCTGCCGGAAGGCGTATATGCCGGAGGGCTGAAGACGTTTGCAGAGAAGTATCCGGAAGTAGCCGCCTGTTATTACGGGAAAGCGGCGAAGAGCAGTCATGACGGCATTATTGCCTTGAATATCATGCTGGCACAGGATGGTTTCGTCCTTTACGTGCCGGAAGGTGTTGCCGTAGACCATCCTATCCAGTTAATCAATATCTTCCGCAGTGATGTGGATACCATGGCAAACCGCCGTATCCTGGTGATCATGGAACCGCGTTCGGAAGCCAAGTTGCTGATCTGCGACCATAGCATCGACGATGTGAAGTTCCTGTCAACACAGGTGGTAGAAATATTTGCCGGTGCCGGCTCTTATTTCGATTATTACGACCTGGAAGAAAGTAGCATTTCCACGTCCCGTTTCGCATCCGTTCATGTAAAGCAGGAAGCATCCAGCAACGTGTTGGTAAATGGCATTACGCTGAATAACGGCTTGACCCGCAACAATTATTATGTGGAACTGAACGGTGAATATGCCGAGACTACCCTTTGCGGTATGTCGGTCATGGATCGCGAACAACAGGTCGATACCTATAGCCATATTACCCATGCCGTACCGAACTGTACGAGCAACGAGCTTTTCAAGAATGTGCTCGACGACCAGGCTGTAGGTGTTTTCAGCGGACGTATCCTGGTAAAGGAAGATGCCCAGAAGACTGCCGCCTATCAAACCAACCGCAACCTGTGTGCTACACGCGAAGCCCGCATATACAGCAAGCCCCAGTTGGAAATCTATGCGGATGATGTGAAATGTTCGCATGGTATGACAACCGGTCAGTTGGATGAGAATGCCCTCTTCTATATGCGTAGCCGCGGTATTCCATTGAACGAAGCCCGCATGATGCTGAGTGTCGCATTTACGGCCGATGTTATCGATTATGTGCGTATGGATGCTTTGAAAGACCGTTTGCATAAGTTGGTTGAAAAACGTTTCCGCGGAGAGCTGGCACGTTGTGCCGATTGCCGCATTTGTAAATAAGATATTATTCTGATCTTTATAAAGGCCCGGATGGAGATTATATCTGTCCGGGCTTTTTGTTTATCTTTGTATCTCACCAATTATCTATTCAATTATGCAGTTGACTCATATTGCTATCTGGACTAAGGAACTCGAACGTTCACGCGAATTTTACATAAAGTATTTCAACGGAAAGAGTAATGAAAAGTATATAAACCCGAAGAAGGGGTTCGCTTCTTACTTTGTTACTTTCGGGGGAGGGGCATCGCTGGAGATCATGCAGCGGACAGATGTAGCGGAAGAAAGAGAAGGACTTTTTATCGGCCTTGCCCATTTTGCCTTTTCTGTCGGTTCGAAAGAGAATGTAAATAATATGATAGAGTTGTTCCGGCAGGATGGCTATACTGTTCTGGGGGAACCGCGTACGACGGGAGATGGATTCTATGAAGGTTCTATTGCTAATCCGGACGGGAATATCGTAGAAATAATAGCCGGTATCAGTTGATATAGAATATATATAGAAAAATCGGGAAATAATTTTTCAGGTTGGTATGTAACTTCTTCAATGCTTTGGAAATATGGTATTCGACACCTTTTGTGGTTATTCCCAGTGTTTCTGCAATCTCTTTATGTGATTTGTTTTCGTAGCGACTCATCATAAATATCGTTCTGGTTTGTTCCGGCAAACTGGCCAATGTTTTGTTCACAATCTCTTGGGCTTCCGCACTGAACAGTTCGCTCGGGTCGCATACTTCGAGTGTGGAGATGCGGGTATTTAATTCCCAGTTTGCATGATTTTTTATTTGTTCGTTAGCTTCTTCTCTTACCTGGAGATGCTGCAAATAATTCAGGCATTTATTTTTGATAATGGTCAGGATATAAGCCGGAATATTAGAGTTTGCTTCCAGTGAATGACGGTTTTCCCAATAATACATCAAAGCTTCGATTGTAAAATCTTCAGCAACCGTCACATCTCTCACATAGGTATTAGCAAAGCGGATAAACCGACCTTGGTAATCAGTAAATAATTGATTGAACGCTTTTAAATCCGTTGTATTCTCCATTTTCTGTAATTGTAACAGCTCGTAAATATAATAAAAATAATGTTATTCAATGCTTTTTATTCAATTAATCCCGTATGAATAGAAAAAAGAACGGTCTTCAATTGTTCATGAAGACCGTTCTTTTTTTATTTTATTGCTCCTTTGTATTTCAATTTCACTAGATCGTCTGCTTTGCCCAGATGTTTCCGGGGTAAAGTTCGACGGCTTGTTTGAAATCGGCATTCGCTGCAGCCGGATCGTTCTTTAGCAGTTGGATCAGACCGGAGTAGTAAAGAATATTGCTTTGCTGCACATTCTGGTTGGCTTCTCCGAATTTGGCATACGAATCCATCAGGTTTTTCTGTATATGTTCCAGGTTCTTTTGGAGATTGGCCAGGGTCGCATCTGCTTCTTCGTTTTTATTCAACTTTCTGAGAGATTTTACTTTGTAATAGTTCAAATCGGTCAGCCGGTTCCGGAAGCTCATGCCGGCAGATTTTTCGAAACATTCCTTCGCTTTATCCATTTGGTTCATTCCTTCGTAGGCAATGCCTGACAGGTAATATACTTTTGCTTCATATCCGCCGCCGGGTGAAGGGGCTACTTCCAGGTTCACCGGATATTGGTTCGCCAGGTCAAATTCACGGATTGCATCTTTATACCGTTTGCCTTTTAGCAGCTTCATACCTTTCAACATGTGAGAATCTACGTAGATGTCGTGAACCTGTCTGCCGCCTTCCCACAGGTGGAAATGCCGGTTGTCGAGTATTTTTATCGCTTTGTCGTACGGGCCGGCTGCATTATATAATGTAAGCAGGCGCATGACGGCATCATCGTGCTTCATTACTGTTTTCAGATGTGATTCAAGACGTTTCAACCGTTGTCCTTCCGAAACATTCGCCTGTTCGTAGATCTTATCCGATTCTGTCAGCAGGAGAGGATCGTTCGGGTTGACTTTGATTGCCAGGTCGTAATATTTCATGGAGTTATCCAGGTCGTTCAGACGTCCGTAACCGAATCCTACATTACGGCAGGCGATGGCGAAGGATGGATTTGAATCGGCTGAATATTTCCAGTGGTCGAGACCGGCCTCTTTCTGTCCCAGATAATAAAGCAGATTGCCCAGATGGTAATGGAGATACGGATCGTTAGGAGCTACTTTCAACAGGTCTTCGAACAGGCTGATTTCTTCCAGGCGGAAAGGATGATTGTTCAAAGGAGATAATTGTTTGGTTTTTTTCAGACAAGTCTGTGCTTCTGTCTGATTATTTTCTTTCAGCAGATTGTCAGCCTTGTAGTAATAAACTAACGGATAAGAAGCGTAGGGTTCGCCAATGGCGATAGCATCATCCAGTAGTGTTAAGGCATCTTTTGTTGCTCCGATAGTCATGTAGTTGGCTACAACTTCCAGTAGTTCCTGGACGGCGATAATGCCTTTGCTATTATGATTGGTACCTGTTTTCAGGAAGGAGGCGCCTTGTGAGGCAGTCAAGCTGGCTTCGGCAGCACTCCAATAATCCAGCGGATCGATCTGTTGGATATACCGGATCGTCTCCTGAGCTTCTTCTTTCTTACCCTGCATCCGGAGAATATACGCCTTTAGGGTAAGCGCCTGCAAGTCGCGTCCGCCTACGTAAAGCGATTGGGTGATCATATCCATAGCCTTTTTGTAGTCATGCTCTTTGACGGCCAGAACTGCCAGTTCGTAGAAGGAGCGGTGTTTGAAGTCAGGTGTCCAGGTGGCTGACCAGTAAGCATCTGTCGCCTTGGATATATCGCCGGTCATTTGATACAGATAGCCTAGATAATACAGGGCTTCCGTATTCTTTACCGTTGTGTAGTCGTGCGACAAACGGGCTTGGGCGCGAAGCAGGTGTTGTTCTGCTTTCTCCCAATTTCCCTGGCGGATACAATGTTTGCCTACTTCTATATTTACGCGGGCATCCATCGAGTCGCGCAATAAGGCTTCATTATAGAAATCCATATAATCGAGACGGGCATTGTTGAACTGATCTACCCGCAGACCGGCGAGATAAAGTTCTTCATTTGTTTTATAGTCTTTTACCGGTTTGGTGCCGTCGATCACTTTGGGGAGCGGTTTTTCTTCCTGCACGATCGGGCGATAATCGACCAACAGGTTTCCGGCAGCATCATACAGCGCGGTGTATAGCGCACCGGCATCTGAGACATCGGGGACGGATACCTGATCCAGGAAATACTTGTCGGGATCGATATTGATCTTCTTATCCATCAGTACCTGGTCTTTATATTTTACCACAACCCGGGCATTTTCATATAATGTGGTGGCGCAATAACCTACGCGGTATGTATTCCCTTCTACCGGTTCAAAGTTGACGGCTGCATCGTCTGTTGCATTTTTCACGCCTTTTATTCCTTTGATCGGGTACCATATCTGGCTGAACTCGCGTATTTCACCCGGATTGAGCCAGCTGTAATCCGGCTGGTTGTCGGAATAGGCACCGACCATCAGCTCCAGATAATGGCCGTCATTATCCGACAATATTTTATTCCACATCTCGCCATTAGGGTTGTTTCCCCATAAGAAGAATTTCTTTCCGGGTACGACATGACGGTTGGCAATATGGACTGTCCCTGCATCTTTTCCATAATCGTAACCGGCCAGGAAAGACATTTCGCTGCCCCAGGCAAAGATGGAACGGGAATTGCCGGTGAAGTTTTTCCACCAGGATAGATCTTCTATTTTACCGTCTCCGACAGTTGTCTCACCTTCCGGCCAGTTGGTAAAATATACTTTATGATGATCGGCTCCGAATTGTACATCGGGTGGGAAAATCACCTGGTATTGTTCGTTGCAATGTACGGAAACATTTGCCCAGTACAACATAGACTGTATCATCGGTGTCGGGTTGATGACTTTGATTTTGGCTTCTACCCATGAACGGTTGGGATATACCGATACGCCTACCGACCATTTCAACCGGTGGCGCAATTCTGTTTCGCCTACCCAGATGGTCTTGCTTCCATCTTCATTTTCTTTCATTGTCCAGTTAACGGGTATGTAGCTGCTTGCCCGGTGATGGTCGGGAATATTCCATTCCACACCGCCTGACAGCCAGGCTCCCAACATACCGATCAAAGCCGGTTTTACTCCGGTTTGGGTGTAAAAGAAAGGATAATTGTTTGTTTTATCGGCGGCAGCAAAGATGCGTCCTCCGATTTCGGGAAGGATAGAGATGTCGACATATTGATTATCTAAACGGAGCACATTATATTCCTGTTCCGTTTTCTTTTCCGTCAATACATCATACAGAGGATAAGGATAAATATACCCTTCGGCACCCTGATAAACGCGGCCGGTAAAAAGATAGGATCGATTTCCGGAGCCCCTATTTGGTAGGTAGGGATTTTTTCGGTTACGGACTTCATATTAACCTCTTGGCCTAAAAGAGGACTTGCGCATAACAATAATAGTGGTATAAACTTACTTTTCATGGTATCACAACTATATTAAATTATTAAACATGCAAAAATAGTAGGATATGAGAGTGAAGAAA
>JAJPZM010000084.1 GCA_021204335.1 Parabacteroides sp. | reverse complement strand
GGTTATTTTCCACCTGTAGCCGCTTGATTTCACTGCCGCTTAATCCGGTAAGCTGTCTGCCCAGGATATCTATATTGGATAAAGCAAGTGTAGTATCAACCGGGGTTTGTGCATAAATAGGTGGTTTTCCCGTAACTTATGCCGAAGCACAAGCTAATTATTTTGCATCGGGAAAAGCATCGAATAACGAACGGGAGATGGCATGCTGTCCTGATTTCGCATTCAATGAATATTTGCAACTGGGACTTGAAACCGGAATCATCGAACTACTGTTGTTCTCCTTGTGGATAGGCTTTACCTTATACTACGGGGTGAGATATAAACAAACAGGTGCAACCGGAGCAATTATCGCATTACTCTTTTTCGCCATGTATTCATATCCCCTGCACTTTCCGGCTTTCTGGGTGTTATTGGTGTTTTTCTCTGCCATGTGCGTAAGTAGCCCTGTCAAACAACAGGATTCTTACTCAAGCGGTTTCTCACATATCGGGACATTCGCAGCACTGACAGCTTGTGTATTATTCTTTGGCCAGAGACACTATTATGCATCTTATAAAGAATGGAAAACATTAAAAAACCTGATACAGAAAAACGACTATAAAACAGCCGCCGAAGGATACCAGGTCTTATACCCGCAACTTTCCCACCGGACCGAATTCTTGCTGGAAGGTGCAAAATGCTTCAAACAGAACAAAGAATATGCCAATGCGATCATTTGGAGCCGAAAAGCCTTACAACAAACTGCCGACCCTGAGTTTTACTACATCATGGCAGAATGCCAACAACACCTCGGACTTCATAAACAGGCTGAAAAAAACCTGCTGCATTGTTTATGCATTTTGCCTGGCAAAATAGAAACATGTTACCAGTTAGCAAAGCTATATTCTGATACAACTTTTTACCAACCTGATAAACTGAAATCAGCAGCTTACTCTGTTCTGTCCAAACGGCCGGCAATACCGACCGGGAATACTCAATCGATGAAAGAAGAAATCCAAAATCTTCTTCAACAAACCAAATAACGAAAAAACAACTAACTGATATCGGATAAACAAGCATACCATTTCCTTTTATTAAATAATAATCAACAAACGACAAGGTATATGAGAACGAATTTTAAACCACGATTCCCGCCATTTTTTATTACACAATTAAATTATATGCTCTATCTTTGCCCAAATTTTGGAAGAAAGAGTTTTCATGGCGAATAAGGGACAAAAGTATAATCCGATGTTTATCTCCGGTTCAACACCGGACGTTGAAGCTCATTTCTTTAATTTACGGGATTATCATTTCTTTATATAAGATGCGTTGGTTATTGTTACCGACGCATTTTTTTGTATCCCGCTGATAGTAATCGTTTAAAGGTATAACATTCTATAAAATCAATTATTAAAAACAACCCAATTACTATGTCGAAGATTGGAATCAAAAAGGTGATTGTTCTGGGCTCGGGTGCCCTGAAAATCGGACAGGCCGGCGAGTTTGACTACTCCGGTTCACAGGCACTGAAGGCGCTGAAGGAAGAAGGTATCAGTACCGTATTGCTGAATCCGAACATTGCAACTATTCAAACATCGGAAGGGGTAGCAGACAAGGTGTATTTCCTGCCTATCACTCCCTACTTTGTTGAAGAAGTAATCAAAAAAGAACAACCGGACGGAATCCTGCTGGCTTTCGGTGGCCAGACAGCCCTGAACTGCGGTACACAACTGTACACCAGCGGTACGCTTGCCAAATATGGCGTAAAGGTACTGGGTATTTCTATTGAAGCGATCATGTACACAGAAGACCGCGACCTGTTTGTAAAGAAACTGAATGAAATCGACGTAAAGACCCCGATAAGCCAGGCTGTTGAAACGATGGATGATGCTGTAAAGGCGGCATACAAAATCGGTTTCCCGGTGATGATCCGTTCGGCTTATGCACTCGGAGGTATGGGTAGCGGTATCTGCCAGGACGAAGCAGAACTGCGCACGCTGGCTGAAAGCGCTTTCGCCTACTCCTCACAGATATTAGTGGAAGAATCGCTGAAGGGCTGGAAAGAAATTGAATTCGAAGTAATCCGCGATAAGAACGATCATTGCTTTACGGTTGTAAGCATGGAAAACGTCGACCCGCTGGGCGTACATACCGGCGAAAGTATCGTAGTGGCTCCTACCTGCTCATTGACCGACAAGGAGCTGGATCTGCTGAAAGAACTATCTACCAAGACAATCCGCCACCTGGGTATCGTGGGCGAATGTAACATCCAGTATGCTTTCAACTCCGACACATGCGACTATCGCGTGATCGAGGTAAACGCCCGCCTGAGCCGTTCTTCCGCACTGGCATCCAAAGCAAGCGGTTATCCTCTGGCTTTCGTTGCCGCTAAGCTGGCTTTAGGCTACAGCCTCGACGAAATCGGCGAAATGGGTACTCCCAACTCTGCCTACAAAGCTCCGGAAGTAGATTATATGATCGTGAAGATCCCGCGTTGGAACTTGACTAAGTTTGTCGGTGTAAGCCGCCAGATCGGATCGAGCATGAAGTCGGTCGGCGAAATCATGTCGATCGGTAAGAGCTTCGAGGAAATCATGCAGAAAGGTCTGCGTATGATCGGACAGGGCATGCACGGCTTCGTTGGCAACAACGACGTGGAATTCGACAACCTCGATGACGCACTCGCCAACCCGACCGACCTGCGTATCTTCGCCGTTGCAAAGGCATTGGAAGAAGGATATACCGTAGAACACATCCACGAACTGTCAAAGATCACTCCCTGGTTCCTGAACGGTTTGAAAAATATAGTAGACTATACCAAAGTATTGTCACAGTACAACAAGATCGAAGACCTGCCCGAAGATGTGCTGAAAGAGGCAAAACGCTTAGGCTTCTCCGACTTCCAGATCGCCCGTTACGTAGAGCATCCGGAAGGCAACATGGAAAAGGAAAATATCCGCGTACGCAACCTGTGTAAGAAGATGGGTATCCTGCCGAGCGTAAAACGTATCAATACGATCGCTTCCGAACATCCGGAACTGACCAACTACCTGTATATGACATACGACGGTAGCGAACATGATATTCCTTACTACAAGAACGACAAGAGCGTGGTTATTCTGGGTTCGGGTGCTTACCGTATCGGTTCGTCCGTTGAGTTCGACTGGTGTTCGGTCAATGCGGCACAGACTGCTCGCAAGCTGGGTTACAAGTCGATCATGATCAACTACAACCCGGAAACGGTTTCTACCGACTACGATATGTGCGACCGCCTGTACTTCGACGAACTTTCTTTCGATCGTGTACTCGATGTGATGGATCTGGAAATGTCGAAAGGCGTTATCGTATCCGTTGGCGGACAGATACCGAACAACCTGGCCATGAAACTGTATCGCCAGAATGTTCCGGTACTCGGAACTTCTCCGCTGTCGATCGACCGCGCTGAAAACCGCCATAAATTCTCCGCTATGCTCGATACACTGGGTATCGACCAGCCGCGTTGGGCAGAGTTGACCAGCATGGATGAGATCGATGCTTTCATCGAAAAAGTAGGTTTCCCGATCCTGATCCGCCCGTCATACGTGCTTTCGGGCGCTGCGATGAACGTTTGCCACAATAAAGAACAGATGATCGAATTCCTCGGCCTGGCCGCCAAGGTATCCAAAGAATATCCGGTTGTCGTTTCCGAGTTCCTGCAGGGAGCCAGAGAAATCGAGTTCGACGCAGTAGCCATGAACGGCGAAGTAGTTGAATATGCGATCTCCGAACATGTCGAGTTTGCCGGTGTCCACTCAGGCGACGCTACGCTGGTATTCCCGGCTCAGAAAATTTACTTCGAGATGGCACGCCGTATCAAGAAAGTAAGCAAGATGATCGCGAAAGAGCTTAACATCAGCGGTCCGTTCAATATCCAGTTCCTGGCAAAGAACAACTATGTGAAGGTTATCGAATGTAACCTGCGCGCATCACGCAGCTTCCCGTTCGTTTCTAAGGTACTGAAACGCAACTTCATCGAAACTGCCACACGCATCATGCTCGACACTCCTTATACAAAACCGGACAAGAGCGCTTTCGATATCGACTGGATCGGGGTAAAAGCTTCCCAGTTCTCATTTGCCCGCCTGCATAAAGCCGACCCGGTTTTGGGCGTGGATATGAGCTCTACCGGTGAAGTAGGTTGTATCGGCGACGATTTCGGCGAAGCACTGCTTTCCGCTATGATTGCCGTAGGCAACAACATTCCGAAAAAGAATGTCCTGGTTTCTTCCGGAGCCGCCAAAAGCAAGGTAGACCTGTTGGAACCCTGCCGCATGATGAACGAGAAAGGATATAAGATTTATGGTACTGCCGGTACTGCCAAATTCCTGAATGACAACGGAATCGAAGCCACCGCCGTATGCTGGCCGGATGAACAGGGCGATCTTAACATCATGGAAATGTTCAGCAACCATGTATTCGAACTGGTTGTCAATATCCCGAAAGACCATAGCAAACGCGAGTTGACCAACGGTTATAAGATCCGTCGCGCAGCGATCGACCATAACATACCGTTGATAACCAATGCCCGTTTGGCAAGTGCATTCATCGAAGCATTCTGTAACATGGATGTAACAGATATCCAGATCAAAAGCTGGCAGGATTATAAATAAGCAAATATTTTTCTTATATTTGTAACCAAAACATGTAGAGACAAGGCAATACCTTGTCTCTACATGTTTAACTATAATGCTTTCTTATGTATAAACTACCGATATACCTATTCGCTTTTATGTTCACCTTCCTCGGTGTGCGCGCCTCATCGGTAGATGTTCCTAATATTTTCATTAAAAACTTTTCGGTAGACGACTATAAAGCCAGTAGCCAGAACTGGGGCTTGTCCGTTGCCCCCGACGGTATCTTGTATGTTGCCAATAATATAGGACTGCTTACGTTCGACGGAAACACCTGGAAGCATTATGAAACACCGGATAAATCGACAATCAAGGGCGTTACTTTCCTAAACGATACGATTTATACCATCAGCGAAAACTCTTTCGGTAGCTGGGCGCGCGACAATATGGGCGTTATGCGTTATCATAAGCTGAATAAAATACCGGCAGAAGTCAAATTCAAAGAACCGCCCGCTCCCATACCTTTTACCCTTCCCGACGAAATACTGCATGCACAGCCTTCCGTATTCATGACCATCGACGACCTGTATTTCATCGGCACACAAAACCGGGGCCTGTATATCACAAGCCTCGACGGCACCATACTCCGCCATTTATCGACACAGGACCAGTCGTTACCCGACAATATAGTACGCGCCATCTGCATCCAGGACGCCCAGCAGATATGGGTTGCCTTCGACAACGGTTTATCGCAGATCTCGTTCGATCCCGCCCTGATGATCCTGGGCAAACGCAGTGAAACAGGCAAACTGAAAAATGCCATCCTGCAAAACGACACTTTATATATCCAGACCAATACAGGATATTTCAAAAGAACATTAAAGCCCGGCGACAGCTTTGTCCCTGTTGATTTCAACAAAGAACCGTTCTATCTTCCCTCACCGGTGGTTTACGACATATTACAGGTCAGTTCGATATTCAATAACAGCGAATCGCTGGGTAACTTTGCCGATGCCGACCAGATATACCCCATCGGAAACAATATGTATTGGCTTTGCGTGGATAACGAAGCGGGACTGTTCCTGAATGAGAACGGCACAGGAACCTTAAAATGCCGCGTGCTGCTCAACAATTACAGCATGAATATGGTCAGCAGGGACAGGCGTTTGTTTGCCCTCAACGACACCCTCCACCTGATCTCCGCCATGCAAGGCATATTGCTGATCGACATACGCGACCTGATAGGCAGCAACCTGGTTGCCGGAACTCCGCTGCAAATATCCGAGATAGAATATGTAGACAAGCATGGAACACATAACCTACCGGTCAATACGGAAAAGATCACACTTCCGCATAACTTCCAGGAATTGACAGTCTATGTAGGAAGTACTATTTTTACGCCGAACCATCAGATCAGTTATATGATCGAAGGCGTATCTTCCGACTGGTCGCCCTGGCAGAAAGACGGCAAAATATCTTTCCTGCAATTACCGGAAGGCAAATACACCTTAAAAGTAAGGAAGTATGTAGTCAGAGGCCCGTATCTGGAAGTAGCCCCTCCCATCCAGGTTTGCCCGCCCTGGTATAACACCGTCTGGGCATGGATAGCCTATATCCTGCTTACCGGTATCATAGCCAAACTCGGTCTCGATTATCATTTAAGAAATCTCCGCAAAGAAGAAGAAAACCGCAAGGAAGCCGAACGGCAGGCGGAAGAACAAAGACTCCAGCAAATGAAAAGCGAGATGCTGGAAGCAGAACTGCAAATAAAAAACAACGAACTGAGCCTGCAAACCTCGGCACTGGTAAAAAGAAACCAGGCCATACAGGCATTGCTCGACGAATTGGAACGCCAGAAAGAAACTCTCGGCGACCGCTATCCGAACAAATTATATATACGGATGAAGGACCTCATGGAGCAATCGTTGAACAACCAGTCGGACTGGCTCCTGTTTGAGACCTATTTCAACAGCGCACACCAGAGCTTCATCGAACGCCTGCGCCAGCAATATTCGGATATAACTTCGGGCGACCTGCGCATTTGCTGTTTGCTACGCATGAACCTTTCCACAAAAGAAATAGCATCCCTCTTAAACGTGTCCGTCCGGGCGATAGAATTACGGAGATATCGTTTAAGAAAGCGTTTGGGATTGGACGGAGACACGAATCTCATCGATTTCCTAATGAGTTTTAAAAATAATTTTCTAGAATTAATA
The DNA here is from genome assembly GCA_021204335.1 of Parabacteroides sp. Classification (GTDB taxonomy): domain Bacteria; phylum Bacteroidota; class Bacteroidia; order Bacteroidales; family Tannerellaceae; genus Parabacteroides. Next base: position 9,670 of record JAJPZM010000084.1, on the reverse strand, counting down.
TTTAAACAACTATTTATTTATCAATCGATTACACAGCTTTATAATACCAATGAGAAAGAATTGTAGCAACAAATATTCCCGCACAATTTACTTGCGCAAGTAGTGTAGTAGTACTTTTCTGCAAATATCTTCCCAAATGTATTTCCTTTGCCGACGCAATCGATCTTAATTTCTAAAAGATGATGAAACACGATCTGGGAGAACAACTCGAGGAACTGGAAAGGCAGGGCATCAGCCGCCGACATTTCCTAAAATTTTAACAGCTGCCGGTATTATAACAGCAGCAGGTACACAAAAGGTTCACGCATTCTCAAGTAATGCAAAAGGTAAAATCGTCATTATCGGCGGTGGAGCGGCCGGTCTCAGTATGGCGGCACGTTTGATGCATTGGCTGGACAGTCCGGATATTACCTTGATAGACCCCAGTGACCGACAATTTTACCAACCGGGTTTCACCCTGATCGTTTCGGGCGTTTATCAGCCGGAAGATGTATGGAAGAAACAGGAAGATTGCATCCCCAGCGGTGTAAAATGGATTAAAGATTCGGTTGCAGCCGTAGACCCGGTAATGAACCAGGTAACCACTACCGGCAACGAAAAGATACCTTACGACTTTTTGGTATTGACGCCGGGCGTACAAACCAATTGGGAAAAGGTGGAAGGTATTACACACGATACATTAGGAGCAGGCAATGCTCACAGTATATATGATTTCGAAGGTGCGCAAAAAACCTGGAAAGTGCTTTAGGAATTCTCTAAAACAGGCGGTCGTGGTATCTATACCGATACATACGCGAAGCACAAATGTGGCGGAGCACCGAAAAAGATTTGTCTGCTGATAGAAGATTACACACGCCAGCATGGCACAAGGAACAACGTTAAATTGGATTACTTCACCGCAGCGAAAGAGCTGTACGATATTCTGTTCTACACTCCCCGCCTGTTGGAGATTTATGAGGAACGCAACATTCCTATCAATCTCAACGTCCGCGTGAAAGGTGTCGATACGGCAGCCAAACAAGTACATTTTGAAAAGATAGAAACAGTCGGAGAAGAAAAAGTAATTACTCCTTTCATCGAAGATTACGATTTCTTCCACTTCGCACCGCCTATGTCGGCTCCCGATTTCGTCCGCGAGGCAGGACTGGGCTGGACGGAGGGCAAACTGGCCGCCGAAGCGTGGGTAATGGTTGATAAAACAACCCTGGTTCATAAAACGTATCCCAACATCGTCTCTCTGGGAGATGTTGCCGGAATACCGACCAGCAAGACATCTGCCGCCGTACGCAAACAGGTGTCGGTAGCTGCCAAGAACCTGATCTCGCTGATGGAAGGCAAGGAACCTGTCGAAAAATACGACGGTTACGCAGCCTGCCCGATTGTAACAGACTATGGACACGTGCTATTGTGCGAGTTCGATTATGATAAAAAGCCGGTTCACTCGTTCCCGTTCGGAATGCTCGACACATCGAAAGAACAATGGGCTGCCTGGTTACTGAAAGTGTATATGTTGAAACCGATGTATTTCTACGGAATGCTTAACGGTTACGCATAACAAACCAAAATAACAACTCCCTATAATTCAAATGCCAAACTGCAAAAAACCCTCGGCTCCATCCCGGAGACCGGGGGTTTTGTTTTTTCAGCTATCCGCCATAAACAAAACCGGCTCTCTCAATAGCACTTCAATCCCTTGCTTTCATGTTTCATTCTCCTTGTAACATATTAAGAAATAGAAAGATATGCTGAACCCTACTGCTTTCAGCCGGATTCAGCATATCTACGAAAAAATACCAGTCTTTTAAACTCAGAAGTCTCTTATTTTGAAATCAAAACTAAGGACTTAACATTTCAAAACACCAGACCTTTAAAAACGGGTGCTTATCCCTTTGGCATCCGATGCTTATTCGTTTACCACTCGATGCCTACCCATTTCCTTATAAATGGTAGTTTAGAACACTACAACTAATTTCAGGACGATACACTGAGTTTTTCCTAAAAAAGACTAAAGTAATTCTCCTGTCAGTATAATTTGCTATATCCCAATTAGTTGGAAGCGCTGACGGCTGACACCTAATGTTGGAATTGCTCTGTAGGAAGTTGTTTTTGACAAATTTGGCGGGGTGCAGCACTATTGTTTTGGTCATCCAGGACACTCATACTAGCGACATAGCACTATAGTGCCGATTTCTTCCCTATATAGTGCCGGCTCGTACCCTAAAGGGTAACACTTGCTACCCCATAGTCCGCTACCCGTTATGTTATAGGGAAAGCCGCTCGGTTTTCTCTGAAAAAGCGTAAGTATTTTCTTTCATAACTGCCGACGCAAATATATTTTTTGATGCGGATAACGCGGATTTCGCGGATAAGAAATATGTATCAATGTTTTAATCCGCGTTATTCGCGTCATCCGCGTCTATTAGTCTCAAATCTGACAAATAGTGAACCTGCAATAGTACAATACACATTACCATTCACTAAAAACTATGCTCTTCTACATAATAATTATTCATAAATCCGTCAGTCATAATTTTTGCTATTTCAAACCAATATTCTACCTTTGCTGCCGTTACCGGGGAGAAATCCGGTAATTTGTTATAGGACATTTAACTATCTGTAGATAAAACTGGAAATTTTACAAAGACGATATTTAGATGTCCGTACCACGCTTATGTAATTTTTGTTACGATAAGTGGGGGGGGTACGGGCATGCTACGTATTCTCGTCTTTGGGGTATTCCAGTACCTATCTACAGGGTTTATGTATATGTTACGTGCCCCTTTTTTTATGCGGTTGCGGAACATATCTGACTTAAAACTCAGTAGGATATGAAAAAGAAAACATTAGTAGAACTTCGCCACATCGCCGACCGCATCCCCAAACAATGTCCTTGTGAGATTGCCACCTTCCTCTCCCCCATCTGTAAGGAATGGAAATTCGCTTTCTTGAACGGTCATCTGGTATTTATGGCAGATGAAAACCCTGTCCTTGTCATGCCGCTAACCACTATTTATGGGACATTAAGAGTTAGAGATATCCTCTATATCCTTTGTAATAACGGAGTACTGCATTATTTCGACCGGAAGACACACCGACATTGGATTATTTTCCTCGACAATACGGACGAAGATATCTTTGGCTGTATGTTCAACTGATGCCGATCACTCCATCTTCCGGTAATAGCGTGGCGTATAGCCGGGCAAGAGTTCGGGATGGAAAACCCAAACAAGGTCTTTCAACAGATAATCCGGATGGATCGGGAACTCTTCATAATAAGGGACGACACCTGTGTTGCAGGTATAAATCCGGCGGTTCTTAAAAGCGTCGAAGTTCTCGTACGGGGTATATTCTGTGCGGAGGTCTTTATAGGTCATCTCGGTTGCCTGGTTATATTTGATCAGCCACAGATCGGCATGGATGGCTTTGTCGAGAACAGTTTCGAAAGCCAAAGGCGTGCTGCCTGCTCCGGGAAGGTCTTTGAAAACATAATCGGCTCCGGCATCCGCATACAGATGAGCGATATAGCTGTCGCCTGCCGGCATATACCAGGACGAGCCGAATTTCTTTTCAGAAATGACGGTCGGACGATTTTGCACATGCTTCGCCAGTTCTTTCAAGTCCAGGTAGCGTTGCTCTGTTTCATGGAAAATTGAATCGGCCAATGCACTTTTATCAAACAAAAGACCGTAAAAACGTATCCATTCCGTACGTCCCAACGGCAACGACTCCATATAATCGGCAGCTTCAATGATAGGAATACCCAGTTTCTCGGCAGGGCCATACCCGGCATTCTGGAAGGGGGACGCAATAATAATCTCTGCCCCTATATCGATTATCTTTTCGATATTCGGAGCCGTAGCCTCTCCCAGATCGGCTATCTTCCCGGCTTTCAGACCTTCCTGGATGGCAGGCGTATCCATATAGCGGGATTCGCATACGCCGATAACCCGACCGATTTCACCCAACTGATCGATAATGGCGGCATGCACCGAAGTGTACACTACTATATTTTGAACAGGAGTACGCACAACTGTCCCTTTCGGCAGATTACCGGGCAGAGACCGATTGCGGTCGACCAACAGGTAACGTTGCAGGATACGGGTACTGTCCCAGGGATCGCGCACTTCCACAGAGGTATAATCATCGAAATGCTGCACAGTGAAACCTTGCGCATAACGGATAGTGTCGGAAGAGAGAGATTGCCGGTCAGATGAATTCTGTTTCACATTACAACCGAATGTGAAACAGAACATCAAACCTATTAATATCTTATACAGATTCATTACTTCTTTTGTTTACTTTCTTCCTTTATTTAAGAAAACCAACGCCCATCGGGTTGAGACCGGAAAGGGACAGCTGATCAATCTTCTTTCCTTCGGCAGAGAAGATAAACATATCACCCGTATTGGTATAATCGGATGTGCCGATATAGATATCGCCTGTATACGGACTTACACTCAGGTAATAAGCATCGTTAACCACCGTTCCGTCGGTGATAAAGTTCTTTGACAGTTCCTGGTCGGCCTTTGCGTCGTAGGCAACAAACTGCGTATTGACAGGTTTCCAGTTTGCATCATTCTCTGAATGAACAACATACAACTTATCGTCAGCTATACCTATCATAATATTATCATTCGTATAAACGGTCGTAGATGTTTCCGCTTTCACATCGACACGCTGCAAAGAAGCCTTGATATCCGCAAAGTTTCCACCGCAGACTACATAAAGCTCGCCATCACTGTCGGCACCCATATACATCGGGTTCACACCTACTACAATCTTCTTTTCTTCTGTGAAAGCAACCGGATCTACAACCGACAAAGTAGAATCCTTTACCGGGTTATATCCGCCTGAATTAGCCACATACAACTTGCCTCCCACTTCACGAACCTGGTAAGGATTAGGACCTACCTCCGTTTGCTTCGTAATTTCCATTGAAGTAGTATCTATCTCAGCCAGATGACCATCAAACAAAGTGACATACACTTTTCCTTCATAAGCAGCCAGATAACGTGGCGACTGAGGCTGTCCGACTTCATCTTTCGGAGCAATCGATTTCAACGACTTAGCATTCAAATCTGTAATCTCGATTGTATTAGACTCGCTCACTGCGATATACATTTTAGAACCATAAACCATAATATCGTTGGCGGTATCACCCAGACCACGACCGTTAGCAGAGGCAAATACTTTCGTTTTCAGTTCTTTGGTGTTCGGATCATAGTAATCCAACGTTGCATTGTTTGATTGCCATTTACCGGAATTCATGAAATAAACACCCGGCAAAACAGGAGCAGGCTCCTCTGTCAAATCCGTTACTTGTATCTTAGCGATGGCATTCGATTCGCCTTTGGCATTTGCTGTAATCACCAGTATATAAGAAGCAAAATCAGTATCAGCAGGAATCGTATAGCTGTTGGTGCCGACTGCCACTTCTCCAAGCTTGCTATCTTTACCGTTGCCATCGGCAGACAAGTAAATCACATATTTAGTAATATCGGCTACAGAAGAAGGTGCAGTCCAGCTAACCGTACCTCCGATCTTTGATGCGTTTTTATCCGTATCGGTAAACTTTACATCGGTAACAACACCTGAAGGGACACCCTCCTGCCTGTTGTTGTCGTCGTCATCGTCGCTACAGGCAACGAAAGAGAAAGACATCAATGCACATAAGGTCGACAAATAAAGAAAGTTTCTTGTTTTCATCTCTTTTCTAATTAAACTATTAATATTTGATACTTAAAGTTATTCGCCATGATCGTCCCGGCATGGGATAATACTGTATGACATCATACATTTTGTTTGTCAGGTTCACGACTTCTCCCTGCAAACGTAATTTACAATTCCTGATCGTAAACTCTCGGTTCAGCGAGAGGGTATGTTCGGCATACCGGTCGATCCGGTTATCATCGATATTCTGCGGCAACGCATAACGGTCGCCCACCAGTGTAACGGAATAGCCGGCATTCACCCAGGGGTTTTGTAAAGACAACGCCACCATTCCCGAATGTTTGGGGGTATAAGGTATTTGATGACGGTAATTCTTTGCCGTCTCCTTCGTTATATCGATCGCTTTCTGGAAAGTATAATTGGCCTGCAACTGAGCTTCGGTCTTCCCGAACAACGGCATCTCTGCCAGAAAGTTTACATCAGTCCCGCCGATAGATACTTTCCCCATATTCATCATCTTCCAGACAAACATGGTAGGCATGGCCACGATTTTGTCGTCCACCCGATTATAATAGCCATCGGCCGAAAGGCTCAAGAAGCTGAACACCGACAGGTCGCCGCTCCAGGTCAACCCCAAATTGTATTGGGTCGCCTTCTCCGGCTTCAGGTTGGTATTGCCTATCCGCAAATAATACATATCGTTGAATGTCGGGACACGGAATATATCCTTATAAGAAGCACGGACACGCAGATTTTCATCAGGCAGGATACGCCAGGAAGCACTCACAGCCGGGGATAAACGTTTCCGGTCGGCAGGCCGGTCGCCCGACTCGACATGTTCGGTCATATAAGTACCCAGAAGACTTGCGGTGACTGTCAGTCGGTTATCTTTATACTGCCCCGCCAGATACGTCAAAGAAGTATAGCGCGTGGGGAACGGGCATTCGGGCAGCGTGTTATCCAATGTATTGACAGAAAAGTCTTCTATCAGGGAGAAAGAGATATGATCCGATAAAGTATAAAGCCCCGACACCGATGTATAATATTCCCGCTGGGTATAATTATCGATCTGCACCCCATCCTGATATTTATTGTTTACATCTTTGTAACGGTTCCAGGCGTAGTTGAATTTCGCCTGTGCCTGCAAAGCAAACTTTCGGCTCAGTTGGTTCTTATAATAGGCCTGTACGAAAGCATTTTTATCCCACAACCGCTCGCCGGCATAATCGTTATATAAGATAACAGAGCCAGGAAGCCCGCGTTCGGAGTCAAAATAATAGCCTTTCACGGATAGAGAACCACCGCGCCCCAGGTCTCCCCACAAGTTCAACTCCGTACGCCAGGATTCGATATCGCTGTTGTGACGTTTCAGTTTTTCCACCTGCGACACATTCGTCAGTGTAAAGGGATAATTGCCGTCGGCCCTCAAATAATCGCCGGTCAGGGAGGCAGCCCATTTCCGTCCCAACTTCTGTTCATAACGAAGGGATGGATTTGCCAGACCAAAAGAGCCGGTCTTTACCTGCGCTTTCAAATGAAATGGTTTTGTCAGGAATTCGGGACGCAACGTCTTTACGCTCAACGCTCCCGCCGAAGCATACATCCGCGCCGTCTGGAAAATATCGTCGGTCTGCCCGATCGACAACGACACCATCTCCACATTATCCAGCGAGAAGCGGCTGATATCCACCTGCCCGCTCTGGGCGTCGGAAATCGTTACACCGTCGTAGCTGACAGCCGTATGCTGTGCCCCAAGGCTGCGCACCGAAACAGTCTTCAATCCTCCGATCCCGCCATAATCCTTTACGGTGGCACCCGAGAAACGCTTTACCGCTTCCGATAGATCCTGTATGCCCAACCGTTCGATGCCTGTACGATCCATCACTTGCAAAGGAGTCGCTTCGCGGGTAGTAGACGGACGTGCCTTCTCCACTACTTCCACCCCTTTCAGTTGGTGATAAGTCGTCGTATCTACCTGCTGTGCATGCACATTGGCAGACGCACACAAGCAAGCGCCCAACAGGTATAAAAATGTTTTTATAACTAAATTCCGCATATATCGTAGGTCTACCAACACCCTACCCGAGGCATTGCATACAGAATAAAGGCAGGTTTTCTGACTTGTTCTCCCATGATCGGCCGCCTTCCCAACTCGTTAGAGTCAGTGGCAACAAGATTTGCCGGGGTTACAGAACTTACAGCTACGGGTACAGCTCCGGATTTTCACCGGATTCCCTTTTACTAACAGTTTGCGAAAGCAAAACCGTTACACCCTTATTCGGCTACAAAAGTACAAAAGATATCGGAATTATCTATTACTTAACGAGCCACTTTTCGATATTACGTGTTTTAGCACTAAAGTTCACACCTATTTTAAACTGTTGTCGTGAGTCGCATGCAAAAGGTAAAGCATAGCCTTTTTCGTCAATCTGGCGCAGGGCTTCTTCGGCGGTGCCATTGAGTTTAAACTCCATTACATAAATATATCGGTCGGTTTGCAGTACCAGATCGACACGCCCCTGCGAGGTATGGTATTCCGCCTTTACATAGAAACCGACCAGTTTAAATACGATAAACAACACATTCTGGTAATGCAACTCCAGGTCGCGAACCAGCTCGTAGGGCGTATCGGCAAAGAAACTTTGCAGGCGACGGAAGAAAGAATCGTAATCGCCGCTTTCCACTTCGCGGACGAACTTTTGGATTTCAAACGGAGACTCCACCATCCCTTTATTTGTATAAAAAGGAAACAAATACCGGATGAAGCCTTCTTCTACTTCTCTATTCGGAAAACCCAAGAGATAAGAACCGAAACGTTCGTCATACCCTTTTATCGTCAGATAGCCGCTCTGATAAATCACCGGGATAGGATTAGTAGAGTCAGCATCGATGCTATTGAGCACATCGGCACTGGTTTCTTCATGTGCCATACGCTCCAGGTTATAATGATGCTTTTTCAGCAGCGTCACCAGATAGGTCGGAGTACCGGTTTCAAACCAGTAACTGCCAAATTCCTTTCGCTTGAAGGCATTGAGCAGGCTGAACGGATTATACATGCCGATGGAGTTGTGCGTAAAATGGTAACCATCGTAATACCCTTTCAGCTTGTTGCAAAGAGCTTCATAGGTAACTCCCTGTGCATCGGCAAATTCATGAAGTTCGGCTTCCAGGTTCTCGTGGATTTCCCGGTCGCTGATACCGCAGATCTCATCATATTTGTTCCACATCGAGATATCTTCCAGGTTATTCAGGTCGCTGAAAACGCTTACCTTGCCGAACTTCGTCACACCGGTAAGAAAAGCGAATTTAATAAACCCGTCCATACTTTTCATGACGCCGTAAAAGGCCTTCAGCGTATTGCGATATGCCTCCTGCAATCCGTTATTACCGATGGCTTGCAGCATCGGCTTGTCGTATTCGTCGATCAGAATAACTACCCGTTGTCCGGTTCGCTCGGCGGCACGGCGGATAACACCGGTAAAACGATCTGAAATACTTGTTTCACGAATATCCTTCCCCCAACTGTCCTCCCACAAATTCAAATGACGCACCAGTATTTGAGTCAATCCCTCCGGCGAATCGTACTTTTCGGCATTCAGGTCCATGTGAAGTACCGGATAGGTACACCAATCCTTCTCCAACTTTTCAATAGCCAAACCTTTGAAAAGCTCCTTTTTCCCTTGAAAGTAAGCTTCCAATGTCGAGATAAGCAGGCTCTTTCCAAAACGTCGCGGACGGCTCAGAAAATAGTAACTGCCCGTCTTCACCAATTGATAAACCAATTCAGTCTTATCGATATACAAATAATTATCTCTCCTAATCTTCTCGAAGTTCTGTATTCCGACAGGATAAAGTTTAGCTATTCCTTCCATGTTGCCGCTGTTTTAGATGTACTGACACAAAGATAGAAATAAAGAATGACACGAAGATGAAGATAAACGTATAAAAAAAATGATTATCCGCATGATGTCCGTTGATTTATTGAACATCATATGAATGT
>JAJPZM010000202.1 GCA_021204335.1 Parabacteroides sp. | reverse complement strand
AACAACCAGAGAATTTCCATACAAAGCGATAGCATTTCTTTAAAAGAAGCCTTTTCCTGCATTGAACAGCAAACCGGTTACAGCATAGCCTACGAACAGCTAACTCTCGATCCGGATAAGAAGGCACCCCTCTCCATAAAGAATGCCACTATCGACCAGGCTCTGAAACGTTTATTAGAAAGCACACGATATACTTATAAGATAAATGGTTATCATATCATTATATCTCCGTTGGTGAAAGAAAAGAGGACAAATAAAGATGCTCCCGAAATACCGACGCAAACCATACGTGGCAGTGTTGTAGACTCCAAAACAAATGCTCCTATTGAATACGCCACCGTCGAGATCGTATCCTTTCCTTCTTTGGGAAGTGTTACCGATAGCCTCGGTCAGTTTTGTATCAGAAATGTTCCCATTGGGCGTTACAACATTCAAACCTCTTTTATAGGATATAACACCCATCTGGTGAATGAAGTACTTGTCACTTCGTCTAAGGAAATCCGTTTAGAAATTTCCCTGAACGAAAACATACAGCATCTGAAAGAAATCATCGTTCGCCCCGATGTCAATAAGTCGGCTCCTGTAAATACGATGGCTATTACCGGAGGACGGATGATTAGTATGGAAGAATCAAGCCGGTTTGCCAGCGGCTTTGATGATCCGGCACGTTTGAGTACATCATTTGCCGGTGTTGCCGGAAATGTGGGTACGAATGCGGTTGCTATCCGGGGTAACTCTCCACAGTTTACACAATGGCGGCTGGAAGGAATAGAGATCCCATCCCAAACCCTACCCATTTTGCAAACCTGGCAGGTTTGGGAGGCGGCTTTTTATCTGCATTAAGTACGTAAGTAATAGGCAATTCCGATTTTTATAACGGCGCTTTTCCTGCGGAATACAATAATGCCTTATCGGGAATTTTTGATATCCACATGCGTAATGGGAATAATCAGAAATACGAACATGCATTTCAGGTCGGGTTAATGGGAATCGATTTAGCATCGGAAGGTCCTATCAGCAAGAAGCAAGGAAGCTCCTATCTTTTTAATTATCGTTTTTCTACCACCAGCCTTGCCACTGGCGGGGATGCCAACCTGAAATATCAGGATATATCAATCAAACTTAACTTTCCGACCAAAAAAGCCGGTACTTTTTCGGTCTGGGGATTAGGACTAATTGATAAGGACAAATACAAAGCGGAAGATCCTTCCGCCTGGGAAACGCAAGCCGACCGGCAATCCGGAGAGAATCGGATGGATAAGTTAGTTGGTGGAATAACCCACAAATACTTTTTTGATGAGAATACATATATCCGTTCCGCTCTGTCCGCCACTTATTCAAAAGATCATATATTGGTCGACCAACAAACAATAGGGAAAGAAATTGTACATGTCGGAGATATTCAAAACAGGAAATGGGATTTCATCTTCAATTCATACCTGAACAAGAAACTCTCTTCCAAACATACGAATAGAACCGGTATTACCATTACAGGGCTGAACTATGACCTCGATTATAAAATCAGTCCTAACTTCGGTTTGAATACACCAATGAGACAGATATCGAAAGGAAATGGAAAAAGTACGGTTTTATCGGCATTCAGCAACTCGCTAATTAATATCAATCGTAATTTAATTGCAAATATCGGCATCAGTACCCAATATTTTACTCTTAACGATAACTGGTCGATAGAACCCAGGCTGGCATTGAAGTGGATACCCATAAACAACCATTCTTTCGCTATTGCCTATGGCTTACATAGCCGCAGGGAAAGATTAGATTACTACTTTGTCGAACAGGAGACAGCCGGCATAAAAAAGACCAATAAATATCTGGACTTCTCCAAAGCACATCATTTCGGATTCACTTATGACTGGAGTATAAATACAAATCTTCATCTGAAAGTGGAACCCTATTATCAATACTTATTCCGCATTCCTGTCGAAGATAATTCTTCTTTTTCCATCATCGATTAGGAAGATTATTACTTGGACAGAATATTGACGAATAAAGGATTTGGGGAAAATTACGGTATCGATATAACACTGGAACAATATATGACAAACGGATTTTACTATATGTTGACAGGCTCCCTGTTCAAATCAAAATATAAAGGAGGCGACAATATCTGGCGAAACACCAGACAGGATAAAGGCTTTATGGTTAATGCCATTGCCGGGAAAGAATGGATGGTCGGCAAGCAAAAACAAAATATGTTCAGCGTAAATGCCCGTCTATTCTTTCAGGGGGGAGATCGCTATACTCCGGTTGACGAAGAAGAATCAAATGAAGAACAAGACATTATATTCGACGAATCCAAAGCATTCAGCAAGAAATTCAATCCGGTGCTGAACGGAGATATTTCGGTAAATTACAGAATAAACAAACAGAAACTCTCCCATGAATTTTCTTTAAAGATGCTTAATGTCGGAATGCGTACCGGAATGCACTTTTATGAATATAATGAGAAGGAGCATAAAGTAAAGAAAAAAGATGGCACAGGGTTAATTCCCAACATCAGTTATAAATTATATTTCTGATCCACCGAATAACTGCTATAACAGGTAAGTCTATTCCGAGGATAGGAAACCAGCAAAACAACCAGAGGATTGCAAAATAAACCAGTATTTTTAAGCCTGGCACTTTTGCAACCCTCTCCATATCTATTGTTTCACCTCAAATGCATACTTACCGGATCGGATATTTAGTTTTATGAGACCATTTTCCATCCCCATATATTCTATGCCGGTACTCTTTTTATTGATAGCTTTTCCACTTTCTCTGATATCTTTCAGGGAACCGGCAGGCAAATAAAGCAAAGCAGAGGTATTACCGGGAACAGTAAAGCTATAATGAACCACGCCGTCTTTTACGCTCCAACTGCTTTCGATGCGGCCATACAACGAGTTGTAATAGCCTTTTGCATACGTCATTTTGCCGGTAGAATCAATCTCCGGTTTCAATATAAAATGTTTGAACGCCGGAGCACTTTCATCACGTTGTATTCCTAATGAATAGTTATACATCCAGGCACCTACTGCACCAAACGAATAATGGTTGAAAGAATTCATACAATTATTCCCGCCGAATCCATCTAGATGAGTATAAGAGTTCAACCGTTCCCAAATGGTGGTAGCCCCCTGCTCCACCGAATACAGCCATGAAGGATAATCGGTTTGGTGCAATATCCGGTATGCCAGATCGGTCTGTCCGTTATCAGATAGCGTTTTGCTTACCCATGATGTTCCGATAAATCCGGTCATCAATGAATAAGGCGGGCAATATCTGCCTCCGTCTGTCGTATTCTCCCGGCAGATTGTTTCCGCAAGGTTTTTAATTATTTTTTTCTTATTTTCCTCGTTGGCAATATTGAAAACTAACGGAAGGATATAAGAAGTTTGCGTATCTACCAAAGTGCCTTTCTTTTCCGGAATGAAAGCAGAGGAAATCGTTTTACCCGTTTCCGGCTGTATATAAGTCTGATTGAAAAAAGCAATCCGCTCGAGACGCAATTTTCGAAACCATTCTGCATCTTCCTTTTTATCCAGAGCTGTTGCCATTTTCTGCATCAGATCGAGGTCGTAGATAAAATAGGCTTCCCACAAAAGCGATTTGTCGTTTTTTTATCTTCCAGCCCCAACCAGTCACCTAAATCACTCCATACCTTTGCCCGATGCCGTACAAGCAAATTGGTTTCCGGATCGATTGTTTTTTCCAGAATATAAGAAATATAATGTTTCATGGCATCGTAGTGTTCGGCTGGTAAAACCTTATCGCCATATTGCTGATAGCATTCCCAAGGTGCTGTAATTCCGACGCTTCCCCACAATACGCCACCGAAACCGCCACCCAGAGGTGCAATATCGGGAAAACGTCCGTCTTCACGTTGTATATCGCGCATAGACCGGATATACCTTCTAAGAAATTGCGGAACTTCTGCCAGGTAAGTTGCCGTACGCGAAAAGACCGAAACATCTCCGGTCCATCCCAAACGTTCATTACGTTGCGGGCAATCGGTTGGGATGGAAAGAAAATTACCATAAGTAGACCAGGTTATATTTCCCCAAAGTTTATTGATCTTCGTTTCCGACGTTTCATAGTAAGATGACAATTTATGAACCGAACTGAGAACAATTCCTTTCACTGCTTTCACCGGTAACGGTTTATCGATACTATAAAACGATAGCCATGATAGGTGAAACGAGGTTGAATCGTCTCCTGTCCGCCTTTTGCAATATAGATGTCCTGTGCCATTGCTGCACGAAGATTTTCCAGCATAATCATACCTACATTTCCTTTATATTCGGGTAGGTCAGGATATTTTACTTCGGCAAAGCGCAGGTTGATTTTTGTTCCCGGATTGATTCCTGTGAGACTGATCCGGGGAATACCAACCATATTCTGTTCCATGTCATACACAAAGACGCCGGGACGTACTTCTTCTACCGATAATGCAGTCAGTTCTTTGATCGCTTTCACAGTCTGCCCGAATTGTCCGGTCAGTGTGAAAGCGGAATAATCATTTACCGCCGGCATGTTCGGATTTCCTGTTGTACTGATATGTTCTTCCAGAGAAACTTCCTGAGCCGGTTTCCAACGGGAAGCGTCATATTGGGCAGTGCTCCAGCCTTCCACATCAGCTTCCTTTAATGCATCATACACTTCACCCTGGAAGAAATTGCCATAAAGGACAGGACTGTCATTGTAATATTGCCAGGCAGAAGGCTCGGAAACGATAACCTTTTCCTTTCCATCGGCATAAGTAATGACCAGTTTAGCCAGCAGCGATTGCCGGTCGCCAAAGAAATTCCAGTTTTCTCCTGAATAGGTAATATTACCGCTCCACCAACCTTCAGCTAATAAAGCACCCAAAGCATTCTTGCCTGAATGAATGTGTTTCGTCACATCGAAGATCTGATATAAATGAATTTTATTATACTGGGTTATTCCGGGATTAGAATAGTCTTCTCCCACCCGCTGGCCATTCAGGTAGATTTCATATATACCACGTGCGGTGACATATAAACGCGCTTTGGTTATTTTTGCATCCGGCGAAGTGAAAACTGTCCGAAGCATTGGTGTCGAACGTTTTTCAGGGGTAAACGTACGGATAGCACCGGAAACGTCTCCATTCATCCGTAACGCGTTGTCCTGAACGGTCGCTATTACATTGGAAGGGCTTCGGAAATTAAGGATTTCCACTTTGGAGAAAGCGGCAGACTGCCTGGAAGGAACGGCAAATCCAATATCTCCCAGTACGGGGAAAGCAATAAAGTCACCTCCCTGTCCCAGCGGATTCAGATTTACAAAACCGATATCATCTCTGACATTATCTATATAGAACCATGTCGCCCCAATAATAGAATAGAAGTTTATCTAATGCAAAACATATTTATTGTCTTTATTGATTAACGCAGTCGGGATAGGAAAACTTTTGAAAGGAATTTCTTTTTTGTCATCCGGATGATACCCAACCCTGTAAACATGCAGCATGGCTTCTTTGTCAGAGGATAGCGGAGTGATATCCAGTTCTATCTTGATATAAGATTCATCCTTTTTATTTTCAAGGTGATAAAGGTTTTTGTTCTTGTCCATTAAACGCCCGTCGTTAGCCCCGTAAATGAAACCGGCACGAGTACTTTGAGACGCTTCATCCAATTGAACGGAGTAATTTATTTTAAAAACGGAAAGATAATGGGAATATAAAACCATATCTTCATCCCCCCCCCGCCAATCCATTTCGCACCGTCCCATCCCTGATAGGCATGATCCGCGCTTATCAATCCGGTTTCGAACCAGGAATTTTGAGTAGTTTCTTCATCTTTCTGATTCCAGATATTCAGCTTCCAGGAATAGCGGGTTGCCGGCTGCAAAGTGGCTCCGGCATATTCTATATTCAGGGAAACATCGCTTTTATGCTTGCCGCTGTCCCACACTTGTTTCCCTTTTTCATCGGAAACAACCATTTGCCAGGCTGTTTGCGAATAGCCTCTTTCATGATCGCCGACCTCCATCTGCCAACTGAAACGAGGCTTCTCCACATCAATACCCAACGGGGTTTCGGCATATTCTACTTTCATATTTGCAATACGAACCGGATTATTGCCGACATGCAACATAGACAAACCGGAAATCCAAACAAATAAAACTGATAAAACGAGAATCTTACTTACACTTTTCATGGTCATACAAAATTGAGATTTTAAGGTAATATGAATGTACAAAGTAAATCATATTCTTCATATATCCACAAAAAAACAGACCCTAATAATGTAAATTCCGGTTGTAAAGCTGCGATCAGTTATTTATCAGGAAATGAAGCCTGTTCTGCAAATTAACTTCTGCCATGCCGCCGTCTACATCCAGATAAAGCAAGTTCATTTCCGGATAAAATTTCTTCAACCGTTTCTCGATTCCTTTCGCTACAATGTGATTGGCAATACAACCGAACGGTTGGATGCAGACGACTCGGTTTATTCCCTGGCGGGCATAACCGGCAACCTCTCCTGCTATCAGCCAACCCTCGCCGAACTGGTTAGACAAGTTGAGTATCTCCGAGGCGTATTCGGCCTTCACAAAGATCGATTGGGAAGGGATATGGAAACGATAATCCTTTACAATATTCTCTACCTTCTTAATCTTGTCATTGAGATATTTCCAGAAGACAGGATTCAGAAAATGCTTGTAAAGAAGATCCTTGTTCAAACCGTTCTTTCTATTGACCTCGAAGTTTACGAAATATTGCATCACAAAGTCGATGATCGAAGGCGTTACCACTTCCATGTTTCTGGAACGAAGCCATTCGGTGATATGAGCCTGTCCGTAATTATTATATTTTACATATATCTCCCCTATCAGTCCGATCTTTGTAAACTCGCGGTCGTAGATGGCGATGCCGTTAAAGTCGGCAACCGCCTGTTCCAATAGGGAAAGCAACATTTTATGGTCATTCTTTCGGATAGCTTCGACTCCTCTGTCGATATAAAAATCAAACAGATGCAGCGTCTCGCCTTTCTTCTTTTCGTGTATGATGGTCGAGCTATACATTTGCTGCAAGGCATCGCCGTAAAGAAGCATATACGCGAGAATATCCATCAGTTTAAGAACCGGCAATTTGAAAGCCTTTTGTTCATTCTGGAATACCTTACCGGAGGCAAAGACAAGCACCGGGATATGAGAAAAGCCGGCATTCGTCAAACCGGATTTGATCTGCGCCACATAGTTTGTTGCCCGACACTGCCCTCCGGTTTGTGTAATGGCTATCACTACATTGTCCAGGTCGTACTTTCCCGATTGCAAGGCGGTTATAATATCGCCCAAAATCAGTGTGGAGGGATAACAGACTTCGTTATGTCCGTAAACAAGTCCGGCTTCGGCGGATGCATTGGTCGTTTTAGGCAGATTGACAACCTTATAACCGGCCAGTTCTCCCAAAGCCGGGAGGAAAGGAGAAATGAAATCGGCAAACCAGGGGGCAAGTATGGTCTTTCGCCGATCTTCCTTTTTATAAAAAGCATCATAGCCCTGAAATGCCTTCGCGTCTGCCACCGGCTGATTGCTCCTTACTTTCAACGATTCGATAAGGGAACGCATACGCAACCTGACTGATCCCGGACTCGCAATCTCGTCGATACGCAATAAAGTATGGTTCTTTCCCGTCTGTTTCAATATTTCTCCCGTTTCATCCATAAAGAAAGAATCAGGGCCGCAACCAAAAGAATTGAGTTGCACCATTTGCACGTTCTGCGGGAGTTTTGCCACTTCCATAGCCGCCTGGACGACCCGGTTGGGATAAGACCATTGGGAAACGATATTCAATGCACCGAATCCTTTGCTTTCCTTGTGGCGGAAAATATCGTCGGTGAACACATATACGCCCATATCCGACAATATTTGCCCCACCTTCTGATGAATCAGCGGATCAGCATGATAAGGTCTGCCCACTACCACAAAGACCAGCTTATTATCCTCGACTGCTTGATCGAACAATGCTTTTTGCCTGTCCCGTAAACGTCTTTTGGTTTCTTCCCGTTCTTCGACCGCTTTTTCAAAGGCTTTCCGGAAGACTGATTCAGAGACGCCCAGGGATGACAGATAAGTAAAACAACTTTTCGCCAACGCCTTGTCATTACTGAATGTAACAACCGGTTTATCAAACGGAATGCCTAACTTTTCCTCCGGATCCATAGAACTGCGGACGACATCGGGATAACCGCTTACAACTGGACAGTTGTATGAATTAATCGACGAATCGAATTCCTTTTGATCTTTGACCACCATCGGATAAAAAATACGGTCGACTTTCTGTTCCACCAAAACAAGGATATGCCCATGCACCAATTTAGCCGGAAAGCAGATGTTGTCAGACATTACGCTCCCTACCCCTTTCTGATAAAGGGCTGTGGTAGATTCCGGAGAAAGAACGACATCTATATGACATGAAGTAAACAGCGTATGCCAGAACGGATAGTTCTCATACATATTCAGCACGCGTGGAATACCTAAAACCAAACGTCCTGGCTCATTCTTTTCTGCTGTGCGGTCAAACAGAATCTCATTCTTGACATCAAACGCATTGTAGCCTTTTTCTGTTACCGTTGTTCTGCTATAAAAGACCTTCTCGCATTTATTCCCCGCATAACAGATATTTCCGTTATCGAACCGGAAACGAAGAATGGAACATTTGTTCGTGCATCCTTTGCATTGGAACTCTTTCGTCTCTACCGCATCCATATCCGGCAAGGCCTCTTGTCCGGAAAAGAGGGTTGCTTTTTTATCAGCCCGCCACATCTTCTGAGCATATAGAGCCGCTCCTAACGCTCCCATCAGTTCAGGGTTATCCGTAGAGCTGACGGACTTACCGGATAATAATTCAAGAGCGCGGTAAACGGCATCGTTGCGGAAAGTACCTCCCTGCACGACGATATGCTCTCCAAGAAGATTCAGATTGGTAATCTTCAACACCTTGAACAAACAGTTTTTGATAACCGAATAAGCCAGCCCGGCGGCTATATCGCCTAATGTGGCATTTTCGCGCAACGACTGCTTTACTTTCGAATTCATAAAGACCGTACAACGGGAGCCCAAATCGCTCGGATAGCGGGCAAGGCAGGCAGATCGGGTAAACTCCGCAAGCGTCAGATTCATCGTTGCCGCAAAGTTTTGAAGGAAAGAGCCGCAACCGGACGAACAGGCTTCGTTTAATTCGATATTGGAGATAACCCCGTTGCGCGTGAATATAGACTTCATATCCTGTCCGCCTATATCGAGCACAAAAGAGACTTCCGGATCGACATATTGTGCGCCCGACAAATGAGCCATCGTTTCAACAATGCCATAATCGAGATTCAATGCCGACTTGACCAGTTCTTCCCCATACCCGGTTGCAGCCGATGAGAGAAAACGGAAGGCGACTCCCTTCTCGCGGGCTTCCCGATAAAACCCGTTCAATCCTTCGATCACCTTCTTTAAGGAATTGCCTTGATTGGAGCCATAGAATGTGTAAACAATATCACCATCCGCATCTATGACCAGTATTTTTGTCGTTGTAGAACCGGAGTCTATCCCCAAAAAGCATTCTATGTTTTTCTTCGCTCCCAGCTTGGCACGTTTCAACGGTTTTATTTTCCGGTTACGTTTCCAGGCTTGATATTCTTCTTCATTCCTGAACAACGCAGGCAACACCTCTTTCTGTTGATTGTCTTTTGCTTCCAGCTTTTGGATCAGCAGGGACATATCCTCTATGACCTCTCCTTCCCGATTATAAAGCGCCGTACCCCAGGCTGGAAAATATTCGCTGTTTGCCGGAACAATCAGATCGGTCTTGTCCAACCGGAGCAATTCAATAAAAGAATCTCTTAATGCAGGAATAAACGTTAACGGGCCGCCTATACAAAGGATTTTTGGATTTATTTCGCAGCCCCGGGCAAGCGTCGTTACACTCTGTACGGCAACCGTCCGCAAGATCGACATCGATATATCGGGAACCGGTATATTGCGTGAAATAAGATTCTGCACATCCGTCTTGGCAAACACACCACAACGCGATGCCACCAGATATAATTTTTCGTATGCCAATGCCTGGTTTCCAAGTTCTTCGACAGAAATATTCATCAAATCGGCCATCTGGTCGATAAAAGCGCCCGTACCACCGGCACAACTGCCGTTCATGCATATATCCGGCTGTTTGCCTTCTTCAAAAAAGACCATCTTGGCATCTTCCCCTCCCAGGTCGATCATCGTATGTGTGTCTGGAAATTCTTTCTTAATTACCTCAATGGAAGCAACGACCTCCTGGATAAACGGTATTCCCGTACGCTCCGAGATACCCATTCCGGCAGATCCGGTAATGGCAATCGTAAACCGGGCATCGGGGAAACGCGACACGACATGATTCAGTTCTTCAATAAATAAAGTATTAAAATCAGCTTTATGACGTCTGTAAACTTTATATATAATTTCATTCAAGCAATTCAATACAACAACTTTCAGTGTAGTGGAACCGACATCGATCCCTATCCTACAAATATTCTCTGGTTTCATAACAAATGATTCATATAAAATCTCAACAAATATGTAAAGCGAGGGTAAGAAAATTAGTGGTTACCCTGGTATTCATGTTACGAGTGAGGCCTAAGGTTTCAACCCGCTAAGGACCAAGTCAATTACATGCTTTTTATGTTCGGCCAACACTTTGTTGTACTCAACTTCCGACCGGTTTGCAACTCCGAGTGCCAGTTCCTTGAACATAAAAGGAAAAACGCATAGCGACAATACATTCAACCCGAAGTCTATAACAGGAATATCTTTAATAGTCCCTTTCCGGACTTCTTCTTCAAATCTTTGGGATAATCTTGTGAATATGGCTTGCGGGTTACGTTTCATTACTCTTTCTATCAATGCGTCAGAACTTTGATTCACCGAGTTCAAAATGAAAATAGGTATCTGAGGATACTCCGGCAATATATCATAATAGGCGCTAATCCACGATTCCACCATTTCAAAGAACGGCATATCTGAATTCAGCGTAGAGAAAATGCGATCGATGAGAATATCGAATGCTTCATCAAATATAATTTCGAAAAGATTGTACTTCGAATCAAAATAATATTTCAGGTGGGCAACATTCGTTCCGGAAGCAGTTGCTATATCACGGACACTGGTTCCTGCATAGCCATTCTTAATAAATAAGTCGCGGGCAGTATTCAGTATCCTGTCACTTACGTCCGATGTAGAGTTTCTTTTTATCATACTTTTTAAACGATTGTTTAAGCAAATTTAAACAGTCGTTTAAAAGCAGCAAAACATTTTGTGTTAATAATGATCAATGTTACGAAAACAGACGTTCTAATATCAAATAGAAAATATATAACCAATTATGCTGACACGCTAAATTTCAATGAATATATAACCAGAGGATAGACTATTACAAAAATTAACAAATCAGTGTTCTTTTTCCCTTATTTTGCCGGGATGCAGTCCGGCAAAATTTTGGTTTAACAGAAATATTCTTCCGTTTAACAGAAGTAGAAGCTTTGTTTAACGGAAGAATATGTTAAATACTGTTCAGTTTTTATGTCTTTTGAGGTGATCCGATGAAGAAAACACCTGCTGAATAGCAGTTTTTCTTCACAGGACACTCATTTATAAAGGCACAAAGTGATTGTCACAATTATGCCTACCGGAAGATAAACAAGACAAATCGTTTACCAAGACGGATAAACAGCTTCAATAGGTTATATTATATCGGCATATTCATCCCTTTGTCCATATACAAACTCTCCTACAATCGCATAAAAACAACAACGATTATCATAGGATCAGTATGTATAATCAAGCCAGGAGAAGATAGAATATCATTTTGATATTTACTTCAATGCAGCTCCATCCTTGAACGCATTGCCTACTTTCTCACCGATAACGAGATAATCATTATGTACGGGATCAAAAGTGATGGGGCGCAACTTGGCCGGATCGATCTTTCCTTTCTCGTCCAGAACGGTTTCATCCGCTGAAACATTGATGATGCGGCCTATGAGATGGCATGTTTCGGGATCATACGATACGAGTTCACACTCAACAGCCATTGGCAATTCGTCAATAAGCGGGGCATTCACGAATTCGGACTTCGTAGCGTGGAAGCCGGCTTTTGAAAACTTAGCCGGTTCCCGATTGCCGGAAACGATACCTACATAGTCGCAGGCAACCAGCTGATCCGCCGTCCCCATGCTTACGGTAAACGCTTTTGTCACAAACAGATTTTTCACGGTTTTGTGACCGGCACTTAGGCACAGATTAATCTGGTCGTCCTGGTCGATGCCTCCCCATGCCGCATTCATGGCATCAGGGTTTCCCTGCTCATCGTATGTTGCTACGATGAATACAGGTTGTGGATAGCACCACGGTTTTGCTCCAAAATTCTTTCTCATAACTTTTGTTTTTTAATTCTATGGTAAAACAACATTATTCCTATTTAAGTTTGTCATATTCCGCATCGGTCACCTGTTCAAGCCATTCTACACTTGCTCCTTCGGCAGGAACACCGATGGCGATGTGCTGGAACCAACTGTCGGCTGCCGCCCCATGCCAATGCTTTACTTCGGCAGGAATATCGACCACATCGCCGGGATTCAGTTCCTGGGCAGGCTTGCCCCATTCCTGATACCAGCCTCTGCCTCCTACACAAATAAGTATCTGTCCGCCTTTGTGATGGATGTGCCAGTTGTTGCGGCAACGCGGCTCGAATGTCACGTTGGCAACATTCAGTTTGCCTTCTCCACTTGCCAATCCTGCCAGATAGCTGTTGCCGATGAAGTATTTGGCATAAGCCGTATTCGGTTCTCCTATTGGGAATACCCTGTTCTCTATTGGCTCACCTTCTTTGAATTCTTCTCCATAAACTTCAGTAATCGCTTTCTTTGCACGATAAGCTTCTGTTTCGCCCACCTTTTGCTACAGTACATCCGGAATGGAATGTATTTCTGCATCCGTCACCCCCATGTTCTTTGCACCGCGCACATGCGATTTCAACTGAGGTTCCACGCCTTTGATGCCGGAGAGGGCACTGACCGTCACCAGTTCGCGCTCAGAAAAAGTCAGGTTGTTGCGTGCAAAAATATCACCGAAAAGATGAGCTTTCAGATAATGATCAGTAGCCGGGGCAAAGGTGTAATTAAAAGGGGCGCCACTGAGTTTGGTCTGTATAGCCGTACCTTCTTTCAGAGCGTCGAAATCTTTTGGAAGCGGATCGGAGTCCTTACCTTCCTTGTCAGTGATGCCTTTAGCCTTGCGATCGGCAAGTACTTGTTGGAGTACACCTAATCCGTTCAGACTGCGCGGAAAGCCGGTATAAGCATAAAGATGCGAAAGTGCCTCTTTTATTTCATTGACTGTCAGTCCTTCATCCAGACCGGCATGAATCGCTCCGGAAAGTTTTTCCAAGTCTCCTTTTGCCTCAAGGCATGCGATGGCGGCGATATTCTGCTGCCGTGGGTTTAATACATTTTTCATATTCTGTTGTGCATTAATAGGAAAATAGACAGCTGTAATCAGGAGGGCTGCCGTTATTAATCTCTTTACTGTTTTCATACGAACTGCTTTTCAAGTTTAACATCAAGTACAGGTATGTAATCACTGTTGCAAATATACGACTGATTCAGCAGCCGGATTGTGGATAAATTACAGATAGTTTTACCATTATTACTGTTTTATACTTTCTACTAATAATACATCTGTAATTGAGGTTAGAACTTCTGTAATTTATCTACAAAGGAATTACATCTTTCTTCCGTCCTTTGCAACTGAATAATAAACAGATAAAGAATTTAATAAAAGCACTATGACACTTGATCTTTTTTTGGAACATGTAAAGGAACGGAAGCCGCTCGATACGACAGATATATTCCGTTTCATGGATAAAATGAGTGACGAAGCACGTCGTATTACTTTTGAACTGAACGGTTCATACCATACGCAAGAAGAAGTACGCGAACTCTTTTCACGACTTTTTGAAAAACCGGTTGATCCTTCGTTCCGTGTTTTTCCACCATTCTATACGGACTTTGGTAAAAACATCATTGTGGGGAAAGATGTCTTTATCAATGCTTGCTGCCATTTTCAGGATCACGGTGGAGTGACATTGGGCGATGGTTGTCTCATCGGCCATAATGTGGTGTTTGCCACGCTCAATCATGATTTCAACCCCGAATACAGAGCTTCGATGACACCTGCCCCTATTGTATTGGGAAAGAAAGTCTGGGTAGGTTCCAACTCCACCATCCTGCAAGGCGTAACCATCGGTGATAATGCCATTGTAGCGGCAGGTTCCGTAGTGACGAAAGATGTTCCGGCAAATGTTATCGTAGGAGGTATTCCGGCCAGGTTTATCCGCAATATTGAAGAACGTATGGAATCGCGCGACAGCATCCATACATTGGAACATGCCGAGTCAATTGGCGCAGGCAGCCAGAAATACGAATTACAGAAGATAGATTCGGATATTAAACCGGAACATGTACGCTCAGAATATCCGTTTTACATATAAAAATTAAAAAGTCAAGGAAGATGTGGTGAAATGGCAGGAAGAATAGGGATTAAAGAAGTAAACCAGAGATTATAGAACATTCTTATGGTAGTACTGGCATTTGCACCTTACACTAAAAAAGTGAGAAAAAATTTTGCTATTAAAAATATTGTTCGTAGATTTGCGAACAATAAAGAAAAAAGGAGATGTATTTGTGAAAATAAAAAGTAATACAGAAGAACAGGAAATGATTGCTCGTTTTGCCAAAGCAATGGGGCATCCTACCCGGATTGCGATACTGCTGTTTTTAGCATCGCAGGAAAGCTGTTTCTTCGGGGATATTCACGATGAACTACCCATTGCTAAAGCGACCGTATCACAGCACCTCAAGGAACTGAAAGATGCGGGGCTTATCCAGGGAGAGATAGAAACCCCGAAGGTAAGGTATTGTATAAATAAAGAGAACTGGGAAATAGCCCGAAAGCTGTTTGCCGACCTTTTTAATATATATGTAAAAAAGGATGTATGCTGTTGATCAGCATATATTTTTTCGAATAAATGTTCGTTGTTTGACGAACTACTGTTAACAATAAGAAATAAAGTTTTTATGGAAATCAAAGTATTAGGAACTGGATGCTCAAGGTGTAAAACCTTGCTTTCGACCGTTGAGTTGGTCGTTTCGGAAATCAACCTGGATGCTACCATCACGAAAGTGGACGATATTCTAAAAATCATAGAATACAATGTTATGGGGTTGCCCGCATTGGTAGTGGATGAAAAGGTATTATCCACAGGAAAGACACTTTCCAAAGAAGAGGTAAAGAAATTATTAACCCTATAAATTATCATGTATGAAAAAGGTTCTTTATCTGCTATTTGCTGCGACTGTTTTTTTTGTTCTTGTGGTAATAGTTCAAACAAAAAGACGGACATATCCGAACAAGCACAAACCCAATCACCAATGGAAACACAGGCAGCCGTCAATTCCAACCGTATCGAAGTTTTATACTTTCACGGCACACAGCGATGTATCACTTGCCGGGCTATTGAAAAGCACACAAAAGAATTGCTCGATAGCCTGTATTCCAATGAACTGGAAAACGGTACTATCGTATATCGGACGATAGATATTTCCAAAAAGGAAAATGAGGATATAGCCAACAAATACGAAGTTACCTGGTCTTCCTTATTTATAAACAAATGGAATAACAATAAAGAACAGGTAAATAATCTGACCGATTATGTCTTCTCATACGCCAAAGGACAACCTGATACATTCAAAGCGGGTCTGGAAGATAAAATCGCCGAACTGCAAAACAATAACCGATGGAATACCTGCAATCTCTTTTAGGAAACAGCAACATACCCATTATCACTGCTTTTCTTTTGGGTATCCTGACTGCCATCAGCCCTTGCCCTCTGGCTACCAATATCACGGCAATAGGCTTTATCAGTAAGGATATAGAGAGTAAACATAGGATTTTTGCAAACGGACTGTTTTATACTTTAGGCAGAATAATTACCTACACAGTTTTAGGATTTATCCTGATACCAATTCTGCGGGAAGGTGCAAGTATGTATGCCGTGCAGAAAGTGATAAGTAAATACGGTGGTATGCTTATTCCGCCAGCTTTAATTCTTATCGGTCTTTTCATGCTCGATGTAGTTAAAATCAAGATGCCGACACTGAATATTGGCGAAGAAAAGATAAAGCGTAAAACCGGATGGGGTGCTTTGCTGTTGGGGATTTTATTTGCCCTCGCCTTCTGCCCTACAAGCGGTGTATTTTACTTTGGAATGTTAATTCCGCTTTCTGCTGCCGAATCAGGCGGTTATTTACTGCCGGTTGTATATGCAATAGCCACAGGGCTTCCGGTAATAATCGTTGCATGGATATTAGCTTACAGCGTATCAGGATTAGGAAAATTTTATATGATTATCCGCATGATGTCCGTTGATTTATTGAACATCATATGAATG
>JAJPZM010000433.1 GCA_021204335.1 Parabacteroides sp. | reverse complement strand
TATATATATATATATACGAATCATCAAAATATGGGGATTCTTTAGATAATCCACCATTTTTAAACACTGTTCTTACATTTGAAAAATCGTTTTTTTGATAGAGATGAATCATTAAAGTCATTTTCAAAATTGAGCATTAATACCGTATAATCATCAGCCTCATAAGGCGCTTTTACGCTTGATTTCATAAATCTTCTTCTACTCATATCACACCTCCTAATCTTGTTCAAGTTTAGCAATATGCCATATTCCAGCAATACAAGTCAAATTAAATTCAACCCATTTACCAGCTTTTGTTGTATAAGATGAACCACACATCGACAAATAACTCCCAGATGTAGGTATCGTTATTGTCCTAGCAGCAGAAGTATATACAAATGCCGTAATTGTACGTCCATTATAGGTAGTACCAATTCCCGATACCGATAAAGATGCATTTGCACTTAAAGTGACATAAATGGATTCGTAGTTTACATTGAGACTTGCAACCGTCGTAGCAGTAGTGTAACTACGTAGACGATCCATCTTAGTCTTGTCGGTAGAACTCATTAGACCATTAGCAGAGGTTGTTGCAACCGAATACGTCGTATTTGTGTCAGTCCAGGGAACGTTGACATACGCTTTATTATTGGAGTCAAGCTGTACTGGGTAATTCTTTCCAGAGGTCGTGTAACCAGTCTTTATACCACCAAGAACTGTTGAACTGGCCACAGGAAGCTCATAGTCGCCAGCTGTTTCTATCCATGTTTTATTTTTCCTGGCATAAACCTTTCCGTCAGATGGAGCCTCTTTGGGAACTTCGTAATATTGAGCATCGTCCATAAGGGCCTTGGTGCCGGTGCCAGAACTTTTGAATATATAAGAACCATACCCAGTTTCCTCTAATTCAAAATGTACTCCCAAACTTTTATAATTCTCCCTATCTCCTTTATTATTGATTACATTTCTTGAGTTAAAAAGAAGTCTAAATAATCCATCATTCTGGTCTTGTATAAGATCTAGGTTTGTGATTCTAATCGGATAATCCATACCTCTAATCCATGTTGGCTGCCCCCCCAGAATGACCATTTAGAATATAAAATCCTTGATTAATCTTTTCTTTCAACCTATCCCATTGCGCTGGTTCTGTTGTACTGTCATTCACATCTGATATGTAAAGATTTGGATTACTGTACAACTCATCGACTTGTAGCATATATACTTCACTAGCTTTCCCGAGCATAACTAATTTATTGATGTCTGGCATCATAAAAACAACAATAATGTTTCCTTCCATTGTCATAGACATTGATGCCACAATAAACGAAACGCCCTCTAACGGCATCTCTTGAAAACTATTTGTTACTATATATAGCAAAGCTTTGTTTTGAATTGCTGTGATTATTTGATTCAAGCCATTATCTCCACCAATTGCTTCTGATATGCTCTCAGATGTCGCAGTGGAAGGATTTTGTATTAAGGACATCAAAGCTGCTGGCAATTCGTATGTGTTCCCTGATCCACCTCCCCCCCAGCTCGCTCAACTTCTTCCCCGCAAGAGTCAGCTCACTATCATCATCAACAGAGAACGTCTCCTTTCCTTCAAATAGCAACTTGCCATCGTTGGTGTATTCTACTTTCTTTCCTGTTGTATCGTTAGAGAGATAAGAAGGGTTCAACTTTTTAAACATTGTGTCAAAATCCGCCTTTGTGCCTGTATAACCTGCAGCAACAGCATCGTCATAAGTACCCTGTTCCAACCGCTTCTGAACCTCTGCCCCCGTATATGTACTATTGTAATCCATCCTTCAATACATTAAATGTTCCACCATCTTTCAATATAAATTCACCGTCAGAAGCATTAAACTTCTCGCGTTTACCAGCCTGTTTTACCAGCCTAGAGACTTCAACGGGTGCCCCTTTCGTTGTTTTAACCACCGTCTCAATTTCACGATCCAACCCTTCGTTTACAGTAGAGCTATACGAGATTGAGCCATTGCCCGATCCCGTATATTCTATATTTAGCGTCCCGCCATCGGGAAACGGTTTGTTTGTTTTCATTCAACCGTCCATTCAGTATTAGACTCAACGTTCACTGTCACCGGAGTACCGAGGTAATCCAGGTTGATATCGCCCTCCGTTACTGTCAGATAAGCGTCACCGGCAGCTAACGTAATTAAACATACATCTTGGTGGCCGCCTTCATCGGTTACTATAATTTGTCGACTGAGCGGATCTACACCTTCATTTGAAGGCACAGTTACCGCGATAGAGAAATTGAAAGCTGATAACGATCCCGGATCACCCGCTATCTCCGCCCCGTTCGCGGTCTGTACACTGTTTGCGGTATAATTTTCCGATAGAGTAATATCCAGATCACCAGCACCCAGGGAGAAAGTCAATATCTTTGAGTTCGATTCTCCTGGTATGGTTACCACTTTGCCTGTTTTCTCTGATGCCGCGGTATCCGCAATATCTACGTACTCCGGCTTCCCCGCCTGGTTTACCGTTCTGGGGACATCTGCACAGTTTGCCGCTTTCCACGTTAGTACCGTTGTACGGGCATTTCGCCCAGTATGCTCCGACTGCGATTTAACACTAACCTCTTTATCTCCTGATCCTGTGGCGGGTTCTACGACCGCCCACGCTGCTTTTGCCATTTGCTTTAAATTTTAATTATTCAACTACCCAATTTGTATTCGATTTAACTTGAAAAATAGCCGGCATATCATCTGTTATCCATACCGGTTCAGAAGGCGATACAATTAAATAAGCACCCGTATCCACGCTGCACACCTGAGCCAGAATGGCGGAGACGGCTTCTATCCGTCGTATCTCCGCTCTGACTACATCAAGCCTGATAATATGTCCGCTAACGCACGCCATTTATTATGAGCTGATCCGTTTCCAACTTAATTATCTCTGTCCGTATCCCGTCAGGACAAGCATTGTCCGGCAGGTCTACTTCGACCTGGCACTTAATACGACCACCGTAACCGATAGACTGAGTATTCAGTACACAGTTATAAGTGTTCTTATCATCCCGCAACATCTCCGCTTTTTTAATCACCCCTACCCGGTCGGAGTAGATGTAGAATTTCGCCCGGAAATCTACATCGTCCATCATGAAAGGAACGGGAAGCGAGAGAGTAAGAGCAAACTTTATCTCTGTACCGATTACCGATATGTTACTATTCTCGCGGTTCATATCTTACACTAGGTTTTCATAAAGCACAACGAGAGCTCCGGCCGGCAGGTCGTTTGCTTCCATCAGCTTATCATACTCTGCTTGATTGATCTTCTTCAAGACAATCTCATGCTCGGCTTTTTCAAGCTCCTTCACGCGTTCATCAACCTCTTTCAAATATGCCGCGCACTTTTCGTTTACTTCTTGCAATTCTTCAGGAGATAACAATGCTTTATCGTTTCTTGCCTTTACGGCTTCGTTGTGCCGGTTCGCTTTAGCCTCTACCTCATCGAAGCCTTCCGGGCGTAGTAATCGTATTGCATCATCACAATCAGACCGGTGTGCCTCGACAATGGGTTTAAGAACCCGGATATTCTCCAGGACGGTCATCTTTGCGGCCGTTGTCATACCCGTTAGCTTGATCTGAGACAACACTTCATATAATTCTTTGATGTCTTTCGTTTTCATATATTAATTTTTGTGGGGTTAGATACTTCTGCTGCTTCGACTGCACTGATGAAATCGGCTACATCCCGACTTGCTGCCTCAATGTCCGCAATATTGTTCACTTGTACGCTGCCGTTACCAGGATTGTAGTTAAAGCTTCCGACTTGGGCATCATCCGCCTTCCGGTATAAACTTCCGTTTGCGTTCTCTACACTACCGGAGCCGTTAGCAACTACATACGCATCTCTGATATTGAATACTTCGCCGACACCGTCGACTTGTTTCTGTACCGATGTTTTCTTTACTGTAATTTCCATGATTGTTTTTATTTAATTGTTTATATTTGAACTGCTGATATAGTTCCTGTTGTAAACTCTTTTATATCTACATAAAAATACTCACCGTCGTTGGCCGTTTCCGGGAGCGATACTCCGAAGTTGTATGTCCCCTGCCCTGATGCAGCCATAAGCCCGTTGAAGTCTTGTTGAGATTTCAAGACGGAACCGCTCGCATTGTACGGGCCGCTATAACAATATACCGTACCGGTCGCGGCTAACCTTAATGCGGTAAACATATATTCATTACCTGATGCCATCCTGGCAATGAAAGACAAATTGGTAAAGGTTGCCGATATAACCGCGCTTGTATAGCTTATTTCGCCTCCATAAACCAGAATCTGCGAGATATTGCTTGAATCCAGGGGAGTAAGGCTTAATTTACTTTTTAATCCAACCAAGGCCTCTGGTAAAACCCTTACGATGATGATAGCACCACTGAGTACGGTTAATTTCAATGTCAGTTCTTCCGGGAACCAGGCGTATGCTTTACCGGCATAACCCAAACCGAATATCAGCGTATATGCAGTTGTTCCCGATGCGTTTGCAAAAAGGCTGACCGTAATAGGCGTGCGGGCTTGGTATCCGCTTTTTTCCAGATCATTCTTATTACAACTGCCAACAATGACAAAGCCGGCCGTTCCGGTTTTCCGGGCAGCATAAATAGTGTCATACGCCCCCGTAATATTGTTACGCCCATGATACTGCGTTTCATCCCCGAACCAATCCACTTCGCCCAGGTTAAAGACAACTTCGACATTCACGTTTTTCCCGCCTTGGCCACTAGCCAGAGTTACCTCATAAAGATCACTTCCGGTATTCAATGACGGAGAAGCCGCGTCATGGTTAT
Organism: Parabacteroides sp.; assembly: GCA_021204335.1. GTDB lineage: Bacteria > Bacteroidota > Bacteroidia > Bacteroidales > Tannerellaceae > Parabacteroides. The sequence continues at coordinate 11,713 of JAJPZM010000433.1, read as the reverse complement.
ATCCCCTGAAATCACCCAGCTTATAAGCTTGTACCGATATTCCATTTGTATCTGCCCCGCGTGGATCACTATATCCTCCACCCTGGGGTCTCTGGAACGCCAGATTCCCCGATGTATCTACATACCAGTAACCCGGTCGGAAACGACTGTATTTATTCACCTTGTCACATTGGCATAATGTACCAAGATCAGTACTGGGGTACCCTAATATGTTTCTAACGGCCATAATCGATATTTTGTTACTCGGTAATACCATTTTATATACCTCCTTCCACTATATCTCCAGTTACAAGGAGAGCATAATTTACAACTAATTCGCCCTTAACTTCTACATCACCGTTTATCGTGATCGCATCGGAAGGGACTTCCTCTAATTTTGTATAGAAGGATTTTTTACCCCCCCCCGTTAACTATTGTTAACTTATTAATAATCAAGTTCCCTTTTATGAGTAATGTCTTCATATTCTTATTTTTTACGTTCTATATTCCAAACTAGCGATTACATCTACATTATAGCTCCCGGTTGGTGTTCCGGTTGGCATTTCTACATGATCCCATGACCAGGATCGCGTCATCCATGGGCCCGGAGCGTCATTGGGATTACCGTATTGCGTTGACGTAGTCGTATTTCCATTACTACGATTCGTTATGGTAACCACCATCTTGGGATAATACTTACCGGTCGCGTAATTATTAGCACTGTTGTTATAGAAATGCAGTGTCCCGCCTGAACTTTCTCCGCCATCCCCTATATCCAATTTTGCAGCAGCAATTTCACATCCGGCCGATGCTGTCGAAACATTGCGGATATAATAGAATATCATCTGATTATATGCGATTTTTTCTTTATGAATCCATCTCCGTTAGTCGGAATCGGAGCTAATACATTTCCGTTATAATCACAGAAATAGCCTTTTACATACAAATACTCGTCACTGCTGCCGATTCCTATTTTGCTGACCGTAACGAGCCAATGCCCGTACTTCCCAGTTCACTAACCGAGAAAACTCCGCTATTTCTGAGAGTCTTGTTTTTATCATACACTTCGATTTTTATCTTCATGTTTGAAAAAGTAAAACCACCCAAGATTTGTCCCCAATCAAACCGGGAATCACCCCAGTATGGCGTACCGCCAATATCCAGGGTTGTGCCTGTCGGAGTATAAACAACTACCTGGTTATAAATATCTATGCTCGGCGGTTCCGCGTCATGGTTATAACCACCGAAATCGCCTAACCTAAAATAATTCTTGGGTTTATCCCACAATATTTGTTTGTTGACAGTGTCGTATTTCAAGCCGGGCATATTATCCCTCGCACTGACGGGCATAATAGGATCATCATAATTCTTCGGCTTATACCATGAAAAAATGTTCACTTTATTACAAGTGTATAATGTTCCCAGGTCAGTGCTGGGATAGCCAAGCGCATTGCGCACCATCATTATGCTGATATTAGTTTTCGGTAGGCTCATCTTTACCTCCTTCCTTTATTTTATAGCAGGTTATTTCACCGGTTACAGTCAACGATCCGGTCACTTTCAAATCACCGTCAATCGTAACCTTTCCAGTAATCTCACCGTTTTCCGGCAGATACTTTATTACCGGACGATCCACATTAACTATTTTCTCTACTGTGATCTCCGCCTTGAAGATCTTTGCCAGCCACCTTACAAACTTTTTCATGCCGCCATTTTTTAATCGTTTCTTCCAATTCCTTAATCCTTCCTTTCAATGTGCCGATTTCCGCATAGAGCTCTTTACAGCCCTGGATCGCCACAACCGCGCCAAGAGAAGAATAATCGACAGATAGATACTTCTCCTCTGTCGCAGTATCACATCCGATAAGTTCCGGGAATACCATCTGAACCTGTTGCGCTGAAACGCCAAGCCGCCGGGCACCATCTCCGCTTTTCATCGTAAAAGCAAATACATCGATTCCTGCCAGGCGAGGCAAAACATTCGTTACGTCATAGAGCCTGTTCTTAAGTCTCATATCCGAATTTTGTGTCCAGGTTCCGGTAATAAGACCACTCCCTCTATCGCACATTTATAAGAAGACTGCGATGTCCCTACCCAAAGGGACCCATCGATCCGGGTGGTGTCTGTAATATAAGCAGTTCCACTTACGCACAATTTGTATGATGTTCCCGTAGTACCGATATAGACAGAGGGGGCAACGATCTGATTTGATACTGATCCGCCATTCCATGAACCTCCACCCGATACGGTACCTTTCGCCAAGGTCAACTGGCCACCGGAGAAAGATGCGTTAATTATCGCGTTACCGGAGCCGGAGATATACACGCTAGTGACCAACCCGCTCGGCTTGCTAGTCACATTAGACCAAGAAACAGAAGACGATCCGGCTGATATTGTCCCCTTTGTCAGAGTAAGCAAGCCGCTTGAGAATGTCGCGTTTGTTACCGCATTGCCGGAACCGGAGATGGTTACAGATGTCACCAGAGTAGTAGGTTTACTCGTGATCTCCGACCACGCATGAGTATGACCGTATAGGCTCAAGTTATTCGTTGCACCGGCAATTTTTATCGCTCTGTATTGAGTCCCGGAACCGGTCACGCTAAATCCACCGGCCAGCGTCAACTGTTTAGATACTCCCTCGACAGACAGATATACAGTATTTCCCGAATCCGTTCCCCAGCTGACAGAAGAACCACCACCGCCGGATACGGTACCTTTTACCAAACTCAGCTGTCCTGAAGAAAAAGATGCGCCAGTTATAGCGTTCCCTGATCCGGTAATAGACACACCGGTCACCAAACCGGAGGGTTTACCGGTTACCTCACTCCAAGAAATAGACAGGGAAGTACCGCTAGCTCCGGTAGAGTACGCAACAATATCACCTGTTGCCGTTATATTACAGCCATTATCAACCCGGACAAACTTAGAGAAATTGACATAATTGAGATACAGATTATACATGCTGCTCCCACTCATGCCATTGATGTAGTTATTTGCCGAGATATCTATCCATGCCCCGCTTTTGTTCCCGGAGCTCAGACCGGACGAGAAATGCTTATATCCTGAAATAGTCTGAGTCCCGGCTAAGGTGACATACACAGACAGATCAGGCGTACCGCTCAGCTCGCTATATGCAATCGTGTAAAACGTACCATTCCCAGCCAGATACTTAGATGACGAACCGGAACCGGAAAGACTTGTAAAATTACCGTTCCCATCCTTGATGAACCCGGCACCGTTGGTCAACTGGCTAGTATTCGACGGTATTGATATAGACTTAGAAGAACTTCCATCGTATGTGCCGGACGAATAACCAGACCACGTAAGCGAATAAGGATTCTTCAGCGATGTCGGAATAATCGGAATTTCCGATTTTAGCGCAAAGGTACTCCCCTTGGTAAATGTCAAGCTTGTGTTATCTGCGCTCAAGATGACAGCTGTAACAGCGTTGCCCGATCCGGTAACAGTGATACCGGCTATACCGGCTTGCCCGCCACCTTCCGCATACAATTTACCTTCCGCATTAAACTTGATCGTTTCGTTATCGATCACCAATCCCAGCCAGTCCGAGACATCACCGTCAGACGTAGCATAAGCTATGACATCACCGGTGGCCCGGGCGTTACCCGTAACGTCTATTCCGGTATCGATAAAGGACAGCTTACCGTTGATATTCGTTACACCGGCCAGGGCACCGGTTACAACGCCGGCTTCTGTCATCTTCTGTCCCCACCAAGTACCCTTCGTAATGACTTCGTAAGCTTTCTGACCATTAAGAATACGGGAATCGTTGCCGGCAGCAACGGTATCAGCCGCAACACCGTATTTTACAGACAGTATTTTATCGGCTGATAGCTGCAAACCGGATCCAGGGGTAAAGTTTACACCTCCGCTCTCCCCACCACCTTTCCAAGCGGGATCGACAGATAAAAGCCCTGTTGCACTATCTATAATTAGGCCGGAATCCGGTTTGATCTGTACGGCTCCGACTATATTATAACCTGCATGAGGTAAAACGATGTCATGATCCGAGGTAGAGTAAGCAACAACATCGGCCTCTGAGACAGCTGTGTATTTAGTCTTTATATATTGTTGATCATCATCAAGAGGATTATCTTCTGCATCGGATGAAATAAGTGACCAATAACCGGCAAAAGACGATCCGGCTATACTTGGAAAACTTGCACCTCTTACACCCGTTGATACAGCGTCAAGTGTCCTTCCTGTTCGGGGAAGGGCCGTCTTGCGAACTGATCTATATACAACATTACTCATAACTACTAACCAAAATTTTGTCCGACATTATTCGTATGGAATATTGCTCAACTTATCGACATCAGCTGAAAATTCCACTGCTTTTATTGTTGTTACAGCATTATGAAAATCCAACGTTGCCCCTGCTATATACATACCGTCAGATTGTATGACATTTTTGTAGGTCACATATCGTAGCATTGGATTATCTGTCATCTTTATATCTATTGATAACGACTTATTCTTGGCTGTAAAATTTGAGTGGATTGTACACATAAGAAGCCGCTCTAATATATCGGTTTGACCAGCACGAGTAAATGCCGTTTGATATTCATAACTATCATCTACTATTTTCAATTACCAACTGGTAGATGATCTTCATTCGCAGATATACATTTAAGAATAACATTGTCATAATCTGCTTTTACTTTCTTATTAATATAACTTTTAAATTCATAATCATCAGTCGAAATATCTTTCCCATCAGCATCTTCAAATGATATACTTACTTTATCTATCAGCAAATCTTTTACATCTCTAAAAATATATGGTAGATCCGAATTATCATCTATTTTAGCATAATCAACAACAACTTTAATACACCCGCTTTTAGGAGGTAGAGGTATTTTTAAACCTGATTGAAATTTTTTTCCTTGTCTATAACCGTATTAGGAGCAGTTACTCCAGTCCAGTGAACAGTAGAATTAGTTAACCAAGTATTCAAAACGCGTGTAATATTCCAATTGCCACTATTCATGAACACTAGACTAGTATATTCTGGGGTTTTCCCGGACTCAATATCTTTCCACTGAACTCCATTATAATACATTAAATCATGTCCATCAAAAGAAAGTATGACTTTGCAATATATTAACATTCGTTTTGATGTTTCGGGTTCATCTACTTCTTCCTTTTCATCAAATGGATTAATTTTTGTATTTACATAAACATTACATTTAAGGCGCATGTAGATATCATTACTTCGTGAGGCCATATATACATCAGTATTCTGAAAAGTTAAATTATTCTTTTCAACGTTGCCTGAGTAAGTAATTTTGGCTCCTAATAAAGTACCGTTTGTTTTCTTACTTTTATAAAACACATATTCTGGTGCATCCCAACCTGTGCAATTTGAATATACCTCCTTAATAAGTACATCTGTTTCGTTTTTTTTGTTTTCAATTCCGAAAGTTCTGATTCTTTTACAGAATTATCGATAAGACTTGCATTTCCATATAATGAGCTAGTAATAGTTACATTGTTAATCATTTCTTCAAAGCCCAATGAAGACTCTGTTGATCGTGTTTTTATTTCTGAAATATCACCCAAAAAAAACATTGACTGCAGTATCCCCTATGTAAGATAATGTATCAAAGTTGTAACACTTCATTACTCCACCAGACTTTACAGTATTTAGGTCATAAATATAAACAGACGCATCACGCTGTACCATCATAAGCCCGAATGGTTCCAAGATTGACTCTACGACTTCACGGCAAGACATTGGTTCACCATCCTCGTCATAGAAGTTTGCAGACTGTATGTAAAGCACATGTAAAGCCGACTCAGAAATAAACTTTGTAACCCCCACCGGGATGGTTGAACAACCAATATATAACTTCTGAAATGGTAATCCCAACTTATTAAAACAACGTTTCAGTTAGGTAATAAAAGGAGCAATATCAGTATAACGATTTTCACTCTCATCCCGAAATTTAAGTCGTTCTAATATATTAAAGTCTGCACCAGAAAACTCAACCGCATAAGGTGCACTATCAGTCAAATTTTCATTATATAGTTCAGAATCCAGATAACCTATCCAATATAGTTGATCTGCGCGATAGAACTTGATCATACACTCTTGCATATCGTCCGTATGAAGATCGATAAACTGGAAATTTTTTTCACAGATCAAACGAAGTGTTGCTTGGGAACCTTGTACTGGTTCTAGCTTTTTTACTTCAATATATTCTATGCTGAAAGGCTCGTTTGTGGCTTTGATTAGCTTCGGAGTTGTGGATGTGTTTTGCAATATTTCAAACCTGTTTACTACATCATCCGCCCCAATAAAATCATGATAATACTTTATATTCATTACTTCCCTCTCCTATTCTTTTGATCTCCATTTTTCAAAACACCTATTAAACGATCATACCGGATTTCAAACTCAACTTTACCGGCATATCCATTCGTTTTCACCCCTTTTCCATTAGCCAGTTGGAATAACGTAGCTTGTTGACTCCCGTTCAATATCATTTCACCCCCATTAACCCGGGCTAAATTCAAATCCCCGGTAGGAGTTCCTTGTATAATCCCCCCGCGCGCGAATTTAGGTAGCGAGGCCATCATAGCGATAATCGCGGCCAAGGCCGCCCCCGCCATAGCGATACCAACAATAGGAATACCGGCTACAGATTTAACTGCCGCAGATCCTGCAACGGCAGTATTTGCGGCAACCTCTGTTTTTGCCGCGGTGGCTGTTACTGTGGCCGTTGAAGTTTCCGCGGCCGCCTGAACCCCCGCATTAGCCACTTTTTGAGTTGTTACAGCGGTATCAATAGCCGCCTCGGCTTGCTTCGCCGCCGCTAATTTTTCTGATACTTTAGTCAATTTCTCAATCGTTTTAACAATACTCATGAAAGCATCAACAGTGTTGATCATGGCATTCCAAACCGCCATAATGCGTTCCCAGGCAGACGCATCCTCATCATCAAAGACATCGTGTAAACTGGAAAAAGCTGACACAAGGCGATCAGAACTAGAAGCAATTTCCTTTACACCGGAATACATGCCATCTTTTAATTCTTTGGATAGATCCTTAACGTCCTTCTTTACTTGAGCAATCTTCAATGCCTCATCTAATGATGTGACATTATTCAAAGCGTCATTCAGGGCATCAATGAAATCCTCCGAGTTTTTTCCATATTCGGCTTTTATGCCCGCCAGATTCCCTTTTGCAGCTTTTAGCTTTTCCTCCAGATCGTCAGTGTCCCCACTTATTTTGCTTTTAATCTTATCCGCATAACTGCGCTTAGAATCACGCTCGGCCTGGAGTTTTTCAATACCGTTTTTATAGTCATAGGTTTTATCCCGTTCCTTATAAGACGGAACTTTAAAAACTTCTTTCCGGAGGATATCTGCGGATTCATTCAAGGCCTCAACAAAAGATCTTCCCGTCTCGCCGATATCTTCCATTCCTGAAACTTCTTTTAAAGTCTTTTCGATCAGATCCAGCTTTGCTTTTGCATAATCTTTCTCCGTCAAATAGTTTTCAGCGTATTGCCCGGAAAGCTTATTCAGTTCTCCCCAATAAGTCGTTTCAAGCTCATAAGTCTTACTATCAGGCTTCCCTGATTTAGCCGCTTGGAAGGTCTTATTCTTTTCAGCCTGTTCTGGGGTAAGAAGCCCAGAAAGGGTGTCGTAAGTGGCTTTGTTCAACTTCTTTAATTCCCGGTCATATTCCATTTCCGTTATAGTCCGGTTATCCAGCTTATTAGTTAATTCTTTAACCGCCTTAGCATAGGCCTCCTCTGCTCTTTGCAGATCAGTTTTCTTTTTTGATTTTTCGGACTCTGGAATAACGACCGGAGCGGAAAGAGATTCGCGTGTATAACCTTGTATTTGCGAATCCGCATGATTTACTATTTTCTGATTTTGTAATACAGTCCTATAATCCTTTAGCGCCTGAAGTTCCCCATAGATTTTCCAACCTGGACTATAATTATTAAGGTAGAATCCTGCTAATTTTTCTAGCTGCTTTTGTCCCCCACCATATTGGGAGTATATTTTATCAATATTATCTTGGGCCTGTATTTTTTGAGGGACAAAGTAGTCGGCCGCCGCCTGAGCCTCCAGTAACTTTATTCTTTGTGCTATAACTTTATTTATATCGCCTTGAATAGTCAAGTTCTTCTAATCAATACTAAATGAAGTTCCTAGCTTTTCATTTATTTGATCTAATGCGTTTTTACGAATATTGTAAGCTTCATTTACATTTACAGCAATACGGTATAGCTGCCGTAAGGTTTCACTTTCTGCAACCCCGGGTACTGATAAAGAACTCTTTCTATAATCTGAAAAAATATTATTGATCCGTTTAGCCTCATTTCGGGCTTCAACTATCTTTGCTATCAACATAGCAAGACCAGTAAAGATTGCGATTGATAAAATAGACATAAAAGCCGCACGAATAGCCGCTAAAGATCTTGTAAATGCGACTTTCATTGTTGCCGCTCCGCTCTGGGCTTTCCAAGTCACCTCATCAAAAGCGGTTCCTGCCGCTTTGGCCGCTTTGGAAGCTGCAACCATAGCCGACCTATGAGCAATTGCCAACTGTGTAGCAACCCACTTTAAAAACCGCCCTAAAGAAACTCCGATCAGCACGGCAACCAACTGAGCGACTAAAGCCTGGATACTCTTTGTCGCTTTTTGTACCAGTCCTGTGATCGAGTCAATCAACTTCTTATAAGCCTCCTGTATACCGGTATTCTATGTGAACTCTTGAAAGGCATTTTTAAGACGATTAAGGGAGGTTTCTATATTATCTGTGTCGACGTTAGGCAGCATTTCATTAAGTGCGTCCGCGAATTTTGGTAGTACCTCAGCCGATAATAGTTTTCCTTTCTTCATTATACTATCCAGCCCAGCTACCGTTGTACCGGCGGCTTTCGCCATTGCCTGCATTGCGATCGGGAGACACTCTCCAAGTTGCCCTCGTAATTCTTCCGCCTGGATTTTACCTTTACCCATCATTTGGGTTATAGCCAGAAACATACCATTCGTATCATCAGCGGACATCCCGAAGCCCGCAGCCGCGCGGGATAATGACTCGAACAATTTACGTTGATCGGCCATGCCCATGCCCGCAATACTAGCGGCCGCAGTAAACTTGGTAAAATTACTTGTCAAATTATTCACATAAACGCCATACTTCTGCGCAAGCTGTGTAGTATACCGGAGATTGTCTGCAAACTGAGCAGTACTACCCGACACGTTTTTTTAAAGCCGTAACGGCCCGACTCGTCTCCCTGGCAACCTGGATTAATTGGGATAAGAAGTTAGATAAACTAACGCCAGCGAACCCCAACGCTGCCGCAAACGTAAGTATTTGCGCCCGCATAGAGTGAAAAGCACCTTTTACAGAATTTGCACCCCTTTTAAAATTCTCAGTTAAGAGATTAATAGCAATGCTAAATGATAAATTTCCTGCCATAATAATTAGTTATTTAACAGATGAGTAAACTCCCCAGACATAAACCGGTTAAATAGTTCTATATTTGTATTCATCTCCGCCTCCGCTTTCTTTTTCTTCGCTTCAACCTCCCAAGGGAATAAGAAGAAATCCTCTACGGAACGAATTTTTTTTGTATCTATATGGGGGGGGGGCGACAGACAAAAAAGTCCAAAGCCGGGAGGCCTACATATCGTCCGGTTTCTTTTTTCATAGGCGTCAATAAATACTGGGATATCTGAAATTTCCATTTCATCCAAAACAAAATGGGCGTCCAATCCTGACATAATCAACATACCCGCTAAATCTTTGATATATTGAGGCGCGTCCTGGATTCCCCCCCCCGATCCCTGTTCATCCGATCGCGCGAACTGCTCCAGAACCTTATTAGCCTTTTCAAGCTCCTTAATCATAGAGGCAAACTGCTTTTCATTTTCCGCTATATTCTGAAATTCCTCAAAAGTCAATAAAACCCGATTATTAACCAGGACCGCACAGTATAATAATTTTGTCAAGTCATCTATATTTGTGTAGTCTATTTCCGTAAAAGGTTTTAAAAGCATTTGCTCCGCCCGAATGATAGCCTTTATTGATAGTTTTATATTGTATTTCATGCCTATTTAATCAAAAAGAGGGCAGTTAACCCGCCACCCTCCGTTAATAGTTTATTGTGAATCATTCTCTATGTCTATGAGCCCGCAGAGGCGTCGCCATCCTCTAACGGTCCAGTGCCCTGAAGGGTACAGGAACTCGTACAAATCGACCCGTTTTGAGCGGTCATATTAAGTGCGGTAATAATAGCGTTCCCTTTTACAGTCTCCTCATCTTTTGTAAAATCCCCATTTGATTCAGTAGCTTTCGCCACCACAAACGGAATTGGGGTTCTGTCCGCCATCAATTTTTTAGGGCTTTAAAAGAAAGATGTCCGTCTTTCATGGAGAGCATAGATTCACTCGCTATTGTATACCCCAATTGACCTGTTAGAAATTCTTTCCAATTCCCCGACATCTTATTTGATGTGTCAATCGTATCAGCCGATATATCAATATTACATGATGTGCCAAACGCTATCGGGAGAACACTCGATCCTTCTGTGATAAATAGCATCAATTTATCACCCGTAATCGTGTCTTTTGTTGAATCATAGATTACTGCCATATTTTTTTTATGAATTAGAAATTTCGAATAATAATACCTGAATAAACTTTTTATCCTCATAATCTTCGGTTGAGTCTTTCAATCTTATCCGAAGCCCATTAGACTGATCGCCCTCTAATATGCCTAATATTAATTCAGCAATATCCTGGCTACGATCATAATTATCACTTACAACATTAATAAATACCTTACACTGCTGGCTAAACAGCCCCATATTCGTGTATTGCGTAGAATACTCGTCGCGTACATATAGAATAAAATCCCCCTCCGTCCCCTCCGGGGCATACAAGGGAAAAATCTTTTCCCCGATTAGAGCCGATAAGTTACTGTTCTTTAAAAGTATTTGCCGGATAACCGTCGTTACTTTCAATTTTGATTCATTTCGGGTTATCATTGCCTGTTATTTATTCGTTGAACTGCCCTTTCTACCCCTGTGTATAATAGTGCTATCGCTTTAGGTTCTTCACTCACAACTGCATCCGACCAAAAATTATTAGCGGGCATAACCCCTCGCCGCCTCCCCCTTTTCGTATACCTCATCTTTGTTCCTTTATCAACAAGATGAGCATGACTGCCGGCTGGGCGAGCGAATCCAGAAAGAGCCCCTAGCTTAGTACGCTTTACCTTATTTGTAAACGATTTCATCAGGTTGTCCGTAACACCACCAGGGGTTTTCTGCCTTTGTCGTAAATTACGCTTACCCGCGGCTTTAAAAACATTTACCGCGGAACGTAAACCGGCTTTTATTGCCCGATCCTTTTCAAAGTTTTCAAGCCCCTCAACGAGATTAACCACCGCTTCGCGGTCTATTAGTTTTACTGTAATCATCACGTATTCATTTTTGATAATGTAACCAGGTAAGTATTATCAGACCTTTGCCAATCAAGCAAAGAAATAGAGTAATATCGTCCTTGGTATAACACTCTTTGTTTTTCGCTTATGACCGGATGATAGCGCACTTGAAAGATCAAGGTGTTTCCTGTAAATTCTTCCCGCACATTCACGCCATCCGCGTCTCGGATGAGAGACAGTTTTTTCTTAAATGATTATCCGCATAATGTCCTATTATAAATTCTGGATTTGAAGTCGGA
>JAJPZM010000183.1 GCA_021204335.1 Parabacteroides sp. | reverse complement strand
ACAGACGATTGCCTGTTAATCAGAAACTTGGCATCCCAGATATGGGAACCGACCTACGGATCCATCCTCTCCCGCGAGCAACTCGACTACATGTTCGAGATGATGTATGCCCCGGAAAGTATTCTTAATCAGATGACTGAGCTCCACCATGAGTTCTTTATCATCTGCAAAGACGGGGAACCCTCGGGTTATCTATCCATCGAAACGGTAGAAAAAGATTTATATGAGTTCCAGAAAATCTACTCTCTCCCCTCTCTGCATGGCACAGGTATCGGACGTTTCATCATCGAACAGGGAGTAGCCTATCTGAAAACAGTCCATCCGGGCCCTTTCACCGTCGAACTGAACGTAAACCGCGAAAACCCGGCTGTCGGCTTTTACAAACACATGGGATTCCATGAACATGCTACCCGCGATTTTCACATTGGCAATGGATATTACATGAATGATTACATTATGCGGATGGAGGTGGCAAACTAATAATTTGTAAGCACTTACAAACTTACGAATTATCATATTTACCTCCCTATTATTTATCATTTGAAACGTGACAGGTAAAAGCGCGCATTTGTAACAGCTTATAAGCACTGATCAACAAGCGTCACCTACCACTTACAAGACATTACTTTGACAGCGGTTTGCACAGCCTCTTTAATATAGAATAAATATATCATATAATAAATACAAAGGGGAAAGTTTGAAAAATTGAAAGAAATACGCTCTGAAAAAAGTATATGACTTTACAAATGTTAAGACTAGACTTTTGAATTTGAAAGACTGGACTTTTAGATTCAAAAGTCCAGTCTTTTTTTACGCCTGATTATTTGCACTTTACTACAAAATTGTTACCTTTGACAAGAAACTAAAACAGAGCGGGTTATGAAGAAAACAGTTTATCAGTTATTATATCGCTTCCTGTCAGTTTGCAGTAACAGATGGGACAGTAAAATGCTTATCTGGTGCAAGCTGATTGTAGGCTGTGCGCTTCTGTTTTTAAACAACGGATACGCTCATAGTAAGCAAGAGCAATCATGGCAGGAGGTCACCCCTATTGAGCAAGACACTATTCAATCCAGAGAAAAAGCCTCACAAATCTTTGGTGCTTCAATGGAGACAATGCCTGAGTTTCCGGGAGGACAAGGCGAACTATTGAAATACATGAGTAAAGAAGTTGCCAAATATCCCCCTTCCGATTCCTGGAAAATGGGACGTTCAATTCTTTCTTTCACAATTGATAGTTTAGGAAAAATCAGTGATGTCAAAGTTATGCGTAGCCAAGTAACGCTTGAACAAGATTCCATCGCTGTTCAAATTATTGAAAATATGCCGGACTGGTCACCGGGGAAACTCCGAGGACAACTGCAAAGCGTAAAATATACCATTCCTGTAACATTCAGAGATTTCAAAAAGACAGACAGTAAAACTGAATAAGGTAACATTCGTACCAAACAAATTTAATACTTAAATTCCATGAAACGCTTCATCACAATCATCTGCCTTTTGATTTGTATAACAACCAATGGCATTTTCGCACAAACAAACGTAAACCGCCTGGACAGTATTATCCCTGTCAGAGGATTGGCAATAGCTACCCCTTCTGTACAAAAAAATGGATGTCTTTCTGAAATTTATTGTAGAAGAACTGGTTCCCGGACATTTCAACCTGCTCATTCTCCGGGTTGACTGGAATTATGCTTATGAGTCTCATCTGGAACTGCGTGATCCCAATCCGCTGACACTTCAGGATGTTAAACGTATCGTATCGATCTGCCGTAAACATAACATACGGATAGCGCCACAGATCAATCTGCTCGGTCACCAGTCATGGGCCGAAACGACCTATGCCCTGCTCCGGGAATATCCCGAATTTGATGAAACGCCCCATGTAGACACGAAGAACTACACCGGCTGGCCTAATCCGGACGGGCTATATTGCAAAAGCTACTGCCCGCTCCATCCGGATGTTCATAAAGTGGTTTTCGCTTTGATAGATGAACTGATAGACGCCTTTGAGACAGACCTGTTCCATGCCGGTATGGATGAAGTCTTTTATATCGGCGACGATAAATGCCCCCGTTGCAGTGGCCGCGACAAAGCCGAATTATATGCAGGAGAAGTAACGAAAATACAAAACCACCTGGCTCAACAAGGAAAGCGGCTGATGATATGGGGCGACCGACTGATCGATGGTAAAACAACAGGTATAGGAGCCTGAGAAGCCAGCATGAATAACACCTATCGCGCAATAGGCATGATACCGAAAGATGTTTTTATTTGCGACTGGCATTACGAACGCCCGGAACAAATAGCCGTTTATTTTGCCTTGAAAGGCTTCGATGTTGCCACCTGTCCCTGGCGAAAACCGGAAGTAGCCCTCATACAACTGGAAGATATGAAACGTTCCCGCCAACAATCCGGTTCCCTCATGAAAAATCGTTTCCAGGGTATTATCGAAACCGTCTGGTCGGGTGCCGATCATTTTCTGGACAGTTACTATAATCCGGAAACATACAAACAGGAAACATCGGAAGCTGCCGTAATCAAAAAACTGATTGAGTCTTATAAAGATCTGGACAAAGCACTTCAATCCAAAGAAAAGAATTGAACAGCTGAATGGCAACCTACACAGGTGATTTATCCATAAAAAAAGGCTTTCAAATGAAAGCCTTTTTTTATGGATTATCCGCATGATGTCCGTTGATTTATTGAACATCATATGAATGTTTTAATTA
>JAJPZM010000424.1 GCA_021204335.1 Parabacteroides sp. | reverse complement strand
CTCCGACTTCAAATCCAGAATTTATAATAGGACATTATGCGGATAATCATTTTCCAATAAAGAAGAAAAACTGAAAGTAGCCGCCAGGATTGCTTCGATGGTGAAAGATGGCGACATAATCGGTGTCGGCTCAGGCTCTACCGCCTATCTGGCTTTAGTGAATATTACCGAACGCATCCGCCAGGAACGACTTCATATCCTCGCTATCCCCACTTCGCAGGAAATAAAAATGACCTGTGCCAAATTGGGTATCCCGTTAACCAGCCTGCTGGAACATAACCCGGACTGGACATTCGACGGGGCAGACGAAATAGATCCCGACCACAATATGATTAAAGGACGGGGCGGAGCCATGTTTAAGGAAAAGCTACTTATCAGTTCCAGTCCGCGTACCTATATTATAGCAGATTCTTCCAAAATGGTAACCAGGCTGGGGACACGTTTTCCTGTTCCGGTCGAAGTATTCCCGGATGCCCTGCTTCATGTGGAGCAAGGACTGAAATCGCTCAGCCCGCAAGAGATAAAATTAAGGATGGCGGAAGGCAAAGACGGGCCTGTCATTACCGAAAACGGAAACCTTATACTCGATGTACGCTTCAACAACATTCCCGATAATCTCGAGAACTCAATTAAAGCGATCACCGGAGTAATAGAAAGCGGCCTTTTCATGCACTATGATGTAGAAATACTGAGTAGTGAAAACCTATAAAAGCAAAAAGCCTCTTGCCTGTTGATTCTGTCATCGGCAAGAGGCTTTTCCTTTACATTATTATATTAGGACATAAAACCTTGATCCTTTAAGACCTTCAGCAGCACTTCTGAGAAATATTCATTATTCTTCTTTGTATAACGAACATCGGTAAACACCTGTGCTAATGTTTCCTTATTATTCTCCTTCACAAACTGCTTGTTCACTTCGAGCGCTTCCTTGTCTGCATACAACCGGTCGATCGATTCTGGCGTATAATCCACATACGTTTCCTGATGCACAACAGCGGCCAGAGGAAGTCGTTCTACCTGTTCCGGCAACGGCTGAGCCGGATAACCGACTGTGACTGTTACAATAGGCACTACCAGACGGGGTAACGACAATGCTTCAATAATCTTATCCGCATTATAAGCCGTTGTTCCCAGATAACAGATGCCTAAACCTTTCTCCTCTGCGGCATCGCAGAAAGCCTGTGCAAACAGCATGGCGTCGATAGTTGAAGCGATGAATGTTTGCAGGTTATCGAAACCGACTTCCGCCTTACGCTGCTCTGCCCATTTTACAAAGCGGTTGGCGTCCGCACAGAAAGTAAGCACTACTGGAGCGGTCGTAATCATAGGCTGGTTGAAATGCGCCGGAGCCAACTTTTCTTTGTTTGCCTGGTTGCGGGTAACAACCACGCTGTACAACTGCATATTACCTGTATTAGAAGCACACGCGGCCACTTCCAGCAACTCGTTCAATAATTGTTCGGGAATATCCTGCCCGGTATATTTGCGGATACTCCTGCGATTCTTCATTATCTCTATCATATCTATGTTTTTAAAGACGTATCAATAACAAAGTCCCAATAACCAGATCGGAAGTTTATTATTCTGGCTTTTGGGTTGGCCGTAAATAGCAGCGAAAGCATTCTCCGTATCCTTGATGCGATCGTAATCCATCAGAGGGTCACCCACCATAAAGGTATATTTATCATTCACCAGATAGTCATTGTTCTCCTGCAACTCGATCGAAGCAAAAGTAGACAACTGGTCGACAAAGAAGGTCTCGCCTAATACTGCCCGGTCGTTAAACTCAGGTTCAAAAGCCATCAGGAGATTTGTATTGCTGAAATAAGTTTTTTGCAAACGGTTCTGAACCGACTTCTTACCCACCAGATATTGCCGTAAGCAAACAGCCTCTTTCAGATATTCAAAATATTTCTTTGTTACGGCAGGATCCAGTTTCAACTGGGTCGCCATATCCGCAACAGACGGTACGTCCGGAATCATGTCTGAAATATACATCATCAGTCGCTTCATCTCTTTCAACTCTACATATTCGAGCGGATAAACTGCCGGCGTATCGATCCCGATCGAATCCCTTACCCTGTCCTGCAAATGGTAAGGATATGCGTCGGGATCATCCCAATAAAACGGATAACAGCCGTGATCCAGATAATTGCGGAATATCGGAGCGACCACGATCTGATCGTTTACACTCCTCGATACCTCCACATGGTTTTCCAGCAAATCATCCAACGACATGGGCGGAAGATCCAGCACACATTCAAATGAAAGATATTCGCGGAACGACATCGTATTTAATTTATAGCAAGTGACCTTATGCTTCAGTCCTTTCTCTACCTTTGTTGATGAAAGCAACGGAGAAGAAGTAAATACGATATGTAATTCGGGACAACGGTCGATCAGTTTTCTTGTTTCATTAATCCAGTCCGGATAACGGTGCACATTATCCAGAAAAAGGTGCGTACCTCCCGCTTTATAAAACTGAGTGGCTACACTTATCATCTTTTCTCTCTGAAAAAGAATGCTATCCAGACTCAGATACAAGGCTTTATCCGAATCTTCAAAAGCCAGTTTGATCCGTTGCAACAATAAAGTTGTCTTTCCGACTCCCTGCGAGCCGAAAATGCCAATCAGACGATCATCCCACTGTATCTGTTGATAAAGATATCGCTGAAAATTGCATCTTGTCCCCTTCAGCAACTGCTGTTGGTTTAATTGGTATATATCCATAAG
>JAJPZM010000036.1 GCA_021204335.1 Parabacteroides sp. | reverse complement strand
AAATTATTCATTTGTTGTCTCTTCCGTATCGTTATTCTCGATATTTTCAGATCCATCAAAACCGGTTATTTCTCCTTCATTTTCATTCTGAGCATTCAGTTCAGCGTTTTCTTCATTCATCTGCTCTTCCGATTCGGATAAAACCTTACATACAGAGGCTATTTCGTCGTTACGTTTACCCAGGTTGATCAAACGGACACCCTGTGTTGCACGACCGATAACGTTCAGGTCGGTTACCTTCATTCGGATAGCGATACCGGACTTGTTAATGATCATGATATCATTTTCTTCCGTAACGTTCTTGATTGCAACCAGTTTACCTGTTTTTTCCGTAATGTTGATTGTCTTGATACCTTTACCACCACGATTAGTCATACGGTAATCTTCAATATTAGAACGTTTTCCGTAACCCTGTTCAGATACAACCAGTACTGTATCGGTTTCTTTATTCTTGATACATACCATTCCTACCACTTCGTCGGAACCGTCATTGTCCAGTGTCATACCTCTTACTCCGGAAGCAGTACGTCCCATCACGCGTACGGCACTTTCGTGGAAACGGATAGCGCGACCATTGCGGCTGGCGATCAGCACCTCGTTGTTTCCA
The DNA here is from genome assembly GCA_021204335.1 of Parabacteroides sp. Lineage (GTDB taxonomy): Bacteria > Bacteroidota > Bacteroidia > Bacteroidales > Tannerellaceae > Parabacteroides. The sequence goes on along the minus strand of JAJPZM010000036.1, from coordinate 2,130 downwards.
TTTGTCATACATACTTCGATCAGGCCATCGTCTTCACGCAGCGTGATAGCGTTTACACCGTTCTGACGTGGACGGGAATAGGCTTCAAGCAATGTTTTCTTGATAACACCCTTCTTTGTACAGAACAACAGGTAATGCGAATTGATAAATTCAGTATCGGTTGTCAGCTTCTTCACGCGGATAAAGGCATTTACCTTATCATCCGGTTCGATATTCAGTAAGTTCTGGATAGCTCTACCCTTCGAGTTCTTCGCTCCTTCCGGAATTTCATATACTTTCAGCCAGTAACATTTACCTTTTGCCGTAAAGATCAGCAAAGTAGCGTGCATAGAGGCCGGATAAATATATTCTACGAAGTCTTCGTCGCGAGTTTCCGATCCCTTCGCTCCTACTCCGCCACGTCCCTGGGCACGGAATTCACTCAGCGGCGTACGCTTGATGTATCCCATGTGGGAAATCGTGATGATCATTTCGTCATCGGCATAGAAATCTTCCGGATTCAGTTCTTCGGATGCATAAACGATGTCTGTTTTACGTTCGTCACCGTATTTTTCCTTGACTTCCAGCAATTCGTCTTTGATTACAGCCATACGGACATCCTCGTTTTCAAGGATTTCTTTCAAACGGGCAATCAACTTCCCTATTTCTTCGTACTCAGCACGCAGTTTATCCTGTTCCAGTCCTGTCAACTGGCGAAGTCTCATTTCAACGATTGCACGTGCCTGAACATCAGATAGAGAGAAACGTTCCATCAAACGTTCGATAGCTTCGTTCGGGCTTGACGACGATTTGATGATAGCGATTACTTCGTCGATATTATCGGAAGCAATGATCAATCCTTCCAGGATATGGGCTCTTTCTTCCGCTTTCTTCAGTTCGAAACGGGTACGACGGATAACCACTTCATGGCGATGTTCGACAAACGCCTTGATCATATCTTTCAGGTTCAGCTGTCTCGGACGGCCGTTCACCAAAGCAATGTTGTTTACACTGAATGACGATTGCAGCGCAGTCAGCTTATATAATTTATTCAGTACGACGCTTGAATTGGCATCACGTTTCACATCAACGACGATACGCATACCGTTACGGTCCGATTCATCGTTTACGTTAGAAATACCTTCAATACGTTTATCATTTACCAGATTAGCGATATACTTGATCAGTTCAGCCTTATTAACAAGGTAAGGAATTTCTGTGATAATAATCTTCTCATGATTATTTTCCACTTCGATTTCTGCCTTACCGCGAAGGATAATACGTCCCCTACCGGTTTCAAAAGCCTCTTTTACACCGGCATAGCCATAGATTGTTGCGCCTGTCGGGAAGTCAGGGGCTTTGATATACTGCATCAAACCTTCTACATCGATATCTCCGCGAGTATCGATATAGGCAATACATCCGTCGAGTACTTCACTCAAATTGTGTGTCGGCATATTGGCCGCCATACCAACGGCAATACCCGAACCACCATTTACCAGCAGGTTAGGAATACGGGTAGGCAACACAGTCGGTTCTTTCAGCGTATCATCGAAGTTCAACTGAAAATCTACTGTATCCTTCTCGATATCCCGGAGCATTTCCTCGGCAAGTTTACTTAACCTTGCCTCCGTGTAACGCATAGCGGCAGGACTGTCACCATCCACAGAACCGAAGTTACCTTGTCCGTCAACCAACGTGTAACGCATAGACCAAACCTGTGCCATACGAACCATTGCATAATAAACAGACGAGTCGCCATGTGGATGATATTTACCTAAAACTTCACCAACAATTCTCGCAGATTTTTTATAAGGTTTGTCGGATGTATTTCCCAATTCATTCATTCCAAATAAAATACGGCGATGAACCGGTTTAAAACCATCCCTAACATCCGGAAGGGCACGCGAAACGATAACAGACATTGAATAATCAATGTATGCCGATTTCATTTCCTCCTCGATGTTAATCTTAATAATTCTGTCTTGATCAACCATTTAGTTTTATATTAATTACACTCAATATCTCACCTTTCAAAAAGTGCACTAAGGTAAGGTTTTTCCCTGTATCACGAAAGTTTTTACATCGAAATATAATTATTCAGAATTATTGTGTGGTTCTTAAGGAATAATGGCATGGAATATGTTAGAT
>JAJPZM010000240.1 GCA_021204335.1 Parabacteroides sp. | reverse complement strand
TAAAACTGAATATCTGCAATACTATCTGCATGAGTTCTGTTACAAGTTTAACAGATGACATTTCGGAGAGAAGCTTTTCGATAGATTGGTTTTAGCTGCTATCAGCTATAACTCCGACTTCAAATTCAGAATTTATAATAGGACATTATGCGGATAATCATTTATTTTTTTTGTATTGATAGGATTGATGGGAGGTGCGATTTTAAAATTGGGATTAAAAAAACGCCTCTTCCTTACACGGTCGGGCTATTTGCCTTTGGATTATTGATCGGTACATTCGACCGGATAGGCTGGTTGGAAAGCATTCCGATATTAAAATCATCGATCGATTTTGCCGGAAATTCCGACCCCGATATGATACTTTATATTTTTCTTCCGATCTTGATATTCGACGCTGCTTATGAACTAGACATCCATGTCTTTCGAAAAACATTGACAAATGCCACTATATTGTCCGTACCGGGTGTCGCTATTGCGATGTTGCTGACGGCTACCTTGATGATGGGGATCGGAACGTTCGCTCCTTCTTATGAAGGGTGGAACTGGATCTTTGCATTGATGTTCGGAGCCTTGATAAGTGCGACAGACCCAGTGGCCGTTATCGCATTGTTGAAAGAGCTAGGCACCAGTAAACGTTTCTCGACGCTAGTGGATGCCGAGTCGATGCTGAACGATGGAACCGGTATTGCCCTTTTCATGCTGTTTTTCGGAGCCTATACCACTACCGGTGTTTCGGATTCTCCCATAGCGGACTTTATCATGGTCGTTGCCGGAGGAGCCCTGCTTGGTACGCTTTTGGCTTATTTGTGTATTCAATTTATCACAAAGGTAAATGGAGACGAGATGCTTCAAAACAGCGTGATGATTCTTTCTGCTTATATGACTTTTGTCATAGCACAAAATTATTTGGAAGTATTAGGTGTAATCGCTCTGGTCAGTTTCGGTTTGACAGTCTCTTACATGGGCCGTTCGAGGTTGAAACCGCAGGTCAATAAATTTATGCGTCAATTTTGGGAATTGGCAGCACACATAGCAAACACATTAATATTCATTATCGTCGGTATCGTAATCGCACTGAAAGTAGACTTCTCATGGATAGATTTATTGATTCTTATCTGTGTATACGCCGGGATAAATATCATTCGCATACTAATAATAACCATATTTTATCCGATCATGAAACGGTCTGGATATGGTTTATCAATACGAGAGTCCGCAATCTTGAGTTGGGGAGGATTACGTGGCGCATTGGGACTAACGATGGCACTGATGGTATCGTATACTTTTTCGATACCAGAACCAATACGTCGGCAAGTACTTTTCCTCACGGCTGGGATTGTAACCTTGACATTGACAATAAATGCGACTACAATCGGTTGGCTGCTAAAGAAATTGGGATTGGCTGAGATACCATCCTCCAAGCTTCTTTTGGATTATAGCGTAAAAGAACAGTTACACGAAAGTTCTAAAAAATACCTAAAAGATTTGAAACAGAAGGAAGCATTAGAAGCAACAGACTGGAGTATTGTCGAACAGTTCCTGCCCCAAAAAGAAATATATCCGAAAATGCCTGTCCGTACCAAAGATATAATGGCAGACATACGCCTACGAATCTTGGATAGAGAGCGCTCGCTCTATTGGAGCCTATACACAAACGGTGTCATTTCATCCGGGACGCAAAGACGTTTAAATGCCGCAATTGATGAACAATATGATCGAGACGGGAAAAAACCTTTATGCGATCGAGGCGATATTTTTGAATTCTGTGAGGAACCTTCATGGATAATCAGTATGAAGTTTTTCTCTCGTTTTTTCCAAAAATGGGCAGATATTCACTATCAAGACAGGATAATTTTAGGGTACGATTTAGCAAGGGGATTGATCATAGCCCAGAAAGAAGCCTTGAAGTTGGTTAACGAGTTTGGTTCTTCGGAAACAGTTTCTACCGAATATAAGACTTGCTTGTTGCTTTTACAAGTCGAAATCCGTAAAAATATAACTAGAGCATCGAATTTCATAGAAAAGATATCCATTGATTATCCTAAATCATATAAAAAGGCTGTGACTCGCAAGTCTGTCCGTATGTTATTGAGTAACGAAAAAAAGAGGATAGAACAATTCAAGGAACAGGGTTTGATTTCTTGGGAAGAAGCCGAGCAAATGGTAAATGACTTGGGAGAACGTCATAATAAGGTTTTCACTTCTTACCATTTCCTAAAATAACAAAAAGAGAAAATACCCAAATAAAGATAGATAACAATTATAAGAAATAAATGCGATGGTGATAGCTAAAGTATTAGATGGCTTTGTCGACGATAGTTTCATGAATGAGGGGATTATTCCTCATTCATGTCCTAAGTGTCTCCAGATTTTCAAAAGAGTAGTCAATCCCGAGTTTACAATATCACCTAAAAGAATTGGTGATATCAGACATACAAGAGATCGGTATTGTATTGTTTCTGAAAATTTTAAAGTATTCTGCATACAGAACAAGTATCCTGACTTGGTGTTTATTCCGATTCAATCTGCTGGTTATTATTATTTTGAGTCGCAAAAAATTTATCCAATCGATACGGATCACCCGAGTATTGAACTCTCCGACCCTTGTCTGGCTTGTTGCAGTTACAAAAAAAGCACTAATTACTTATCCGATATATTCAAAAATTCAGGATAATACAAAAAAGGATTTTATTTGTCAAACAGAGATGGAGTTTAGTATTAATGAAAAGAAAAATCC
>JAJPZM010000108.1 GCA_021204335.1 Parabacteroides sp. | reverse complement strand
TAAGTAGATTCTTACAAATACGTAAGGCATACCTTACATATTAATTGACTATGCCTTTCGTTTTGAAAAGGCAAGCCTTACTTATTTCAAATAAGGAAGGAATTTTTTTAATAGTCAGGATGTTGAACCTTAAAGATCAGGAAGAATATGAGTATTGAATACGACTTGTTTGCCAACCCGCCCAGGGATGGCGAAAGCAAACCGAAGCTTCACGCCAGAGCGATTAATATCCAAACCGTCGGAACCGACGAGCTGGCGGCGATGATTGAAGGCATGAGCACGTTTACGGCTGCCGATATCAAGGGGGCTATCAAGGCGATCAGCGAACGCCTGTTCTTTTGCCTCAGCAACAGCCAGAGCGTGCGGCTGGACGGGATCAGCACATTCTCGGTGACACTGAAGTGCAAGCCGGTGGAGACCCGCAAGGAGATACGCGCGGCATCGATCTCGGTGAAGAACGTGGAGTTCCGGGCAGCACCCGAACTGAAAAAGCGTTTCCGCACCGCCAAAATAGAACGGCGGGAAGGGACGACCGAACGGAAAGAGTTCACCGAAGATATCCGGCAGAAACGTATCCTGTGGTATCTGAAAAATTACGGGACGATCAACCAGACGGTGGCTGCCGACCTGAACCAGTGCACGCGGCAAAAAGCGAAAAAAGACCTGCAACTGCTGTTGGACGAGGAACGGATACAAAAGAACTGGTGCGGACGACGAATCTTCTATACCAGAAAGATAGACGAGCAAACGCCGCCAACCCAAGATCCATTAACAGAGAGCCAGGAGGAATAGTGATGAAATATAAACTCTCATCATTTCATATTTTTCACTTACTTAACAAGGATAATTCTGAAATCTTTTCTATTATTGCATCTACTTGCAGACAGTAAGACTATGCAATGATCGGATAGTTGGTGACAGTTAAACAAAAAACAAAACAAAATGAGTAAATATAAGTACATAGTACATGACTATCATGCAATCAAAAAAGCAGAAATTGCTATTGACGGCATCACTGTATTATCCGGTGTTAACGGTTGTGGGAAAAGCACGCTATCGCGGTGGCTGTATTACATCATCAATGGAACGAATGAATTTGACAGCTATCTGTTTGACGATTATAAAAAGAGACTGGGTTACATGACAGACAGAATGTTGTTTGTAACCCAAGACCTTGTCCGTTTCATACGTTCTAAGAAGCTACCGGATGACCATTTAGATCTCCTATATGAAACCATTAACAAACTGAGATTGATAAAGTATTACTCCAAGGAGCAAATAGAGGTTGTCAATGGTTTATTTTTAGAGGCTTTACATGCAACCGGAAGTCTTTTGACTGCAACACTTACTGAAGATATTCCCGAAGCCCGCAAAGCTCGTTTTTTATCCTATTTAAACATTGATGTACAAGATAAAGATATTCATCAAGCCATCGAAAACTTCATAGACAAAAACAGCCGCTGGGTTGACTCTCTGACTAAAAAGATATACCAGGAAATGAGAGAACGCCCTTCTCGGACATTCTTTGAAGCAATCAACAGCCATTTTGATCTCAACGATGCCTCTCCCTCTTTCATACAACTGAAAGAAGACCTTGTGAATATAATTGAAGACAGGCATATATCCACATTATTCAACTTGCGGAACGCCATCTATATAGACACTCCCATGTCAATCGATGCTGGGTCGACAGACAATCTTTTCTGGAAAGCATTACGCGAAATGATAATGGATAACAAAAAGAAAGAGCAATCCGTTGAAACAAAGAAGTTCTTGTTGAGGATTAAAGAGTTATTAGATGGTGAGGCGGTTTTAGATGAAAAAGAAACTTTTAAGGAAAGAGACCTGCGCTACGTATCGAGCGATAAAAAAATCAATATCGGATTGAACGAAGCAGCTACCGGTTTCAAAACGTTCTCCTACCTGCAACGCCTGTTGGAAAATGGATATCTGAACGATGAAACTTTGCTGATGATCGATGAGCCGGAAGCACATTTTCATCCTCAGTGGATTGTAGAGTTTGCCCGCCTGCTGGTGTTGTTGAATAAAAAGTTAGGTTTGAAAATAATGATAGCCAGCCATAATCCCGACATGGTAGCCGCCATCCACGACATCGCCTACAAGGAAGGGATATTGAATGACACCAACTTCTATGTGGCACAACCTGAAAATCCTGACAGCCATACATATATCTGCAAAGATTTAGGACACGAGATCGGTGAGATATTCGAGTCTTTTAATATCGCAATAGAAAACATCAACAGATATGGAGCAATGGATTTACAATAATCAACTAGTGGAAGGACATTCGCTTTATCCGCCATGCGGGTCAACTTTAAACGACGTTTCTAATTAGGACTATCCTAATACGAACTACTTTCATACGGACATCAAATGTCTGGATATTGATTATTACGAAAAACAAGTATTACGCAAAGGGCAGGCCGACAATACGGTAGATGCAGTAATAGGAATCTCCTCATTTGAGAACAACAGAGCAATCAATCCAAGCCTGTTGCTTATTGAACTTAGAATGAATTACCAAAGCACGAATGGACTTTCCAAAACAGAAATGGAAAGAAAGGTAACCTATACAAAAGCTTTACTGAGCGGGAAAAGTTCCATCAAAAAAGAAAGTCTTTTTATATTTAGTGACAATCTAGCCCCACAAGCTAAAAATTGGTTTAACAGGCAAAGTCAGACCGGTGGCGAACTCAGGAATTGCATTACGTGTTCAACCAGCGACTCTTCCGGTATCATCAAATCGCGTTCCGACTTTCCATATACTCCTATTCATTCCACGCAGGATATTCAAAACAGTATCCAGCTATATTACAATAATGCTGAATGGGGAAACTTCAAGAGACAAATCAAGTATTGGTGTACAAAAGCCTGTACATATCAATATAAAAATTCTTCAGAGTTTGAACATATCAAAGAGGTCATAACAAAAATATGGCAGAATTTCAGACTAGAGAAACAGGTGCTCAGTGAAGAAGAAGAATTTGAAATGGAACTTTTAGAGGAAGACTTTCCCTTTTTAATTGATTAATGGATATTAAACAAGATGGAGTTATACACTGCAATCAAAATATCCAGTCCCCCTTTCCTCTTTTCGTGCAGGGAGCGCATGCTGCTGCTTGGCTCCTGTTTTGCAGAGAATATGGGGACAAGGCTGGCGGAAAACAAGTTCAATGTGGACATCAACCCGTTCGGAACGTTGTATAATCCGGCATCGATAGCGGCGGCAGTGCGTTTGTTGTTGCATCCGCAGCAATTTACGGCCGGCGATTTGTTCTGCCATGAAGGCGTATATCATAGCTTCACGCATCACAGCCGCTTCTCGTCGACCTCTGAAAAAGAGTGTCTGGAGTACATAAACGGGCGGCTATCTACTTCGGCAGAAGCGTTTCGCCGGACGGGCTATCTGGTGGCTACGTGGGGGACAGCCTACGTTTACCGGCTGAAAAACACCGGAGAAGTGGTTGCCAACTGCCATAAACTGCCGGAAAAGATGTTCGAACGCTCGATGCTGACCGTTGCAGACATTGTGGCGGAATGGAAAGAGCTGCTGCTCTCCGTTTGGGAACAGACCCCGGAGTTGAAGGTATTGCTGACCGTCAGCCCCATCCGCCACTGGAAAGACGGGGCGCATGGCAACCAACTGAGTAAGGCTACCCTGCTGCTGGCTGCCGACGAGCTGCAAAAAGAATATCCGGAGCGGGTCGCCTACTTCCCGGCCTACGAAATCATGATGGACGAGTTGCGCGATTACCGCTTCTATGCCACCGATATGCTGCATCCGTCGGAACTTGCCGTTGATTATATTTGGCAACGTTTTACGGAAAATTACTTATCCGAAGAGACCAAGGGGTTTCTTAAAGAATGGGCAGAGATACAAAAGGCTATTAACCATCGGCCGTTTCAGCCCGAAAGTGAAGCTTACAGACGCTTCATGTCGCAAACTTTGTTAAAGATGGAACGAGTTAACGAGAAATTTCCTTTCTTTGATATGGCTAAAGAGATGGAAATAATAAAGTCTAAACTAATGTAAAATGGAATACTCAATAAAAGAAATCGTGGGAGTTACCGGCGCCAAAACCGGCAACTTGCAGGATGGCACCATCAGCATACTGCTGACCGACAGCCGCCGGCTTTCATTTCCAGAACAAAGTCTCTTCTTTGCTCTTAAAACGAAGACCAACGACGGACACAGATATATAAAGGAACTCTACAAACTGCGCGTCCGCAATTTTGTGGTAAGCGACATGCTTCCCGAGTTTGAAGAGATGACGAATGCGAATTTCCTGGTAGTAAAAGATATGCTGAAAGCGCTTCAGAAATTGGCGGCTTATCACCGGAAACGGTTTAATATCCAGGTGATCGGCGTGACGGGTAGCAACGGGAAGACGATTGTAAAGGAGTTTCTTTACCAGTTGTTGCATAAGGAATTCAATATCGTCCGTTCGCCGCGCAGCTACAATTCGCAACTGGGCGTTCCGCTGTCGGTATGGCAAATGAGCGAAAAGAATACGCTAGGGATATTCGAGGCGGGTATCTCGCAACCGGACGAGATGGAGAACCTGCGGCCGATCATTGCGCCGACTATCGGTATCATTACCAATATCGGCGAAGCTCATCAGGAGAATTTTATCTCTACGACACAGAAATGCCTGGAGAAGCTGACGCTGTTCACCGATTGCGAAGCGATTATTTATGATGGCGACGATGCGTTTATCTCGAACTGTATCGAGTCGGCCTGCCTGTCGCACAAGGCGATTGCGTGGAGCCGGACGGATTCGGAAGCCCCGCTCTATATCGAATCGATCAAAAAGAAAGAGAACGAAACGGAGATCCGTTGTACGTTGCTCGGGCTGAATCAGAAGTATGTGATTCCTTTTACGGACGATGCTTCGATAGAAAATGTAATCCATTGCCTGGCAGTGATGCTTTACCTGAAACCGACCAGTGTGAACGATCCGAAGAAGTTTGCCCGACTAGAGCCGGTTGCCATGCGTCTTGACGTGAAGCAGGGCATCAACAACTGCACTTTGATAAACGACACCTACAACTCGGATATTAACTCGTTGGATATCGCCCTCGACTTCCAGCAGAGCCGGCATGTGGACAAGAACCTGAAATGCACGCTGATCCTTTCCGACATCCTGCAATCGGGCACATTGCCCAAGTCGCTCTATAAAAAGGTAGCCGACCTGGTTCGCCGCAAAAAGATTGACCGTATTATCGGGATCGGACGCGACCTGAAAGAGTATGGAGGTATGTTTGACATTGAAAAAGAGTTTTACAATACAACGGACGAGTTCCTGAAATCGCCGACATTCAAGAACTTCCGAAACGAACTGATCCTGTTGAAAGGTTCGCGTCATTTCCATTTCGAACGGATCTCGGAACTGCTGGAAAAGAAAGTGCACGAAACGATCCTCGAAGTGAACCTCGACGCGGTAGTGCACAACTTCAACTATTATCGCTCGAAACTAAAACCGGAGACGAAGATGGTCTGCATGGTGAAAGCATTCGGCTACGGAGCAGGCTCGTACGAGCTGGCAAAGACGTTGCAGGAGCATCGGTGCGATTATCTGGCCGTTGCCGTTGCCGACGAGGGGAAAGAACTTCGCAAGGAAGGCATCTCAATCCCTATTATCGTAATGAATCCGGAGTTCAGTAGCTTTAACGTCTTATTCGAGAATAACCTGGAGCCGGAAGTATATAGTTTCCGGTTGCTGGATGCCATGATAAAGGAAACGGAGCGCAGGGGCATTACCGCCTACCCGATCCATATTAAGATCGATACGGGGATGCATCGGCTGGGATTCCAACCGGAAGACGTTCCGACTATCTGCGAACGACTGAAAGAGCAGTCGGGTGTTACGGCACGCTCTGTTTTCTCCCATCTGGTGGGCAGCGACTCTTCCATCTTCGACGATTTCACACAAAAGCAGTTGGATATATTTACCGCTACCGCCGCCAAACTGGAAAGCAGGTTGGAGTATAAAGTAATCAAACACATACTGAACTCTGCCGGCATCGAACGTTTTACCGGTTACCAGATGGATATGGTTCGTTTGGGAATCGGATTATATGGCGTCAGCGCTTCGGGAATGAAAGGACTGCGCAACGTAAGTACTTTACGCACGACTATCCTTCAGATACAGAACGTTCCGGCAGGCGATTCGATCGGTTACAGCCGGAAAACGTATGTAGATCGTGATTCGCGCATTGCCATCATCCCGATCGGTTATGCCGATGGGCTGGATCGTCATTTCAGCAATCGTGGCGGCGAGGTTTCCATTGGCGGCAAACGTTGCCCGATGGTCGGCAACATCTGTATGGATGCCTGCATGATCGACGTCACCGACACGGATGCCCGCGAAGGTGATCCGGTCATCGTCTTCGGCGAAGAACTGCCCGTCAGCGAACTGTCCGACAAACTAAAAACAATCCCCTATGAGATCCTGACATCAGTATCCCCGAGGGTCAAGAGAGTATATTACAGGGAATAATTGCGCATCTTGCACATTTTATGTACTTTTGTGCCGTAAATAAATGAAATAAAGGTATGGGTCATAATTTATTGAAAGGAAAGAGAGGCATTATCTTCGGTGCGCTGAACGAAATGTCTATCGCCTGGAAAGTAGCAGAAAGAGCTGTAGAAGAAGGTGCAATCATTACATTGAGTAATACACCGGTTGCCGTACGTATGGGCGAAGTAGATGCCCTGGCAAAGAAAGTAAATGCAGAAGTATTGCCGGCAGACGCTACAAATGTAGAAGACTTGGAAATGGTATTCTCCAAATCAGTAGAAATACTGGGAGGAAAAATAGATTTCGTATTACACTCTATCGGCATGAGCCCGAATGTGCGTAAGAAACGTACGTATGACGATCTGGATTACGGAATGTTGGAAAAGACATTGGATATATCCGCCGTATCTTTCCATAAGATGCTGCAGGTAGCCAAGAAGCAGGATGCAATTGCCGACTGTGGTTCCGTAGTGGCACTGTCGTATGTAGTAGCACAGCGTACTTTCTTCGGTTACAACGATATGGCAGATGCCAAGAGCCTGTTGGAATCGATCGCACGTAGCTTCGGATATATCTATGGACGTGAAAAGGATGTCCGCATCAACACGATCTCTCAATCACCGACCATGACAACTGCCGGTAGCGGCGTGAAAGGCATGGAACACCTGCTAGACTTCTCCGACAAGATGAGTCCGCTGGGTAACGCAACAGCCGACGAATGTGCTGACTATTGCGTGATGATGTTCTCCGACTTTACCCGCAAGGTAACGATGCAGAATCTTTACCACGACGGTGGCTTCTCGAGCATGGGCATGAGCCTTCGCGCCATGAACCAATATAGCAAAGGATTAGAAGAATTTACCGACGAGAACGGTAATATAATTTACGGCTAGTAGCTGTAGACATTGATAGGTGGCAAATGGATATTTGCAGTTATTACTGTAATAAACATTTGTCACCTGTTGACTGTTAACTGATAAAGCTATGCTAATTAAGATTTACCCCGAAAATCCCAATCCCAGGGAAATAGACAAAGTGATCGATGTCCTTCGCGACGGAGGTTTGGTTATCTATCCGACCGATACGGTATATGCCATCGGCTGTGATGCATTGAATGTTCGTGCCGTTGAGAAAATCTGCCAATTAAAGGAATCAACCCGCAAAAAGCAACCTTTCCATCATTTGCTACAACCTTTCGAACCTCAGCGAATATGCAAAGATAAATAATGCGGCATTCAAATTGATGAAGAAGAACCTGCCGGGCCCTTTCACCTTCATTCTCCCGACAAGCAGCGAATTACCCAAGATATATAAGAACAGGAAAGAGGTCGGTATCCGCGTGCCGGACAATAACATCATCCGTACGCTGGTAAAAGAATTGGGAAATCCCATCCTGACCATGTCTGTACACGATGACGATGATATGATCGAATATACGACAGACCCCGAACTGATCCACGAAAAGTATGAGAATATGGTAGATATCGTTGTTGACGGAGGTTTCGGAGGTTTTGAAGCATCTACTGTAGTAGATTGCACGACGGATGAATTCGAGATCGTGCGCCAAGGGAAAGGGATATTGGAATAATATGAAACAAATTTGCAAACATTTCCTTTTGTTAGCCTTATTTCCTCTTTGTATGCATGCACAAAATAAGGCTTATCATTTCGATCGGAACGGAATAGAACGGGAAGTACTGGAAAACTATCTGGATCGTTCCATCACTTTCTCCTGTGTGCTGGCACCGGGAAAAGAAAGCAAAGAAGTATGTGCGGATGATATCCGCATGATCAAAAATATCGGGGCCAAGTTGGTTGGTCGGGCAATCTTCCGCTGGGAGAACGAGCGCATCCTCAACAATCCCGAATTCTGGACAAAAGCGCAATCCATTATCGAGGAACTGCATGCCTACGATCCGGATATCATTTTCCAAGGTTGCCTGTTCGAAGCCATCTCGGAAGATGTCAACACAATTCCTATCCCCGAATGGGTATTCCAGTCGTACGGGATGAAACCTGAAAAACGGAACTTTTCTTACAAAGACATGCTAAGCAAGGAAGGTAAATATGTGGATCACTGGCATAAAGGCGGTAGCGTACCGGATATCAGCCGTATAGAGACACAGCTATGGTTTCATTTCCTGGCCTGTTCCTATATCAACATCGGTTGCGAAGCTTTCCACCTGGGGCAGATCGAACTGATCGGCATGCATGATCCTCAACGGGAACACTGGGCAAAGGTGATAGACCATATCCGTTCCTACGCAGCAGAATATGCCCGCCGGCACTGGGTACTTCTGGATACCCATACTCCCAAAGGCGGTATGCTGAAAGACGGGAAAAGCCTGATCGACTTCAATTCTTTCCCTATGCGTATCTGTGCCATACCGGGAGAGCTTAAAGCCGGCGAAGCGCAACGGGCTGAGCTACGAGTCAACCACCTGGACGGGATTTATGGGAAAAGCCAAGGTTGTGTTACGCCCAGCGGACGGAAATGCGAATCACTTCCTTATCTGGTAGAAATAGACAATTACGGAAAAGAAGAACCCGTCAACGTAGCGGATACCACTTCTTACTTCCCATGGGGTTGGGACGAGATATCCTGGTATGCCAAACAACCTGAAGCATATAGGAACGAATGGCTACAATACGCCTGGGATTGGATCAGGCAGACAGATCCGAACGGACATATCGAAATGCCGGGTCTACGAGGCATCTGTTGCCCGAACGAAGCTCAAAACATCTATCGGGCCAATACACGCAGCGCAGCTTGTCCACTTGGCTACAATCAGGAAGAAACGATTAAAGCTATCTGGTCTTCCACTCCTCCCCGCTTGCCGGAATAAAAAGAGATAAGACATAAAAAAGAAAAAGCAGCCTTACTTTCAGAGACTTACATCTGCTATTGATGTAAGTCTCTATTTTTACCAACATCAAACTCCTTGTTAAGTATGAAGATGAGGCATTGCCGGTAGAGACACTGTATGGCTATTCGACATACAGTGCGTCGTCATCTACAACATTATTTCTTAGTGACATATACATAATAAGCACCACAAATTGCCTGATTCTGTTTATCCAAAAACCAAGTATGCAATAATGTTCATCCTGCTTTTAAATTAATGGTAAAAGTAGCAGATTCTGCTCCTTTCTTAACTTTCAAGTGATAAGCTTCTCCATTAATAGCCATAGATGCAAATTCTATAGGTAGAGCAACATCCATGTTATTCATCGCAGTCGTACCATTCAAGGATGCATCTGCTTCCCGAGGCCATCGACGTAATTCAAATTCATACTCACCATCGCAAGCTACATCCAAAACCCAATAACTGTTCTTACGCAATCCCTGGCGTACTTGTGCCTGCTGATCAACATATACATCAAGCCATTCGCATGAAGAAAGCATTACATCTTTTCCCCTATCCTGTCCAATCATAGTAGGCTGTGGTTCATTCACTATTGCCTCTACATCTTCCCACCAATCATACAAATACTCTCTCATTTTATGTAGAACATCAGGATAGTCATTTATCACATTATGTTGTTGTGTCGGATCAGTTTTCAAATCATAAAGAAGAGAATCATTCAACAATCGCCATTTTCCCCAAAGAACAGCAGCACCATCACGTCTAACCAAAGAAGGACTCGCCGGAGAAGGATAATTATAGTTGCCTGGAATGCGACTATAATTAATTACGACCATACGATCGTCCGGTATGCGAGCATTCATCTTTAATACTCCGGAAAGATCTATTCCATCCGTCTTTAATGGTTTTGAAAAAGTCAACCCGCAAAGTCCCATTAAAGTCGGCAACACATCTTGCGCATTTGTCAGTCCATCAATGTCCTAAGGAGCAACCAAGTTTCCTTTGGGCCAACGGATAAAGAACGGAACCCGGTGCCCGCCATCCCAAAGCTGAGATTTACTTCCTCTCATACCCGCATTATAATACCTGTCACCAAAGGTAGTGCCATTATCTGTCGTAAAAATAAGAATCGTATTATCAGCCAATCCATTTTCATCAAGGAACCGGTAAAGACGCCCCATATTTTCATCTATATTACGAATCATTGCCAAATAATGAATAATATTCTTCTTTAGTTCCGGATCCATATTGGAAAATTCTTTCGATTTAGCAAAAGCCGCTTCCATTTCACAAATGTTCTTTTTCGGAGCGAACCACGGTTCATGTGGAGCATTCAATGGTAAATAGGTAAAAAACGGTTTGTTTTCTTTCGAAGATTCCTTCATCCAGGCCATTGCAGTGTCGAAAAAGATATCAGTACAATATCCATCTATCTTCTTTTTTCTCCATCACAAATATATACGGCATCGAAATAAGTATTTCCCCAATGGTCCGGGATTGCCCCATATGGGAAGGAGGAAACCATAAAGTTTTCTGGAATCCCCGACAATCCGGAGTATAGGGATACGTATCTCCTAAATGCCATTTGCCGAATATGCCCGTATTATAGCCATTTTCTTTAAAGACATCCCCCATAGTTGGTATTCCGACACGTAACATAGTACGGCCACTACTAACATTTAGTGCTCCATTTCGAGCAGCATCAAGACCAGTCATTAATTGTCCTCGTGTTGCTGTACTCATTGGTGCAGCATGATAGTTCATCAATCGGATACTTTGGGAATATAATTTATCTAGCTGCGGAGTTTGTAATACTGGATTACCATGGCACGACAGTTCCCCATACCCCTGATCATCAGTCATTATTAATATTACATTCGGTTTGCATAGATCAGTCTGTCCATGGATGCTTTGCACACCTCCTATTATTGAGACCATACCTAATACATTAACCACTATATTTTTCATAACATTATTCTTTATATTATCTATGATTATTATTAATTATCCGGCCAACCATAATTTTGTTTATGCAACTTTTTACTAAAATTGATTTGGGCTAGTGGAATAGGAAAATATTCATCTCTGCTTTTCGTAAATTGAGCATCACGCAAATGAGCTCTTTTCGTCTTTTCTTCAGAAAAATAGGTGTTCATATACTGATCTGCATCTCCCCATCGTACCAAATCAAAAAAGCGGCTACATTCTAAAGCCATTTCCAAACGCCTTTCCCAACGTAGCGCTTTTCTTGCAAATTCCTGTGTCCAATTACAGTTTTCTCCATTAATATATTCTCCAACTTTAAACTGTGCAGTAGGATTTCCTGTAACATCAACTAAAAGACCCGAACTATTTTGAGCCCTAAGCCGGATAGAATTTATTATAGGCAATGCTTCCATGTGGCGCCCCAATTCTATTAAAGCTTCAGCCTTCCATAACAGAGCATCATCATAGCGAATTATATCCCGGTTTTTAGAACTCGACATATAAGCTCCTGCCCTTTGGAAACAGGAACAATCCGGAAGTACAGCTCCCTTCATTGATAAAAATGCACCATAAGTTTCCGGCTGCCTGCTCCAACCTCTTTCATATATAAAAGTGGGATTATATTTAAATGGAACACCCGGAATAGCGACAGTATGCAACAAACGAAGATCTATATTGTATTCAAATAAATCTGACGAAGTAGAAATATCCGACATATTATATGATTCAAATAGCGGCAATCCATTTTCATCTGTTTTAAATGCATTCACCAGATTCTGACTAGGTTGAAGGAATCCACAGCATCCATATTCCGCATTCATTGGATATGTAAGCATAGATGACTGATCCAACATTCCATAGGGAGTACCATCATTACTGGAATTTTGTACAGCGAAGACAGACTCTGTTCCATTTTCATATTCATGAAGGAAATTCCGGGCAAAATCTGGAGCCAAAGAATAGCGTCCTTCTAATTCACTTATCAGTGTTACAACTTCCTCCAGTTTCGTTTTATCTATGGATACTACTTCATGCTTCTCATTTTGTTCGTATGCTGCATATAAAAGGACTTTCGCCAAATATGCTTTAGCGGAGTATTTGTTGGCACGTCCTACGTCTTCATTTTGTTCAGGTAAGTTATTCACTGCAAAACGAAATTCCTCAATTAATCTATCCCACAATTGCTTATCAGTATATTCAACATTTGATATATTAATATATTCAGCAGCAAGAATCGTTTCATCGATCCATGGAATATGCTTAAATAAAAGCTTTAGTTCAAACATTTGGTGAGCCCGCAGAAAACGCATCTCTGCAACACGTATTTGTTTTTTAGGGAATTCTTCTTCTGAGAGATTATGAAGGCGAGCCAACGCATTGTTTGCACGAGAAACAGCGACATAATTTCGATACCACTTTAAATCCACATCCGACAAATCGACACGCATTTGAACAAACGTTTCAAAAATATTCCACTGTGCATTATCTCCGGTACCTCCTCCGCCTTTATATGCATCATCACTACGAACATCGCTATAAGGCCAAAGCGCGGTACGACGAAAATCTCCACCGACCAGAGAATAAGCCGCAATAACTAATTTTTCTATATTATCTGCAGTATTCAATTGTTCATCACCCAATTTCCCTTTGGGATTTATATCCAAAAAAGAGTCACAGGAAGTAAGTAATACTACAACTGCACTACTTATTATTAAATTTTTCAAGATATTCATATTGCTTTTTTAAAATGTTCCATTAACGCATAAATTCACAGAAAAAGGTATCGGATAGCCAGAGTCAGGAGTTTCTGGATCTACTCCGGTATAAGCATTATCGCCCCATGTTTTTTGAAAGTCAACAAATTCTCTCCTAAATAAAGAAATGGGTATTTTGCATATAAAGCTTATCACATATAGATTTATTCAACGAATAACCAACTTCAACATTACGTAACTTCAAATAGGAAGAACTTTCTACATAATAAGAAGAAAAACGCATTTCATTATTAAAATCATTCGCTGACAACATAGGAATAGTGGAGCTTGTATTTTGAGGAGTCCATGCTTCCAATGTTCGCGTCCCATAATTTTCTCCGGAAAAAGCACTAACAAAATCGGTAAATTGCTTAGTTGTATTATTTACGCGGCCTCCGCAAATGCTATTCCAAAACATACTAAAATCCCAATTCTTATATGATAAGGAACAATTCAATCCATATATAAATTTCGGATCTGTTACTCCCAACCATGTACGATCCCTATCATTAATTTCATCATTCGAATCATCTACATTCTTGTATCGAATACGTCCAAAACCTTTACCCGTTTGATTTACATGGCTATCGACTTCTTCCTGCGTTTGGAAAAGGCCATCGGCTACATATCCAAATAAAGAGTTGAGCGGACGTCCCAAAATCGTTTGATCATATCCGTTTCCTGCATAAGAATTAACTACTTCATCCGGTAAAGACACCACTTTATTCCGATAACCAGCTATATTTCCTGTTATATTAAACGACACATCTCCTATGGATCCATTATAGGACAATAAGAATTCGAAACCTTTATTATCCATACTGGCTCCATTTACGTATCGTTTGCCTCCTTCCCCCAGAGAGGCAATAACCGGAGGTGATATTAAAATATCTCTGATCTTTTTTGATAAAATAATCAAATGACCCGGTCACTTTCTGATCAAACAAGCCAAAGTCTAATCCAAAATTATTTTGGGTGGCGGTCTCCCAACGTAAATCAGGATTCGATAATTGTACACGACGATAACCTGAAGGAAGAGAACCTGTATCATTGCCTGTGATATCATACGCTGTACCGGAATTTACTCCGGCTGCTATGTCCGAGGCATACAGGGCCTCATATAATCCGTACGCTGCATTATCGCCAATCTCCTGATTTCCTGTCTGTCCCCAACCATATCGCAATTTAAGATCCGATATAAAACGTATATTATTTTTAAAGAACGACTCCTCGCTTAGACGCCATCCTAAAGAGAAAGAAGGAAAAGTTGCAAAACGATTATTTACCCCAAAACGAGAGGAGCCATCATAGCGGACCGTGAAAGAAGCCAAATATCTATCAGCATAATTATACCCAATCTTTCCAAAAAAAAGAAAGTAAAGCATATTCTGTCGCACTTCCTCCATTTAACTGATTCTCCTCACCTGCATTAAGATACATATAATCTTCATCTTCAGAAGTAAATCCCTGACGACTCGCCGATAAATCTTCCGCATAATATCTTATCATTTCATGTCCGCCCAATAAATCAAAATGATGAGGGTCGTCTATATCAAACTTATAAGTCAATGTGTTACTCCACACCCAATTTCCATAGCGATTATCATAATTGGTTACTTTCGCTTTATCCAGCGATAAATAACCAGAGGTATATGTATGTTCCATATTCCTTCTCCAAAAGAAAGTATAATCTACCCCGAACATTGTTTTCAAATGTAAGTTTTTAATGGGCTCCAAATCTAAAAACATGTCCCCGAACAGATGAAACATATCGTCATGGTTCTGTTTATTATCTTCAATTAAACGGATTGGATTTTGACGGTCACTCATTCCCCTGACGGGTCCTCCCCAACCCTTTCCATCCTCTGTGTGAATAGGAACTATCGGTTGAATAGCCCATGTTCTATCCAAGACACTGGTCAGTGCATTTCTTCGTGTCTTTGTAAATAAAAGATGCTCTCCTATTGTCAATTTATTATTAAACAAGGAATGATCCGAATTCACCCGAGCTGAATAACGGGTAAAATAAGTTCCTTTCACAGTTCCTTTACTATCAAATAATCAAGAGCAAACAACGCCTGACTAGTATCTCCTCCTCCGGAGACCGTTGCATTATAATTTTGTGCAACAGCCGTACGACCAACCTCTTTTGCCCAATCCGTATCTGCGGCACGCATGGTTCGCGCTTCATCAATATATTCAGGAAGTATTGTTTCATCCAGCATCCAAATTCCAGATGCATCCTGATGATCTTTGAAAGAATATACCCCGAAATTAGGATCCGTTCCATCATTTCTGGCGGCACGCCATTGTATAAATCCACGCTCTTCTGTATTCAGCCATTCCAATGATTTAGCATAATTTTTAACCCCAAGAGATGCTTTTACATCAATCCTGGTTTTTCCTTTTTCCCTTTTTTGTTGTAATAATAATAACACCATGTGCAGCCCGCGAACCATAAATACTGGCGGCAGAGGCATCTTTCAATACCTGGATGGATTCAATATCTAAAGCAGATAATTCATTCATCGATTTTTTGCTAGGCATTCCATCTATAATATATAAAGGTGAATTATCCCCCAAAGTACCAATACCACGAATTAACACAGTTGCATCCCCATTCGGTGCACCACTCGAGGTTATGAAAGCTCCCGGTACACGCCCTTGTAATGCCTTCATTATGTTTCCGGAAGCATGGTCTTTTGCATCTTCTACTTTCACTACAGATACTGCACCTGTTAAATCTTTCTTTTTCTGGGTATTATATCCAACAACAACGACTTCTTCCAATGTATGCAAATCTTCTTTCAAAATGATTTGCAACTGAGTCCGATTTTTAATTTGAATTTCCTGGCTGATATAACCTATATAAGACACTTGTAATGTAGCATACTCAGAAACCGATATTGTAAACTCTCCGTTCATATTGGTAATACTACCATTCGTAGTTCCTTTTTCTACAACATTTGCTCCGACAATCGGCTCTCCCCGCTCATCTGTAACAACACCTGTCAATATTTTACGATCCGAACTTTGCGCTGCAAGTGGAACAACCGTTTCATTTTTTGAAGTGATCACAATATATTTATCAACGAGTTTGCAGGTTATATCCGTATTCTTAAACAACTGATCCAATATTTCCGACAACTCCTTTTCGTCAGTATGCACATTGACTCTTGTACCAGCATTCAATACCGTATAATTACAGAAGAAACGATAATCGGATTGTTTCTCTATTTCTCGAAAAATGTCTGTCAAAGATGCATTCTTCATATCCAGCTTTACACGGACATTTTGCGAATAGGTCGTATTTGCCTGTAAACAGAATGTGATTAGAAATAATAGAACTGTTATAAGCTTCATTTGTAGCCATATTTTTTTACTATCAAAAGGTTATCCCTCTTGATATGAAA
>JAJPZM010000270.1 GCA_021204335.1 Parabacteroides sp. | reverse complement strand
ATGAATTGGCCGCATAACAAAAAAGAAGGCATCCTTTTAGGACACCTTCCTCTTTTTTATATTTCGTTGGGAGAGGTTTGTTGTTTCCCTGCGATCTTATCGACAACAATAGCTATTGCTCCGTCACCGGTTACGTTGCAGGCGGTTCCGAGGCTGTCCATGGCAATATAAAGGGCAATCATCAAAGCCTGTAACGTTTCGTTGAATCCCAGCATACTTTGAAGCAATCCCAGGGCAGCCATAATTGCCCCACCGGGAACGCCCGGAGCGGCTACCATTGTGATACCGAGCATCAGGATGAAGCCCGCAAGAGCGGAGAACGTGACCGGTTCGCCTGCCATATACATAATGGCCATGGCGCACGCCGTAATTTTCATTGTACTGCCCGAAAGATGAATCGTCGCACAAAGAGGAACCGTAAAGATGGCAATCGTTTCCCGGACTCCATTCTTCACCGTTTGCGCCAGCGTAACCGGAATAGTTGCGGCCGACGATTGCGTACCCAAAGCGGTGGCGTAGGCAGGCAACATATTCTTCAACAGACGGAACGGATTCTTTTTACTGACAGCTCCCGCTATGGTAAACTGGATAATCAGCAGCAGCACATGGAGAACGAAGATAACAATGATAACTTTCAGGAACATCGTAATGATACTCACCACTTGCCCGCTGACCGTCATATTCAGAAAGATACCGAATATATGCAACGGCAGCAACGGGATGATTACCGCCTCGATTAGTATCGTTATAATTTTCTGGAAATCATTGAAGGCTTCCCGCAAAGTATTTCCGGTGATATAAGAAAGCCCCAATCCTATCGTGAAAGACAAAAGCAAGGCAGTCATTACGTCCATCAACGGCGGCATGCCTACCGTAAAATAGGGCGTCAGCATGAAGTCTTCCGGATTCTCCATCGCAGTCAGCTCCGTATTGACCGGAAGGATATGGGGGAAGATGGCGGAACTGCTGAAGAACGTAAAGAAACCGGAGAATATCGTTGAACCGTATGCTATCAGCGCCGTAATGGCGAGCAGCCGTCCGGCACCTTTTCCCAAGTCTCCGATGGCAGGCGTCACCAGTCCCAGGATGATAAGGGGAATGGAGAACGACAGGAAGTTGCCGAACAACGAATTGAAGGTCACAAAGATACGTGCAAGCCCGTTCGGCAGAAACTGTCCGAACAACACACCGGCTGCAATGGCAATAACTACTTTAGTCAGTAGCGATACTTTCAGTTTTTTCATTTATCCGTTTTATTTTATACCCGATGGCGGCAACCGTGATGCTCATCAACGGGCTGATTAGATTAAAGAAACAATAAGGTAAATAGGTAAAAGTGGCGACGCCCAGGATGGTTGCCTGCGTCATACCACACGTGTTCCAGGGGATAAGTACGGAAGTTACCGTCACCGAATCTTCTGTAGTTCGGCTCAGCAGGCGGCTTTCGTATCCCTTGGCTTTATAAATATCTTTGAACATATTCCCGGTCAGAATGACGGAAATATACTGGTCGGCCGTACAGATGTTGAGGAACAGGCCGGAGGCGACTGTGGATGCAACCAGTCCGACCGTCCGTTTCATAAAACGGATAAATACGGAAGTAATACTTCCCAACATGCCGCTCGCCGTCATGGCTCCGCCGAAACACATGGCGCAGAGAATCAGCCAGATGGTATTCAGCATGCCGCTCATGCCCCGGGTGGAAACCAGTTCGTTCAGCTCCGGATTGCCCGTCTGTATCTGTGTGCTGCCGTAGAACGTCATAATCAGCCCCTTGAACTGCGATTGCATATCCTGGACGGATAACCCGGATATTTCCTGCAACAAATGCGGCTGGAAGAGTAAGGCAAACACGCCGGCCAAGGCGGCCGAGATAAACAAGGTTACGATAGACGGAACCCGTTTGGCAATCAGCATGCCGGTCAGGATCGGAACAATCAGCAGCCAGAAGGAGATGTTGAATGTCTCTTTCAGGGAAGCCGAATACATGGCTATCTGGTCGGTTGCCGTCGCTTCGTGCGCAAAGCCGGCAACGGTAAAGATAACCAATGTAATCAATAACGACGGAACGGTTGTTATCAACATATATTTAATATGTACGAACAGCGGCGTGTCGGTTACGGAAGAAGCCAGTACGGTCGTATCCGAGAGGGGAGATATTTTATCACCGAAGTAAGCCCCGGAAATGATAGCTCCGGCAATCCACCCGTCGTCGAATCCCTGCGCCTGCCCGATGCCTAAGAGGGCGATACCGATAGTGGCAATGGTCGTCCACGAACTGCCCATCATTACTGAAACGATCGCGCAGATAATACAGGTAGAAGTAAGGAAGAAGGTCGGATGTATAATCTGCATCCCGTAATAAATCAAAGTCGGTACTACGCCGCTAATCATCCAGCTTCCCGATAGGGCACCGATGATTAACAGGATGATTAATGCTGTGGCGACTCCTGCAATGTTATTGACCATTGCTTTCTCGAGCGCTTTCCACCGTACTTTGCTATATCCCATAGCAATCAGGCAACAAACGGCCGTTGCCGTCAGCAGCACGACCTGACTGCCTCCCCCCAGCGCATCGCTGCCGAATGTCCGTATAGTCACAAATAACAAAGCAACTAAAACGAGTATAGGTACCAGAGATAGTAAGGGCGAAGGTATTCTTACCGGATTGTTATCCATTGTTCCTTATTTTGTATGTATATTAAGTTATTGCCCACAAAAATAAGGAAATTAGGTCATTCAATTTATATGATAC
>JAJPZM010000051.1 GCA_021204335.1 Parabacteroides sp. | reverse complement strand
CCGACTTCAAATCCAGAATTTATAATAGGACATTATGCGGATAATCATTAAAAATAATTGTAGCAATATAGCTCTAAAACTGCAGTTGCGCATTCAGAAACGGAAACTGTGCCTGGTGCCAATAGGGATAAACGGGGGTGACCAGACTGGCTTCGTCCAAGCGTTTTACCTGCTGCGGTGTCAGGTTCCAGCCGACGGCTTCCAGGTTTTGTTTTAACTGGGCTTCCGTACTGGCTCCGATAATCAGGCTGGATACGGTGGGGCGTTGCAATAACCAGTTGAGTGCACATTGGGCTACGCTATGCCCTGCCTCTCCGGCTATTTCGTCTAATACATCCATTATATTATATAGACGCTCGTAGGAAGTCGCCTCGTCGGGGATGGGGCTTCCGCCGCGTGCTACGTGCCCATCGGCAGGTATCGGGTTGTTCCGTCTGTATCTACCGCCCAGGCGTCCGGCTGATAACGGACTCCAGATGATGGAACCTACCTTTTGATCGATACCTAGCGGCATCAATTCCCACTCATACTCCCTGTTCAGCAAAGAGTAGTGAACCTGATGCGCTACGTAACGGCTCCAGCCATACCGTTCGGAAACCGACAGCGCTTTCATCAAATGCCAGCCGGAGAAGTTGGAACAGGCGATATACCGTATCTTACCAGCCGTAATCAGATCGTCGAGCGCGCGAAGCGTTTCCTCTACCGGCGTATTTGCATCAAACCCATGCATGTGGTAAATGTCGATATGGTCGGTATTCAAACGTTTCAAACTGGCTTCGCAGGCTTCGATAAGATGGAAACGGGAAGAACCCATTGCATTGCGGTTATCCGGATTCAGGTTGAATGTCGCCTTTGTTGAAATAAGCAGTTTATTCCGCAAGCCATTCATCGCCTTGCCCAGTATTTCTTCTGATAATCCGTCGGAATAAACGTCCGCAGTATCGAAGAAGTTTACGCCGGCATTGAGGCAAAGGTTTATCATGCGGCGGGCTTCATCCACCTGGGTATGTCCCCAACCTTCGAAACCGTTAGTCCCGCCAAATGTTGCTGTGCCTAAACAAAGTACGGGTACATAGAGTCCCGAACCACCTAATTGTCTGTATTCCATAACTTACCTGTTAAATTGTTATTAAGATCTTACTCACAAAGGTATATAAAAATCCGAATCTCCTTATTTATTCGTATCTTTGTAACAAATATAGGTTATTAAAAAAGTATGGTTAAGGCAGTTTTTTTCGATATCGACGGGACATTGGTTAGTTTTAAAACGCATGAAGTTCCGCAATCGACTATCGAGGCATTGGATATATTAAGGAAGAAAGGCGTTAAAGTCTTTATTGCGACTGGACGTCACCGCAGTTCTATCAACAATCTGGGCGATTTACAATTTGATGGCTACGTAACGCTGAATGGCGGGTATTGTACGGCCGGCGACGATAAAGTAATTTATAAGCACAGCATTCCCGACAGGGATATCGAGGCGTTGATACGATATATGGAAACAGAAGATGCTTTCCCCTGTGCTTTCGTGCAGGAAAAGGAAATCTTTATGAATTATAAGGACGAGACGGTGGAAAAGATTTTCAATATGCTGAACTTCCCCGAGCCGCCAATCCGTCCCTTGAACGAGATATGGGGAAAGACGGTTTTCCAACTGGTCTCTTTCTTTACGACCGAACAGGAAAAGACAATCATGTCTATCTTGTCTAACTGCAAATCGACCCGTTGGAACCCGTTGTTTACCGATGTAGTTCCTTC
The DNA here is from genome assembly GCA_021204335.1 of Parabacteroides sp. Classification (GTDB taxonomy): domain Bacteria; phylum Bacteroidota; class Bacteroidia; order Bacteroidales; family Tannerellaceae; genus Parabacteroides. The sequence continues at coordinate 1,003 of JAJPZM010000051.1, read as the reverse complement.
TGGAAGCAGCAAGCGCGTAGGGATCGACCGCATGTTGGAATATTATAAGATCCCTCTGAGGGAATGTATGGCTTTCGGCGATGGCGGCAACGACATCTCGATGCTTCAACATGCCGGCATCGGTGTTGCGATGGGAAATGCGGAAGATAACGTGAAACAGTATGCCGACTATGTCACCGACTCTGTTGATGACGACGGAATAATCAAAGCCTTAAAACACTTGAACATTATTTGACCTTAAGTTGTTCCTATAACAAGAAGTACAATTATGATTGACGAATTACTAGTATTTAATAAAGAGTTTGTAAAGAACAAAGGGTACGAAAAGTTTATAACGAATAAGTACCCGGACAAGAAAATTGCAATTGTTTCCTGTATGGATACCCGTCTGACAGAGTTGCTTCCTGCCGCATTAGGTATTAAGAACGGTGATGTAAAGGTTATTAAGAATGCCGGTGCAATCATCTCGCATCCGTTTGGCAGTGTGATCCGCAGCTTGCTGGTCGCTATTTATGAGCTAGGTGTGGTCGAGATAATGATCATCGGTCATTCGGACTGTGGCGCGCAGCACATGGACAGCGATGAAATGATTGAAGCAATGAAGAAACGCGGTATTCCGGCAGGGCATATCGATATGATGAAGTATTGCAGAGTCGATTTTAAACACTGGCTGCGTGGATTCGACACGACAGAGAGTTCTGTGAGGGATACGGTAGACCAGGTGCGCAATCATCCGTTGATTCCGTCCGATGTTAGCATTCGTGGATTCGTAATCAACTCGGTTACAGGCGAATTGACTGCCGTAGAGTAGGGTGGTTTGCTTCTTAAAATCTATCGTAATAGATATAATAAGTGTAAAGATAGAAAGATTTTATATGTTTTATAGCATAGTTTCGAATAAAATGTCTATCTTTGCACTGTAAACAAAAAGATAGAGTAAAGTTTAGGTTTATTATTAACGAGTCTTCCAAGCGTGGAAGACATAAAAATGTAAAGATTATGA
>JAJPZM010000054.1:11740-16595 GCA_021204335.1 Parabacteroides sp. | reverse complement strand
TTACCGAAATAAACAATAGCTAAAGGGACTATCCACTTTTTGGACAGCCCCTTTTTGCTTTCAAATGGAGCAGTCTCACGATTCCTCCTTTGCAAAGACTTGTTAACCTTAGATCTAAAATACTATGAAAAAAACTCGATGCAAATATAAGAGGAAATCTATTAAATACAATATACAATTGTCTCATTTTATTGTAATAATGTCACTTTATATAATAATAGTGTCATTTTTATAACTATTTAGTCCGTTATATTATATTTATCAGGGATAGAGTCCATTATATCAAACAGTTCGGCAACTGTTTCCGCCCGGAGCATGGCAACGCGCGTTTGCTTGAAATCGGCGATCCCTTTAAATAGAGGGGTTGCTGCCAGGTGCCGGCGGATATGCAGGATGCCCCGCCGTTCGTCCAGCCGCTCCACGCTTTGGTTGACCTGTTGTTTCAGTATATCCAGATACCAGGTGAATTTCTCGTCCGGCAAAGCCTGTCCCGTTGTCAGGAAATGTTTTACTTCGCGGAAGATCCAGGGGCGGCCGATACTTCCGCGGCCGATCATCACGCCGTCTACGCCATAATCGTCGAAACGTTGCCGGCAGATTTCGGCGGAAGTGACGTCGCCATTGCCGATAATCGGTATATGCATGCGGGGATTATTCTTTACAGCCCCGATCAGTGTCCAGTCCGCTTCGCCGGTGTACATCTGTGCGCGGGTACGTCCGTGGATAGAGAGGGCAGCGATGCCGCAATCCTGTAACTGCTCAGCCAGATCGACAATTATTTTATTGTCGGCATCCCACCCCAGGCGGGTTTTTACCGTTACGGGGATGTTGACGGCTTTCACCACCTCGCGCGTAATCTCGAGCATCAAAGGAATATTACGCAGCATGCCGGCTCCGGCGCCTTTGCCTGCCACTTTCTTTACCGGGCAGCCGAAGTTGATATCGAGGATATCCGGGCGGGCGGCTTCGCATATTTTAGCGGCTTCCACCATGGCGTCGACTTCTTTGCCGTATATCTGGATCGCTACCGGGCGCTCGTCCTCGGCAACGGTCAGTTTTTCCTGTGTTTTGTTTACGCTGCGGATCAGGGCATCGCTCGATACAAATTCGGTATATACCATATCTGCACCAAAACGTTTGCACATCAAGCGGAAAGAGATATCCGTCACATCTTCCATGGGTGCCAGCAGCACCGGGCGTTCACCTAAATCTATTGAGCCTATTTTCATACCTTATTTTTAAGACTGCAAAAATACAGCTTTTCCGGTAAGAATTGCCTTCTATTAATATATAATCGCCTTTCTACTATAAATTATAGTAGATTAACTATGTGTTATAGTTGTATTACTGGAAAATATAGTTATATTTGGGCATTCTTTCATTAAAACAACAGATTATGAAACGATTGACATCAAAAGAAGAGGAAATATTAGGCTATTTCTGGGTGCATGGCCCGTTGTTTGTTCGCGAATTGCTCGACTTGCAGGAAGAACCCAAGCCGCATTACAACACGCTTTCTACCATAGTCCGCGCCCTCGAGGAGAAAGGGTATATCGGTTATAAAGCTTTTGGAAATACGCACCAATATTATGCCTTGGTGTCGGAAGACGAATATCGGAAGAGTTCCTTAAAGCAGGTTGTTGACAAGTATTTTGACAATTCCTATACACGTGTCGTCTCCACGCTGATTGAGGAAGAAGCGTTGACACTCGATGAGTTGCAGGAATTGATCCGGCAGATTAAAAAATAAATAAATCGATCCGTTATGGGGACTTTACTTCTATATATATTGAAATCCACCGTTTGCCTGACGCTGTTCTATATCGGTTTCAAGGCATTGCTCAGCAACGACACGTTCTTTCGCTTCAATCGCTGGGTGTTGTTGGGAGGTATGGGATTGTGCCTGTTATTTCCTTTTATAAAAATACAGACTGCCGAACCTTTACTGATTCAGCAACCGGTGATTCAGTTGGAAAAGATGATAACGGGGGAAGAAGTGCCCGGTCCCCAGCTTTCTGCAAGCCGGGAAGCGACAGTAATGCCTGTTGCAGGGCCGATATTTTCCGTAGATTGGATACAGATAGCTGTTTTTTTCTATCTGGCAGGAGCTTTGTTTTGTCTGGCGGTAACTTTGCTGTCATTCAGGAAGATGTTCGGAATTATCCGCCGGGGGCGCAGGCTGCAACTGTATGATTATACCTTAATATTAACTCCGACGGATATTTCTCCTTTCAGCTGGGGATGCTACATCATTCTTTCTGAAGAAGATTACGAGAAATATCCCAATGAAATACTTATACATGAGATCGTTCATTTAAGGTCTCGCCACTCTCTCGACCTGCTTTTTATGGAAATGGTTCTTTTGCTTCACTGGTTTAACCCGGCTGTCTGGCTGCTGAAGCGTGAATTGAAGGATATTCATGAATACCAGGCAGATAAAGGAGTACTTGCTAAAGGCATCGATGCAACTAAATATCAACTATTACTCGTGAAAAAAGCTGTCGGCTCCAGCCTCTACACTCTTGCCAACAGCTTCAATCACAGTAAAATTAAAAAACGTATTACTATGATGTTAAAAGGTCAATCAAACAGTTGGGCCCGGTTGAAGCTATTGCTCCTGGTTCCCGTAGGACTCATCGTCCTCAACGCTTTTGCCCGTCCGGAAGTAAACCGGCAGTTGGAAACGCTTATACAGAGCAAAGATAAGGAAACTCCTCCGGAAGTGCAACAGGATGATAAAGAGTTCTTTAAAAATGAGTTGCATAAGTATATCAAGAAAGTAGACCCGCAGGTCCGGTTGGAACCTGACGATATTACTGCTTTCCTGCAAGAGAATACCGAAATGCAGAATTTGTTTATCAATGCCAATGGCGTTATCCTGTTAAACAATGAATTTGCCGATTATAAGAAGCCGGAGCAGCTCGCTACGATGCTTCAGGGAATATTGGAAAGAGGCAGGAAACCTGTTTCTTTCTATTTTCTGATAGACATAAACACTCCTCCGAAGGCAACAACTACGGTATTAAACCTGGTAAAAGAAGCCTTTGAAAAGCAATAAAAGGTTGCAGGCGTTGACAAAGTGCCTTATCTTTTATTCGAGGATACCCGGAACAATAAGAACTATCCGGTAACGCAGAAACAAAATGTTGCAGAGAACGGTCATCTTGTATTTATCTCTTACCATGTAAAATCGGATGAACCGGGTGTTTATGAATGTTCTGCACCTAAACAGATGGATGCTGTACGGGTAGTGGCTGAACGGTTAGGAAAAAATAAAGATCAGATAGAGGAACTGACTATTTTGCCCGGCAATAAAGATGTTCCATTAAGTTATCTTGAAAAAGTGAAGCAGCTATTGACTGAAAAGAATTTGTCTTGCGTGATTAAAAACGAAGTGCCTGATTTATCCCATAAATAATTTATGAAAATAACACCCGGTTTTATCTCTCGGAAACATAAAACTGGATGTTTGGGGTTATTTTTTAGACAGTCTTTTTACTTATTAAATATTTTCTTCATGATTTATTCTACTTTCAAGTAATTTTGATAGTTCTTCTTCTACATCTTCGATGGATGGCAGCGCCGATTTTAGATCTTCGGGGATGGCTTTACTTAATTGGTAGTCACTGACACCCATTGGTTGTGCATAGCCGGTTAGGGCATATTGTGCTACTACCTCATCTTTCCCTTTACAAAGTAACAGTCCTATGGTTTTGTTGTCATTTTCGCCTCTCATTTGGTTGTCTACTACATTAATATAGAATTTAATTGTCCTGCATATTCGGGTTTGAATGGGGTCGCTTTTAATTCAACGACTACGTATGCATGAAGTTTGATACTATATAAGATTAAGTCTGCATAAAAGTCACTGTTACCGACCTGAAAATGTTTCTGTTTGGCGACAAAGACGAAGCCGTTCCCCATTTCTAATAAGTATCTTGTAACATGTTCTACTAATTGTTTTTCTATATCCCTTTCATCAGTCTGCTCTTTAGCTCCCGCTAAATCGAAAATATAAGGGTCTTTCAATAAATAATGAGCTAAATCGCTCTGAGGTACAGGTAATGTAGTTATAAAGTTGTTGACTTTTTGTGCGGCAATTTGTCTTTTAAATAAATTGCTCTCAATTTGCATTTTTAATGTTGTGCTACTCCATCCGATTTCAATGGATTGTTTCATATACCAATATCTGATGCCTAAAGGTAATGAACTGTCTAACAATACTAAATGGCTTGCCCAGTTAATTTTGGAAATGGAGGAATATACGAAAATTTTTTCTATTTCATGAATAGGTATTTGTAACAATATGGAGATTGTTTGGTATATATCTTTAATTTACGCAGGAAATTCCTGCGTAAATTTATCTATCTGATTTACTTCTGTTTGAGTTTGCGCAGGAAGCTTTTGCGTAATTTGTAAATTGTCCAGAAATTTAGTCACAGATAGAGTAGTGGTTATTGTAGGATGTTCCAATTCTGTATCAGCGGCAAGCATCTTTTGCAATATTTCCAATGGATATAATCGGGCAAATTGACACATATAAGTGAGATTTCTTGCAGAATATCCTTTCTTTTCGGGATAATTCATTTTGATAGCCTTTGAAATCTTATTTATAACTTTCCCACCCCAGCCCAATCTTATTTGATAATATCGGATGAAATTCCCCAATTTCCAATAATGAAATAGCATTTGAGTGTTGGCTGCAACAACAAGCTTTATTTGTGCATGTTCTATTTCAAAGCCAATTGCATGAATAAAGGCTTCAAAATCTTTCTTCTCCATGGAGTGGTTGAGGTTTTCCATTTTTTTGTTTTTTAATAATATTTGCAGCAAAGGTAGTTAGAAAATATTATAG
>JAJPZM010000054.1:0-11730 GCA_021204335.1 Parabacteroides sp. | reverse complement strand
ATATTATAGTTGATTGAATTTATTCGTCGGAAGCTGTTTTAAAAGGATTGTATTTAATTCGATCGCAGTTCAATAATGAACATATAGCAAAGAAAACCGTATCTTTGTCGTTTTCGGATTAAAAGCGGATGATATATAAAGTAGGAATAATCTTCTTCATTTGCTTCTTCGCCGCCTGTTCTTCTGCCGGGCGGAAAGAGGTGGCTACTACCGGGGAACTTCTCCGGCAGGCAGTTGACTATAGGGAACGGTTGCAATATCTTCCGGCATTGAAGGTTTATCAACAGGCGATCGGATCGGCGGAAAAAGACAACGATAGCCTGGCGCTTTCTTTGGCTTATCTGGGAATGGGGAAAATCTACCGTAATCAAGCTCTAAAGCAAGAAGCGATACAAAGCGGGAAAAACGCTTTATGTTATGTGGAAGGTGCGCCCGACGATTCCCTGCGGATGGAGCTTTATCGGGAAATAGGAGATGTTTATACCTTATCCGGGGAGGCTGACAGTGCCTTTTGTTATTATCAAATGGTCGGTAGCCGGATAGGACAGGCAAAGATATGGCAGCAGCGGGGGAATTATAAAGAAGCAGCCGCTTTGTTGAAAGCGGAACTGGAACAAACGGTCTCTCAGGAAGAAAAATCCGAACTTTACCTTGCTTTGGCCGACTTACAGGTCTCACTGGGCGAATTGGAAGAAGCGGAGACAAATTTAAGTCGGGTTCCTTCTTCCCATCCTCATTTATATACGGCTTTATCTGAAGTCGCCCGAAGTCGTGGCGACAACCTGCAGGCCGATTTTTATCATAATAATTATCTCCATTACCTTTCAACTTTGCGGTGGGAAAGGGAACAAAACCAAATAGCACAGCTCCTATGGACTTCGGAGCAGAGAGAGTGGGAGCTACGTTTGTCTGATGCGCGAAAAACACAAAAAGGACAGATCTTTCTTTGGAGTGCCTTGCTTGTCTTTTGCGGTACCGGTATCTGGGGATATTCCCGTTTACGGAAGAAAAAAACTTTATATCAATATCTGAAATGGAGTTCCGGTCTTCTGAGGTGTACTTGCGTTTCCATAAAAAGGAAGAATGGAAGCCGGCTTCCAAAGATTGGGAAGATTTATTACAAATTTTCAACCGCACTTATCCGGAATTTCGCGAACGGCTGAAAAAGAAAGTACCGAAGTTAAGCGAACAGGAATGGTGTATGTGTTGCCTGATTAAAATGGAAGTGCCTCCTTCCGTCATTGCCATGTTACTTTGCTGTACAAACCAGGCGATTTCGATGCGGCGTGTCCGTTTGTATCAGAAAATGACGGGTGAAAAGGGTACGCCGGAACTATGTGATTCCTTTATTCGTGATTTTTAAGCAGATGTGAACTGATGTGAAACCCTGAAATAGCCCTTGCTTTCTATTTTTGCAGGAAAAAAGCGTATGGAAAAGATGTTGTTTGTACTTGTAGCAGTTGTAGTCTTTTTTACCGGATGCGGATCGAGACAGTCTTCCGAAGATTTACTAAAAATTGATCTGACGGCAAAAAGTTTTGTTGCTGACCGGTTGGAAATAGCCGACGAAATTGAATCGATCGAATATATCCCGTTGGAACTGACAGACGAATCTCTGATCGCCAATATATTGGATATATGTGTGACCGATGAATACCTTTTTATTTATTCCACTCATCAGGACGGTGTTTTGCAGTTCGACCGGAAAGGACATTTTCTTCGTTCTATCGCAAAGACCGGAAATGGTCCGGGAGAAACGGGGCAGATCATCTCGATGACCGTCGACGAAGAAAACCGCCTTTTCTGCATCAGTGAATATTTTTCTACTTCTTTCTACTCTTTTTACGGGGAATTCATCAAAAAGGTAACCAATCTGCGTCCTTACTCTTATCAACTCTCTGTCGGGGCGAATACGATGGCTGAGCTGGGACGGATGTTTGTTCCTTTGGATGTGCCCGGACTGTTCAGTCTGGGTGTCTTTAACTGGGCGACAGACGACACGATTGCGCTTCGCCGGACGATTGGGAACATGAACGGGATACCGTTGGAAGAAACCAGTTTGAAAGGATGGATATATAATGGAAGTATGGATGGTTGGTTCTGCTATTCGGAAGGGGTGGATACTGTTTGGAATGTGAATGCAAAAGGAATTTCACCGGCCTTTCTTATCGACATCGGTTCTTCAGCTGAAGATGAACAGGAAATATGTTCTTCCAGAAAGGGAAATACGACGGTAGACGGTACATATAGCATTTTCAATATCTTTGAAACGCCCCGCTCTTACTTCGTTAAATGTTTTAAGAGCTCGGATGAGTCTGATTTCTATTTATATAGTTTGAATAAAGAAAACGGAACATTCTGTCGTGAAGCATCTTCAATGAATGCGATGGAATTGTTTGAATATAACAGGGCGTTGACCGGTATCGGCATCCGCAATGAAATAGACGGCGGTCTTCCTGTCTGGCCTTATTTTTCTTATCCGGCAAAAAAATGATGGTTCAATTTAATACGGGCGTGGAGATCGAATATCTTAAAGAGAAATATCCGAACCTCAAAACGCATCCGGTTTTACAAAAGATGACGGCAGAGTCGAATCCGCTGGTTATAATCTATCGATTACATTGACTGTATGTTCTATATGAAACGTCTATTCAGACGGGATTGTTTCTTTAAAAGATCAGAACAAAATTGGTTGCCGATAATTGTGGGCAAGCCTGTCGATAATTATCAGCAAGCTTGTCGACAATTATCGACAGGCCTGCCCACAATTGTCAGCAGCAAATTAACTCGCATTGTTTTGGAGAAAATGTGCTGACAGGAGATTAAAAGTTAACCGTCTTTATGCTGGTAATATTAGGGAGAAACCCGTATCTTTGTGGTTTCTAATTTAAAACCAAACAGCTTTGAACGAAAAAGAATTTGAAATAATGGCTCCCGTCGGCTCCTACGAGTTGTTGATGGCGGCTATACAGGGAGGTGCCGACTCTATCTATTTTGGTATTGAAGGGTTGAACATGCGTTCGCGTTCTTCCAATAATTTTACTACTGACGATTTGCGTAAAATTGTTTCTATCTGTAAGGAACATGGCATTAAAAGTTACCTAACCGTTAATACAGTTATTTATGGGGAAGATCTGGCGTTGATGCGCGAAATTATCGATGCGGCAAAGGCTGCCGAGGTTTCTGCTATCATTGCAGCGGACGTGGCGGCCATGAGCTATGCCAACCGGATCGGGCAAGAGGTTCATCTTTCCACACAGTTGAATATATCGAATGTGGAGGCGTTGAAGTTTTATGCACAGTTTGCCGATGTGGTGGTGCTGGCGCGTGAGCTTAATCTGAAACAGGTTTCGGAAATTTATCAGCAGATTGTGGAACAACGGATCACAGGGCCGCGAGGCGAACTGATCCGTATCGAAATGTTTGCCCATGGCGCTTTGTGTATGGCAGTCTCCGGCAAATGTTACCTAAGCCTGCACGAGATGAATGCTTCTGCCAACCGGGGTGCCTGCATGCAAATCTGCCGCCGCGGCTATACGGTGAAGGATAAGGACAGCAATATCGAACTGGATATCGAGAACCAATATATTATGTCGCCCAAAGACCTGAAAACGATTCATTTTATGAATAAGATGATGGATGCAGGCGTACGGGTATTTAAGATTGAAGGACGTGCCCGCGGACCTGAATATGTGCGTATCGTAACGGAATGCTATAAAGAAGCGGTAAAGGCTTATTGCAACGGGGCGTATGACGAAGCGAAGATCGATGTATGGGACGAACGTCTGAAAAGCGTTTTCAACCGGGGCTTCTGGGATGGTTATTATCTGGGTCAGCGCCTGGGAGAGTGGAGCAGCAAATATGGTTCCGGCTCGACGAAAAAGAAAGTGTATGTGGCGAAAGGTATCAAGTATTTCAGCGGCATCGGCGTGGCTGAATTCGAAATGGAATCGGGCTCGCTGAAGGTGGGCGATGAAATCCTGATAACGGGGCCTACTACTGGAGCTGTGATGCAGACGATTGATGAGATACGCGTAGATTTGAAGCCGGTGGAAGAAACTGTAAAGGGCGAACGCTTCTCCTTTAAGGTTTCTGATAAAGTCCGCCCTTCCGATCGTCTTTATAAAATGGTAGCTGTAAACGATAAAGAACTGAAATAATGAAAGAGTATATTTTTAAACTGACCGGCAAGGTTCACGATTACGAGTGCGACTTGCAGGGAGTGGTAAACAACTCCAATTATCAGCATTATATGGAACATACCCGTCATGAATTCCTCGAATCGCTGGGCGAGAATTTCGGAGCCATGCACGAACAGGGTGTCGACGGTTTTGTTTCGCATGTGGAAATCGATTATAAGACTTCGTTAAAGAGCGGCGACAGTTATATCTCTTGTCTCAATGTTTATAAGCAGGGGGTGAAGCTGGTTTTCGAACAGGATATTTACCGGGCTTCCGACGGTGCACTGGCAACGAAAGGAAAAGTCGAGTCTGTTATCGTGCAGGACGGCAAATTGACTCGGGGCGAATATTTCGACGCCATGCTGAAAAGAATACAGGACAAGTTGTGATATAAACTATGACAGACAAACGGATTTACCAGATTGGCTTAACTATGATAAACGGGGGGGGGTGGGAGATATCCTTGCCCGTCAGCTTCTGCAAACTTTTGGAGATGCTGAAGCCGTTTTTTCGGAAAAAAGGCAGGCTTTGGAGAAGATTCCGGGCATAGGAGCTCTTACAGCAGCCGAGATAAAACGCCCGGAAGTACTTCTACAAGCCGAAAAGGAGTTGGCTTTCGTTGAGAAGAACCAAATTGCCTGCTATTTTCTGACAGACGAAAATTATCCAGAACGTTTGAGGGACTGCCCGGACGCACCTGTGCTTTTCTATTTCAAAGGAAATGCCGATCTGAACGCATCCCGCGTAATCAGTATTATCGGAACACGCCACGCAACGGAGTATGGCAGAACGGTGACGGAAGATTTGGTCAAAACCTTGGCGGTATCCTTTCCTGATTTGCTGGTTGTCAGCGGGCTGGCGTATGGTATCGATGTTTGTTCCCACCGTAGCGCGTTGAAGGCAAACTTGCCGACTGTCGGTGTACTGGCTCATGGACTGGATCGTATTTATCCGCCCGCTCATCGTCCCACTGCCGTAGAAATGCTGCATCAGGGAGGTTTACTTTCCGAATTCCCCCAGCGGGACGGATCCGGATAAACCTAATTTTGTCCGACGAAACCGGATTGTGGCGGGACTGGCGGATGCCACGATCGTAGTAGAATCTGCCGAGAAGGGCGGATCGTTAATTACTGCCGACCTTGCATTCTCATACGGGCGTGATGTGTATGCCTTTCCCGGACGTGCCAATGATCCTCATTCCAAAGGCTGCAATAATCTGATCCGTCAGAATAAGGCAGGATTGATAACGTCGGCTTCCGATCTGATCTCGGCACTTTGTTGGGATGTGGAGAAGAAAGCTTCGCCGGCTCCCGTACAAACCGAATTGTTTTTTGAAGATGATGACCGGAAAGGGATGGTGATGATTCTTCTACGCGATAAAGGGGATATGCATATTGATCAGCTGGCAGCGCAGTTGAACCAGCCTGTCCGCGAACTGTCTGCTTTATTGTTTGAGCTGGAGATGGATGGGATGGTGAAGGCATTGCCGGGGAATCTCTATAAATCGTTACTATAGTAATACAGATATATTTGACGCGGATAATAGGGATTTGTTTTTTTTGCTATCTTTGTAAAAAGCTTTTGAATATGGAATTGAGAGCAGCGAATGTAACCAGATATATTATGCCGCTCTGCGAAGGCGGTTCGTTGCCGGCTTTGGCTGAGGCTGATGATGAATATAAATATGTCGTCAAGTTTTGGGGTGTCGGCCATGGAACAAAGGCATTGATAGCCGAATTGATTGGCGGCGAGATCGCTCGCGCACTGGGTTTTCGCGTGCCCGAACTGGTCTTTCTGGATCTCGACGAAGCTTTCGGACGCACAGAGGGAGATGAGGAGATACAAGACCTGTTGCAGGCGAGCCGCGGATTGAATCTGGGCTTGCATTTCTTGTCGGGGGCCCTTGCTTTCGACCCTATTGTCAATAAGGCTGGCGAAAAGCTCGCTTCGCAAATCGTTTGGCTGGATGCTTTGCTGACCAACGTAGACCGCACCACCCGCAATACCAATATGCTGATGTGGTATAAGGAGTTGTGGCTGATCGATCATGGGGCATCGCTTTATTTCCATTATTCCTGGTCGAACTGGCGCAAGCATGCGCTGAGTCCGTTTATTCAGATCAAAGATCATGCGTTATTGTCTGAAGCTACCCGGCTGGAGGAGGTGGATGCCGAGTTCAAACGCCTGCTTACTCCGGAAAAGATACGCGAAATAGTCAGTCTGATCCCCGACGATTGGTTGCATTGGAGCGAAAGCCCCGGCACACCGCAGGAGATACGCGAAGTATATATTGAATTTCTAACCGAAAGGGTCGCTCATTTCGAAACATTTATAAAAGAAGCGCAACATGCAAGGGAAGCACTTATATGAATACGCCGTTATCCGTTTCGTTCCGCGGGTGGAACGGGAGGAGTTTATTAATGTAGGCATTATCCTGTTTTCAAAACGGACCAAGTTTATCAAGGCACGTTATCTGGTGGATGAAAAAAGACAGCTCTTTTTTCTTCTGAATTGGATTTGGATTCGCTGTATGCCAGTCTCCGGGTGTTCGATCATATCTGCTCCGGCTCGAAAGAAGGAGGGGCGATTGCAGCATTGGATATTTCGGAGCCGTTTCCGGTGGCTGACGGCAGTGAGGAGTTCGTCTTTGCAAACTTCCCGTCCGCATCCGGGTTTTTCGTCGGACCTCGAAGCCACTTTCGAGCAACTGTTTACAGAACTGGTTTTATGAAAGAAAACTGTTAAAATTAGCAGTATTTGATTGTATTGTATATAGTTTTGTCTTCGCTAACAATTTTTGACGCAAACATCTTTAGCCCTTAACATATATTGTCTGTAAAAAGCTTGACAAACCCTCTTTGTGGCTGTATCTTTGCATTGTGGTTTTTTCGTAATAGTATTAGATTTAAGGTTAACAAAGTTGGTTAGGGCTTGTCGTGAGACAGGCTTTAATTGTTTATAGACCTTCCTTTCCGTTTTCTTATCTGACGATAATCATCACATACTGGTTTTCATGTGTCTGTTTGCTGTCGAGGAACTCGATTAGCTTCTGTTGGCGGGGAGAGCCGGTTCTTTGTACGTTTTCTCTCATTTCGGTAACAGTGCGGATCATATAGAGGTAATTATCCGTCTGTCCGTCCGGCCAGAAGGTGAGTCCGCCGTCCAGGTCGTTGATGAATCCCTGTTCTCTACCGGGCAGGATATATGTTTTATCTTTTTCTTTCATGTAAACTGCCTGATAGCTTAAAGTTGGCTTATATCCGTATTCCCAGCCTGTCCAGTTGAGCAGTTTTTTACCATTCTTCTGATAGATTCCCATAAACAGGCCTTTCGGATTTTCATAGAATATGCGCAGCCAGGTTTTCCCGTCGACAACGCCTTTGTCGTTTGTGTAGCCGGTAAGGATTCCGTATTCACCAAAATGAATGTTGTATAATGGCACAACTGTTTGCGGATCACGCAACTGAAACACCGTATCGCAGAATGGGATCATAAAAGTCATCCGGTCTTGTTGCTCGTTCCAGTAAGAAGTCTGGAAGAAAGGGATATCGTCTGTTTGCGATCTGGATAAGGGTGCCGAAGCCTCTTTTAAATCGAACCGGCAGAGCGTTTCGCCTTCTGGATTGAATGTCATCATACCGGTCGGCATGCCAGTAGAGTCTTTGTAATGGCTTAACATATAGCCGGCTGAGGAGAATCCCAGTAGTTTGTTTCTCTGTAAATTGACAGTGTATTTCTTTTCTAATGTTTCAGGAAAGACGTAGCGGGAAATTGTCAGCATGGTGTCTAATGGGGGCAGTTCGCCGATTTGCGGATCGAATGTGTCTTTGCTTTCTTTGTTGCTCTGGTCTCTGCCGCTCAGGGCACAATACATGCGGGTTGTCTTTTTATCGTAGAAAAGATTGTGGCCGTTCATTTCATTATACCACTTATAATTAAGCGCTTTGAAACCATATCGTTTGCTTGGTTTGCCTGCTTTTCGGTAATAAATACGCGGACTGTTGAATGTAATAAAGGCATTGCTGTCGGGTATGGCGATAGCCTGGGTAACGGTATAGTTTCCGTCACCTATGAGATAGTAATCTATTTCTGAAGCAATCTGGCTCAATTTTAACGGGGTTTCTGGTTGAGATAATGCTTTTTTCACATCTACGTATGCCGGAGCAATCGAATTATCTATTTGTCCGGTATATTTCGGAGGTGCTATCTGTTTGACAGTTGTTTTACTTTTCTCTTTACAGCTATTTAGTATGCTGATACACCCAACAGTGGCTAACAGGATGGCAAAATATGTTTTCATGGTACTCTTTCTTATTGATTGCTTCAAAAGTAGATATTATTTATCTATTGGACAATTAATATAGTACGAATATTTCATAATTATCTTGTAACGTCCCTACAGGACGCCGAAAGAGAGGGTATTTATGAACCCCAGGTTGAAACCTGGGGCTGATTTGTGACGTCCTTACAGGACTTTTGAGACATTCTTTTCTTTTATTCTTTCAAACGGGCCAGTATAATAACATTGTTGTCATTTTCATTTAGCGAATCATGTAATGCCGTCAACTCCTGTCTCTTTTCTTCGGATAATGTATCTGATTTTAAGGCATTTCCCAACAGGTTTTCAGGTTGGACGGTTCCATATTTTTAATAAAGTAGCCATTGTAGAATGAATATATCGGCCAATCGATTTCGGTATCGCCTAAATAGTCGTTATATAAACGGAAGAAGGCTCCTTTCCTGCTTTTTTTTATCAATAATGTAGTAGCTGGGAGGAGAAGGGGCAAAAGTCATCTCAGATTCCTGTACCGGATGAGAGGCATCTCCCATGTAATGGTTGGGGAGTTCCAGATAACTGTGCCAGGGAATCGGGTCTTCACTGAAATTCAATGTAAAGCAAGGACGCAAGCGGTTGTTCTTGTAATCGTAATGATAAAGGCTGTCTACACGTGTGGGGATGATGCAAAAAATATTGACATCGTATGTGCCCGATACATTATTATTGGTTGTTACTTCATTGCTGAAATCTTGGGGAGCAGTCAGATGTGCAGGCTCTATATAGGCCTTTCTGTTTCCATGGAAGTCCTGGGTTCAGGCTACAGCCGGCATTCCTTCGAATGGCAATACGATTACGGCGATCGTTGAATCCCGGACATCTATATGGAATGTACCTTTAGGAACCCGCAGGCAAAGAGGAATAGACGGCAGGCTGTTGCCTTCGAGATCGTAAACCAGCAGTTGGGCGCTTTGCCAGGGCAAGATGTAGATCCGGTTATTCTTTTCATTCAGGCTGGCATCATATACATTCAAATATTCGCCCGGGCCTTGTCCGTAAGATCCGATTGCAGTGAGGAATTTTCCTTTCCGGTCGAAAAGTTTGAAGGGGTTCTGATGGTTATTCCATACTAATAAATAATTATCGGAAACAAGCACACGACTGTCGCTGATCAATGCTTCATCGCGGTTGTCCAAACGGATAATCTCCGGCTTTTCGGTCAGGAAAGAGAGTGGTAGCTGCAAGGAGTCTGTCAACCATTTCTGGTCGCACGAAAGAACTTGGTCGTCTCCTATTTGTACGTAGCTTGCTACGACCGGACAGCTTTCCAGCCCGTCGCTATAATGGGTATTATGACTATTCTGCTGGCAGGAACTGGCTAGCAATATGCAAAGTGAGCCGGTGATAAGATGTTTTGACTTCTTCATAAATGTCGTTGTTTTAATAATTTCTGGCAGCAAATATATTTGTAAATGTTGATAAAGGTAGAAAAATGCAGTTGACATTTTAGGAAGAATGTTTGTTTGTATATTGCTGTAATATAATTATTTACTATTAAGTCGTAGTGGATTTGAATTGACATTTGCTGTTTTAGTCCCTAAAATGCATTCAAAATATCATCCAGCGACAGGCTGTCGTCGCCGGCTCCGAACTTCTCCCGTTTCATTCGTGCCTTTTTCTGGCTGATGGCTGAAGGGGTGATGTAATAGATGGAAGCCAGGTCTTTTGTGCTGATACCACTTTTTAGCAAACAGCAGAAAGCGATGTCTTTAGTTCGGAGTAATGGATAAGCCTCTTTCAGCCGCTCGGCAAAGCCCGACCAGATTTCGTTGACGGTCTGGATCAGTTCTTCTATTTCTTCCGATGTCAGTCTCGATTTATTGTCTTCCTGGCTTTCTTTCGTTTTTCCACCGGAGAGGGACGGTATCTTCCGGGAGGCGGAAAGATGGCGAAACAGTTGTTCGCGCAGGGCTGTGGCTCTTTCCCGTAGGGTGATCAATTGCCGTTCCTTTTCTAATTGAGCAACTTGGTTTTTCAGTTCCTGTTCCTTTAGTTGCTGTTCGCTGATAATCTTCTTCTTCCGAAGACGGCTGTAAACGATATACCAAAGGCCACATGCCGTTATCAGTACCAGCGACAGGGAAAGGAGATAGATATCTTGCTGATTCTTTTTCAGTTTCAGTTCATTATTCTCGTTTTTCAGCAATTCTTCCTGGTATCGTTGTGCTATTATTTGAGAATTTGCCACTCCGGCCACGTTGTTGAAACTTTGTTCGTAGTTTTTCCAGGCATAGTAAGTCTGTTCGTTTGTATGATTCTGCTCGTATAGCCCGGCAAGGAGCTGGTAGGCTCGGGTGGCAACATGGGTATCGGTACTTTGAATGGCTTTCCGCAAGTATATTCCGGCCGAATCTGTTTCGTCGGAAGCAATATATATTTGAGCTTGCGCAAGCATGTGGAAAGGATACTCTGTGCGGCTGTTACTGATATTTAAACTGGCCTTCAACGCTTCTGTTGCGTTTTTTATATTTCCCCTTTCTTTTTCAATATCACTTATTTTCTGATAGAAAAAAAAGCGGTTTGCTCGCTTGATTCTATCTCGTTCGAATTCAGAATTGCTTTTTGATAATAGGAAATGGCGCTGTCCGGTTTTCCAAGATAACGATAGGCTTGCCCGGCATCTGCCAAGATAGCGGCTTTGTAGAACTCTGAAAGACTGGCGGAATCTTGTAATGCTTGCAAATGTTGTTTTAGTGCCTGTTCCGGTTTCCCGTCGTTCAGTAGGGCGAAGCCGCTGAATTCGTATAACCGGGCTCGTAGGGTAGGGTCGGTAGCAAAAGGAATCCCTCTGAGGAAAAAAGGCGTTGGCACGCTTGGACCTGGTTATTTGCATATTAACCAGCCCAGCCCAGAAACAGGCTTTAGCGATGTTTACCGAATCATTGCAGGCGGTTAAAGTGTATATAGCTTCTGTAATCAGAGAATTTGTCCGGATGTTTATCCCTTTCCTCATTTCAGCAACGGTATGAAACAAATTATATTTTGCTTTTAAATGATCGGGGAGGTGGTCGGGATTTTTTATCTTTTGCAAGAGGATAAGGGTGCTGTCCGGGTTTGTATCCAGATAACTTTCAGCCTGATCCAGCTTATCAATTATATTTCGGGCTATACAGCCGGATAATAATAGTATAAAGAGAAACCAAAAGATGTTTTTCATGATAAAAGGGACTGTCCAAAAAGTGGATAGCCCCTTTAGCTATTGTTTATTTCGGT
>JAJPZM010000086.1 GCA_021204335.1 Parabacteroides sp. | reverse complement strand
AAATAGTATTATTAAAACATTCGTAATTAAAACATTCATATGATGTTCAATAATTCAACGGACATCATGCGGAGAATCATTTTTATTATTCAGGAATCCCAGGTCGAACCCGGTTTCAAATGTATAGGATTTTTCCCATCTCATTGTCGGATTAGGCAGGTCATTCAGCATCAAAGGCACTTTACCATTATAGTTGGGCACCGTTTTGCCGTCGCTTCCTTTCATAATTCCATAAGCACCCTGTACGGTATAATAGTCCAGACCGGTTACAATATTACCATTCGCATCCAGTACACCCGACACGTTACCATTAGCTCCATAACTGGCACGGACTTTCGCATAAGAAAGTACATCTGTCATATTTTCCATAAAATTCTCTCTGGATAATACCCAACCGGCAGAAATACCTGGGAATGTTCCGAACCGGTTATCTTTCGGCAATTTTGAATATCCGTCGCGACGAAGAATCAGACTCAGCAAATATTTCGATTTATAATCATAATTCACTCTCCCGAAGAAAGAGAGGATACGTTGCCTGAAATGCCAGGAATCGATCTGCCTTACGCCGGCTGCAGTCGAAGTATAATTCAAATCCTGGAAATCGGACAATGGGGAGCCGTATCCGGAAGCAGAAAAACCTTTCTTATAAGAGTCGTAGTATTCTACACCCAGCATAGCATCCAATGTATGATCTTGCAGGAAAGTGTTCTGATAATTCAAAATACCGTTATATGTCTGGTCGAGCAGACGTTCATGCTTGTTGGATGTACTGTGATTGGTATCATATACAGGACCCGTCGCAACAATATAGTCGCCTTTGAAGAATTCGCGGCTGTCATCAAAATAATACCAGGCACCTGTAGCTTTAAAGGTCAGACCTTTCAATAAATTAAAGGTGAAAGATTGACTCATATTAAACTTATCGGTGTTATTATCGTAGTTCAAAGCATCCTCATAAACCTTTACGGTAGTCCATCCGCGGGCATAAGAAGCAACTGCCGGACCAGCCAACCAATCGCCATCGGGACTTTTTATCCTGAAAGTAGGCGGAACCGATAATGTTGTACTGAAGAAGTTAGCCTCACCGGCATATCCGGCACCCCCATCATCCCATTTTGCATCGGTGAATGATAAAGAAGAGTTAGAGGTCAACCAGGGCTTGATCTTATAATCAGCATTAATGGTGAAATTCAAACAGCGATACCAGTTATTAACAGCATTACCTTCGCTGTGATTATATCCGAGACTGGCATAATAATGTCCTTTATCATTGCCACCGGATACGCTTAAATTATAATCCTACGAAATAGCCGGCGATTTTATATTATAATCTTTCAGTTGATTATCGCAATAAATGAGTTTCTGTCCGGGATTAACCGGGTCATCCATTGTTTGCCAGCCTTGTCCGAGCAAAAACGCCAGGTCGTCGGTATAATTCATTACACCCCATACGGCGGTATTATCCTTGTTTCCATTCAGGACATTCCCGTTCTGATCAAAATACCTGTTTCCCATACCATAAGGTTGAGTACCTGTCAGAGTGGCATCGCTGGCAAATCCACGCCAGTTGCCCGACTGATCCTGCCAGATATGAGAGGAGCGGTGAAAAGCGGAACGCATATAATACAGATAATCGTGCGCATCCAGGAATTCATACTGGCTATGGAAGAAGTTCAAGCCAACTTTTGCACTCAGGTTGATCTCCATACGTCCTTCCGAACCTTTCTTCGTGGTAACCAGAACGACACCGTTAGAGGCACGCGCTCCATAAATCGCAGTGGCACCGGCATCCTTCATAACTTCCATTGATTCAATATCTTCCGGATTAACATCGCTCAACGATTCACGTACGGCACCATCGATAATGATCAAGGGTGAACCACTGCCGTCCAGGTTCGTTCCACCACGAAGTACCAAGGTGGGTGTTGCATTCGGATTACCGCTAGTTTGCTGCACCCTCAATCCGGCTACTGCTCCCGACAATGCTTGTGCCGGGTTTGTGTATGTACCATTACTTAATACGGAGTTATCGACTTTTGCAATAGAGTTGGTCATCTTCGAACGAAGCTGGGTTCCGCCATAACCGGTTATCACGACTTCCTCCAACGTTTTACTGTCCTCTCTAAGAACTATCTTAAAAAAGTTCTTTTGACCAACCGGTATGCTTTGAGTCATATAGCCGATGTAAGAGACCATCAATGTGGCTCCTTTATCGACCATCAAATTAAATTGACCGTCCATATCGGTGATCGTTCCATTAGAGGTACCGTCTTCTACAATGTTGGCTCCGATAATAGCTTCACCTTTATCATCAGTTACAAGTCCCTTTATCGACACCTTTTCCTGTTGTACCACAGAATTCAACGTGACCGGTTTTGCTTCAGTTTTACGGATAATCACCTGGCGGTTACGGATATTATATTCCAGGTTCGTTCCCGAAAAGATTTATTTAAGTATATCTTCTACAGGTTTATTCTGTACATCGACATTAACACGACGGGACAAATTCAAATCCGTATCATAGATAAAATAAATTGACTGTTTTTCTCAATCCATTCAACAACACTTTTCAGTGTTTGATTCTCCATTGTAACAGAAAAACAGGTCTGCTCTGCATAAGTCAGCTCATTATTGGCTTCAGCATAGCTACAAAATGTTAAAAACATGGCTAAACTCATACATTTTGTAAAATTGAACATGAGTTTTATTCTATTTATATTCTTTTTTCATATATTCGATTGTTTTTTCTACATTATTTCGAGGTAAATAATTAGAC
>JAJPZM010000326.1 GCA_021204335.1 Parabacteroides sp. | reverse complement strand
TTTCCATACTGTTTATTCTGATTTCAAAATACGTTTCTTTATTTCTCTTGCCGGGTTCCCACCGACAACAGTCCACGCTTCAACGTCTTTAGTAACTACACTTCCGGCACCGACCACAGCTCCTTCACCAATATCTACACCCGGTAATATCAATGCCTTCGCTCCGATAAAAACATTTGCACCAATATGCACCCTACCTACCATCAAAGGGAGTCTCAATGTGGATAAATCATGAGTTCCGTTACAGATATAAGAATATTGGGACAACACAGAATTTTCACCGAAGCAGACAGGTCCCAGATTATAGACTTCCGAATAAGGGCTCAGACAAGCCCCCCCTCTTTCATTTCCAATTGCCAGGGTATATAGATTTTTGCTGTAGAAAAAATAAATACATTTTCCAGTTTTGCACCAAACAAACGAAGAAGAAAAAGCCGCCAGAAATTAAGCTTCTTTGGTGTCCAGCTAAAGAATAATAACCATATAATATGCCAAACACGAATACCTAAAACTTCTTTGAGAGACCAGGAAGATGTCTTGGCATCTTTTTGATGTCTGGCTTTCAACCATACTTTAGCCATGATTATCCAGTAATAGTTCGAATTCCGATAAATATTGATTCGCGATATATTGGTTAGAGAATTTACGCGACGTTTGATAAGCCCTAGAACCTACCTCTTTGCATAAGTCTGGATGCATGATCAAATTTTCGATTACCAACGACAGTTCCTGCACTGCGTCAGGACTCCGATGGTTAAAAACGAAACCATTCACCTGATCTTCCACAAAATCCTGAAAACACTCCAAAGATGAAACAATAACCGGACGTCCTATACCCATGGCTTCTAACGGAGCTACGCCAAATGTCTCTCCTTTTTCGGCAACAGAGGGATAACAGTAGATATCGCATGTCGCTATTCTTTCTGCCAACAACCGGGGGTCTGATATCGGATCTACCCATATAATATCTCCGCCGCCTGCCTTATCCAACATCCATACATATTCTTCTCCACCACCTCCATCTTCAACCTCTCTGACACCAACAAATACAAGTTTTATCCGATAGTGTTTTTTCTTCAAAAGATTAGTTGCAGATACCAATAAATTCAAACCCTTTTCCGGATGAATCCGGCCATGATACAGAATCACAATATCAGAGTTCGTCCGTTCTTTTTCCCGGTAACTGAACACAACCGTATCTATGGGATTATTAATCGTTTTAATATCATTCTTCCGGGTTGGTATCTGTGTAACCAAAGATTTCTCTATCACTAAAGACGCACAGAAAAATGCATCCGTCCAACGGTATAATCCAAACTGTCCTTTAGGATAACGCTCCACATTATAACACGAAACTGAATACTTATATTTAAAGAGCCTGCATAGGATAGGAGACCAAAATGTATTCATCATCAAAATATCTGTCCGAGGCATTTTAACCAGACATTTTATTGAATAAAGAAGGTCAAAAAACAAATCGGAATAAATAGATTTTCTTCTTTGATATCCCCCTACCGGAATTACACGTAATTGCGCGGAGTCATCATCGGTATATCTTACCGGCTTTTTCCCTTTCAACTTTTTCGAAAGAAAACAAACGCTATGATTTTGTTTTACAAACTCAACTCCCATATTGAACCAACATCTTTCTACCGCACCATATCCGTTAGGCGGGATACACCCAAAAGGACTCGTTATGATCGTTATTCGCATAATCATTTATTTTATTATTCATTTATACTTGCTCAAATATTTCTTCAAATACGTTCCAAAATGTGCACTTAATTCTTGCTGCCCCTGTTCATTCAAATGAATACCATCCCGATAATCTTCCGGTTGCATATATTTCAATCCTTCAATGACCGGAATGGAATCCCGGTTACAAAATGCCAGGATTTCTTTGCCCTCACTGTTATATGCCCCACGTTCCACTTCGGTTGTTTCCGGATGAAGCCAAATAAAAAAAAGAATGCCGGCATCACGAAATCGGATAGCCAATGCCTCAAAACCGGGATTAAAAACCTGACCATCTTTGGATATTTCAGCAGACATACCCTCATCCGCATCATGATGCCTAAAATAGGGCAGCAAATAACGCGGAACCAAATAACGATGCATTAACTCACCCCATGCCAGCGAATACTACCGGCTCGGCATACCAGGATCTATATCTACCACAGGTTGATGGTTTATATTATCATGTGCATCATGAGAACTGCAAACCAAAAACGCAACCTTACCATTAAACATCCCATAACGATTCAGATAAGCCTCGCAATTATCGGAACCCCAACTGCCGGCAGAAATATTCAACACCTGTACCTTTTTACCCATAAAGGCTGATAGTTCACTGCATAACCGGGTAGTTGCCAAACTGTCCTGATCAGTCAACCCACCTCCGTTCAATACGGAATCACCCAAGCCCAATACTATAAATGACGAAGAATCGACCGGATTACTGCGTTGCGAATACTCATTGTAGAGGATATGTTTTTTTTTAAAACGATAACGGTTCTGATTGGGTTGGGCTATATATTCAAATTCGGGATCGGACTGAATCAACACCGAATCACAGAAGCCCCACACCTGACGAAGATAAACTTCGCTGGCCACAAATAAAAACAACACACCCCCACCTGCTATCGCCAAGTTTTTCTTTATTGATTTTCTCATCAGATTAGCTTTAATAAATTCGATTGATTTGTTATGTTCCAAATTGATCAGTTCCTGAGAATAGATTTCTGCAGCTTTCCTTTTCAATGCTATTTCTTCTTCTGAAAGCCCAT
>JAJPZM010000386.1 GCA_021204335.1 Parabacteroides sp. | reverse complement strand
CAATATTCTTATACCATGGACAATACAAATATGATGAACAGAAGAAAATTTATCCGGACGGGGATTGCCGGAGTTGCCGGATTATCACTGGCGCAGGTAGGATGGA
Organism: Parabacteroides sp.; assembly: GCA_021204335.1. Taxonomy (GTDB): domain Bacteria; phylum Bacteroidota; class Bacteroidia; order Bacteroidales; family Tannerellaceae; genus Parabacteroides. Next base: position 2,683 of record JAJPZM010000386.1, on the reverse strand, counting down.
GTGAAATACAGCATGTACTTCCTTCCAACGTATCGGTCGATAAAGTAAAGCTAGGCAATACAGGACTGGAAGTATCCCGAATAGCTTTGGGTACCGGAACGAAAGGCTGGAACAAAGAATCCAACCAAACACGCATGGGACTGGATAATTTCGTCAGACTGGCACATCATGGCTATGAGCGGGGAATCCGTTTTTTGATATGGCCGATTCCTACGGTTCGCAGCCTTTTGTCGGTAAAGCAATAAAAGAGTTGCCTCGCGAAAAAGTTACCTTAATGACAAAAATATGGACGCACGACGAAGGTTCGGAGCAGAGAGAACCGGTCAGTAAAACTCTTGACTGCCTCCGTCAGGAGATGGGTACGGACTATATCGATATCCTGTTGATGCACTGTATGACCAGCGGCGATTGGCCGGAAACATGTAAGTTCTATATGGATGGACTGGCCAAAGCAAAAGAAGATAGCGTAGTGAAAGCCGTCGGCATTTCCTGTCATAATTGGGATGCTTTGGTGGAAGCTGCCAATAATCCTTGGTGCGATATTATTTAGTCCGTCTGAATCCATTTCAAAGCCACATGGATGGAACTCCTGAAGATATAAATGCTGTTCTGGGTAAAGCCCGGGAAAACGGGAAAGGCGTTATTGGCATGAAAATCTTTGGCGAAGGAACGCATGTAACGGATGAGGAACGCGAACGCTCAATCCGTTATGCTGTCACCGAAAGCAACCTTCATTGCCTGGCTCTTGGCCTGGAATCGGTCGCTCAGATAGACGATGCCATAGAAAGGGTGATGAGGAATGCGAAATATTAACTGAAAATACCTATCTTTGCCCCATCACATTATAAATACTCCGATGAGAATATCCAAGTAAGCCGGTTCAGAACATATAATTGATGGGGTTCAATCTCTATTGAACTTAAATATCTGTATAACTTTCCCGGCTATTTCGTGCGCTGCTTCCTGGCGCATTTTTTATTTCCAATTTTAGTTTCTAACATTTTAAAGCAGACAGAACTATGTGTATATCAGTACAACAGCTTTGCTATATCCATGCGGATAAAGAACCACTGTTCCAACATATTAATTTGACGGTAAACAAAGGAGAGCAATTGTCGTTGGTCGGAAACAACGGTTCCGGCAAATCGACCTTATTACGTATTATGGAAGGGGGATTGAAGCCTTTTTCGGGAGAGGTTGTTTGTTCATCCAAACCCTATTATGTGCCCCAGCATTTCGGGCAATACGATGAATTAACGGTAATGCAGGCCTTGAAGGTTGAACCAAAAATCAAGGCATTGCATGCTATAATAGCCGGAGATGCTTCGGCGGGCAATTTTACAATCCTGGATGACGACTGGAACATCGAAGAACGGAGCCTGGCAGCCCCTTCCTTCTGGGGATTGGTGCATATCCGGTTAGATCAGACGATGAACACGCTGAGTGGCGGGGAAAAACGAAAGTCTACTTGTCCGGCATACAAATACATTCCCCGGAAATTATCCTGATGGACGAGCCGACCAATCACCTGGATACCGGAAGCCGGCGTAAACTCTATGACTTTATCGAGTCGAGCCGTGCCACTATGCTTATTGTCAGCCACGACCGGACATTGCTTAATTTATTGCCCTATACCTGTGAACTCGAAAGAAGCAAGATCACATTGTACGGTGGTAATTACGACTTTTATAAAGAGCAGAAAGAAATCGCGTTGGCTGCTTTGCAGAACCAATTAGGCGAGAAAGAGAAAGAATTGCGTCTTGCCAGAAAAGTTGCCCGTGAAGCATTGGAGCAAAAGAACAAATCGAGTGTAAGAGAAGAGAAATCGTCTATTAAGAAAGGCATTCCCCGAATAATGATGGGAGCAATGAAGGAACATGCCGAGAATAGCACCGTTAAGTTGAAAGGCGTACATGATGAAAAAATGGGCTCCATCAGTTCTTCCATTTCGGATATCCAGTCCGCTTTACCGGATATGAGGCAGATGAAAACGGATTTTAATTCGCCGGATCTTCATTTCGGTAAAATATTGATAACCGTTAAGGATATGAACTTTGGATATGGCCCCGGCTGTTTATGGAAAGAACCGCTAAACCTGCAAATAAGAAGTGGCGACCGTATTCAGTTCAGTGGCAACAATGGATCGGGAAAGACGACATTGCTGAAATTGATTCTGGGTGAGCTGGAACCGACAGAAGGTTCTATTGAACGTGCCGATTTTAAGTTCGTATATATCGATCAGGAATATTCGATCGTGCAACCTCACTTGACGGTTTTTGAGCAATTAGAGAAATATAATCTGTTTGCCAAACCTGAACATGAGTTAAAAATGATTCTGAGCCGTTTTCTCTTTCCGGCTGCTACCTGGGATAAGACCTGTTACAAATTAAGCGGTGGAGAAAAGATGAGATTAACTATCTGTTGTTTAATGGTTAGCAACAGTACGCCGGATATCTTTATTTTAGATGAACCCACAAACAATTTGGATATTCAGAGTGTTAATATAATAACCGCAGCAATAAAGGACTATAACGGTACGATGCTGCTGGTCTCGCACGATCTTTATTTTGTGAAAGAAATAAAAATAAACAGGGTTGTTGAACTTTTCTAAGTGAACCCTGTTATTAAGATATAGTTTTTAATTTTATTAGAATTAATTTAGATTAGGTTATCCTTCTTGTTA
>JAJPZM010000364.1 GCA_021204335.1 Parabacteroides sp. | reverse complement strand
ATAACTCCGACTTCAAATCCAGAATTTATGATAGGACATTATGCGGATAATCATTTTAATTATTACCGTATATTTGTCGTGCATTTCATAAATATCTTGAAGGTGGAAACCCGCCTTTTATCGTAGCGGGCATTTTTATGCCCGCTTACGAACATTCTATATGGCGGTTCCGCACCCCGTGTAGAATGTTAATGCATCTACTGCCTTCAAGATTAATGGTGAAATGCAACGGGACAGGCGGAACCGCTCTTATATTCAGAAAATCTTCGCCTTCATCGCATTAGTATTAATAATTATGGAAACAGATTTGTTGACTATCCAAGAAAGTGAGGACTTTCAAAAGTTAAGTGGAAACCCCTCTCCTCTTTCCAAAGAGGAACTAAAAGATTTTTATATCAAAATGGCTCGTCTGATTTATCCGAGCGCATGTTCCTCCAAGCGCAGTGACTTTGAAGTATTGAATATACTCCGCGGAGAGTTGGAGAAAAACCTCGGAGTTATAGGCCATTTTACGCAACATAAATGGGGCGATGGTATACTGGAAATACAAATGGCTTGCGCCACCTATACCGTACAGGATTCTATCCCCAAGAAAGACCGATTAGAGATGAATGCCTCTTTAGGTAGACATTTACAATTCCTTACGCAAATGGCATCTGCCAGTTCGATTATCAGAAAGATGCAAACGGAATATGAACGTCATATTTTTAATTTGGAATATCTTGTGAAACAATTTCCCAAAGAAAAAAAGGCTCCAACAAGTGAAAAGAACCTCTCTTAGGTCTAAGAAATGCCGGTCAAATGGTGAAAGTTGATCTCTTAGACCTAAGAAGTCAATTTTAAACGGTGAAAAGCCATCTCTTAGACCTAAGAAGTGAACTTTAAACAGTGAAAAGCCGTCTCTTAGGCCTAAGAAACCTATTTTAAATAGTGAAAAGGTATCTTTTAGGCCTAAAAGATCAACTTTCACCATTTGACCGGCATTTCTTAGGCCTAAAAGCCATTTCTACATGAAATAAAAGTGGAAATCAAACTCTCTATGAAAATTAATGCTTACATTGCCAAACGTTTAACATTCTTAAAAATCTAAATCATGGGAACATTCACAAAAATCAAGACTCTCCCGCTTTCTATTTTCAACAACGCCGAATACCTGGCCTATCTCAACTCCGTTCTGAACCTTGTATCGACGGCACCGGACGACGATGACGACGACCGCCCCATCATCGAATCGCTCAACTTCAACGCACTGGCTAACGGCGCACCCGCAATCGGGCTGTCGGCCGAGTTTCTGCAAACGATGGAAAACGATCTGATGCTGTTGGCCGACGTTGTAAACGAAAGCCGCATCTCGCAGGAAACGGAAGAAGCTGCCAAGCACGAAGCCAACCGCGATAACCTGGCCATCTACATCACCACCCGCATCTCGCGTGCCGGAACCCTGCCGCTCGAAGCCGAACGCGATGCCGGTAAATACCTTTACAAAGTAATCAAACCTTATATCGGAGTCGCCCGCCTGCCGGTAGCCCAGGAGACAGTCGCTATTCGGGGTCTGCTGATCGATTTGAGAAAAGAGGAGAACACCCCTACGTCTCCACCCTCGGACTCGATGCTTACCTGGCCGAACTTGAGAAAGAAAATGATGCCTACGACGCACTCACCTCTAAACGTACGCAGAGCCGCGCGGCCAACAAAATGGAAAGTGGCGCAGCGATACGTAAACGTCTCGACGAGCAGTACGACGACGTGGTGATGCTGGCACAATCGTTCAGCGTGGCCAAGCCCTCGGCAGAGGCCGCCACGTTCATCGACAACCTGAACCAGCCGATCTCGGAAACCGTCACCGCCTACAACCAGCGCAGCAAAGCGCCCCGCAAGAAAACGGATGGCGACGACGATCGCCCGCTGATCGAGAGCGCGGATTAAGAGGAAAAAGAAATAAGGGAAGCGATAACTTCCCTTATTTTCTGTCCCAAACAGCGTTCTATGTCGGGCATCTTGAGATGGCTCTTTTCGACCATCTACTTTCAAAACTGTTACAAGTTCATTAAAATCGTCAACTTCTCGGCAATAGTATCTGTATCCGGAAGAAATTCCCTATAGGCTTCCGGCAACTTGGATGAAAGATCATACGTGGCAACTCCAATAGGCAAGTTGGAGCTTTTCAAAGCATACTCAACAATCATACGGCTTTTCGACTTACAAATAATTATGCCGATTGAAGGATTTTCATGCGGCAATTTTACCGTATCATTTAATACATTCAGGTAAAATTCCATTTTACCCTTATATTCAGGCTTAAATTCACCGATCTTCAATTCTACGGCGTCATTGCCTGCAGCCTTCTGTTGTATAATAATAAATCGATAAAATATTCCCTGTCATCTACTACAAGCCGATATTGATTTCCTATAAATGAAAAATCCGCGCCAAAATCAATAAGGAAAGCCCTGATATTTTTAATGATAGACTGCTCCAATTCTTCTTCCGAATACTCATTATCCAAGCCGGTAAATCCCCACGAATATTCATCTTTTACGGCTAATATTGCCTGGTTCTTTATCTTTTCGGGTAATGTCGTATCAAAATTGGTCTGTCCAAGTAGGTATTTTTCGAATGTCTGTAACTCAATCTTATTGATAAGCAAATCTTTTGTCCACCCGTACTTTTTAGTAGCCAGAATATAAAATTGACGCTCCCGGGTGTTCTTGCATTTAGTCATGATAGCAATGTGTTTTGACCAGCTGATGGGACTGTCCAAAAAGTGGATAGCCCCTTTAGCTATTGTTTATTTCGGTAAAAA
>JAJPZM010000434.1 GCA_021204335.1 Parabacteroides sp. | reverse complement strand
GTTTGACAGAGTTCGTAGAGAACTATGTCGACATAGCAGTGTGCAAATATACTATTTTTAATAAAAACAACATACTTTGACGTAAAAATAAATTAATCAGAAAGATAGTTGTTAAACCTTTTAACGAAAGCACCCCCTTTTTACCCCTAATTGACATAGTTCTCTACGAACTCTGTCAATTTTATTCATTATTCAGAAAAAAGCAGGCATATTTTTGGAGAAAATAGCAGAGTTAAATGTTTTTTTCAGAAATCCAGCGTTAATTGTTCCGGCAACAAAGTAAATGTTTTGCGGTGATAAGGGGTGATGCCACAGGCACGAATAGCTTCGCGATGTGCTTTGGTAGAATAACCTTTATTGTCGATCCAGTGATAGGCCGGATATTCTTCGGCTAATTCATTCATATAATCGTCGCGGTATGTTTTTGCCAGGATGGAAGCGGCGGCAATGCTCAGATATTTGCCATCACCTTTCACAACTGTCGTATGGCCGATACTGGGATATGGGGTAAAACGATTGCCGTCTATCAGTAGATGCTCCGGTTTTACTTTCAACTGGTCGATAGCCCGATGTATGGCAAGGAAAGAAGCTTTCAATATATTTATCTTGTCTATCTCCTCAGGGGTAACTATACCTACCGCCCAAGCAATCGCCTCCTGTTCAATAATGGGACGCAACGCATAGCGTTTCTTTTCGCTCAACTGCTTGCTGTCGTTCAAATCATCATTCTTAAAATCAGCCGGAAGGATAACGGCAGCTGCAAACACCGAACCCGCCAGGCACCCGCGTCCGGCTTCATCACACCCGGCTTCTATCCGGTTAGCTTCTAAATAAGGGAGTAGCATAGTTTCTAATTTGTTATTTTCTTTTCATCATCCAGGGACGCAACACGAAATTGGCAAACAAAGTCGCCAGGGCGACGCCGGTTATATTTGCCAGGAAGTCGAACCAGTCGCCTCCCCGGTAGGTAGTACAGTATTCCTGAAGCAATTCGATGGCGCCGCTCATCAGGATCGGACAAAGCACAGCCCCGATCCAGGCATGCCACAACACATCGTCGTACTTCCGGTGATTGCGCAAGAATTCCAGCTAAAGCACCCCCGACAAACCGGCATACATGCAGACATGCGCCACTTTATCTATCCCCGGTATCTTCCCGATCTCCACAGAAGGCGGTTTGAAAAACGACAGATAAATAACGACAGCAATGATTGCCAGTGATATCGGATATTTCTTCAGATAATATAACATAGGCTACTTTTTAAAACATTTTCCTTACCCGCTCTATGCCGGCGGCAAACGTATCGATCTCCTCTTTCGTATTATAAAACGAGAATGAAGCACGAACCGTCCCCTCGATGCCCAGCGCCTGCATCAGAGGCTGGGTGCAATGATGACCTGTGCGGACGGCAATACCCAGGCGGTCGAGCAACATCCCCATATCATAATGATGGATATTCCCCACCAAAAACGAAAGCACCGCCCCCTTATGGTCTGCCTGCCCGAAAATACGCATCCCTTCGATGGCACTCAGCTTCTCGATGGCATAGCGCAACAAACCGTCTTCGTAAGCTGCGATATTCTCCATTCCCAAATTGTTCACATAGCGCAAGGCTTCTGCCAGAGCAGTGCTGCCGATATAATCGGGCGTACCGGCTTCAAACTTGAAAGGCAATTCGTTGAACACTGTCTTCTCGAATGAAACTGTCGAGATCATCTCTCCTCCTCCCTGATACGGAGGAAGCCTGTCCAACCATTCCTCTTTTCCGTACAATACGCCGATACCCGTCGGTCCGTAAATCTTATGGCCGGAGAAAATATAGAATTCAGCATCCAGATCCTGCACGTCCACCGCCAGGTGAGGTGCCGCCTGAGCCCCGTCTATCAACACCGGAACATCCCGCTTATGCGCTTCTTCGATTATTTCTTTTACCGGATTGATCGTCCCCAGCACATTGGATACATGCGTGACCGAAACCAGCTTGGTCCGTTCCGAGAACAACTCGCGAAACTTATCCATCTGCAATTCACCCTTCTCATTCATCGGAATCACTTTCAACGCTATCCCCTTACGCGCCGCCTGTATCTGCCAGGGAACGATATTGGAATGATGCTCCATAACGGACACGATCACCTCGTCACCGGCCGACATACATTCGTCAGTAAAACTCGAAGCCACCAGGTTGATCGCTTCCGTAGTGCCCCGGGTAAAGATAATTTCGTTGGAAGAACGTGCATTCAGGAACGATTGCACAGTTTTGCGCGCCTCCTCGTGCGCTTCGGTTGCCGCCTGGCTCAGGAAATGGACGCCGCGGTGTATATTGGCGTTTACATTATAATAACCGCTTTCAATCTTTTCGACCACACAGCGAGGCTTCTGTGTAGTAGCGCCATTATCGAAATAAATAAGCGGCTTATCGTATATCTTATGTTCCAGAATAGGAAAATCCTTCCGGATAGCTTGAACATCTAACATAGCATCGTATCTTTAGTCGTATAACAAACGCCAAAGATACGATGTTTATTTTAAAGAGTACGATTAATTTATTTATACGTATCTCTTTTTACTTCTGATAAAAGCGTACCCAGTCTATCTCCATTTCGACAGATAGGTCTTCCGGATCGACCGCACCCACCCAACTTCCGCCAAGCTGCATATCCAGCAACAGGTAGAATTGGCTCTCACTAAAGGGGAATTGCCCCTCCTGATCGGTTTCGATACGCGGATAGGTAAAGGTATGGGTATCGTTAATAAAGAAAAATGATTATCCGCATAATGTCCTATTATAAATTCTGGATTTGAAGTCGGA
>JAJPZM010000105.1 GCA_021204335.1 Parabacteroides sp. | reverse complement strand
GGATTATATAATTAAAATACAACGGTATTTGATTATAAATAATACCATTCGGCAAACGGGTTGCCGAATAGGTTGAGTATTAATAAATATCTTCCGGTCTACTCGCTCCTGAGGATACTCCGGCAGTAAGTAAACGGGATAAAACATTTGTTTCCATCAGAGAAGATGGATTAAATGCATCACTTTTCATATATTCAAGCAAACTATAATATAACTGGCGGGCTTCCGGACGTTTCTCCCAATCTGCAAGTAAATCCATCGAACAGGCAATCAATTTGCCTTCTCCGACTTTAGCCTCAAACAAGTTAAACAATCGGCGGTTGTTGACGAAATTATCGACAACTTCGATCAAAGGAGTTACAGCCGGCAGGCTGTCTGTCACGATTGTCTTCGACTGTTTTAGTAAAGACCACCATTGCCAATCGGTGTAATTACCTGTCGGGAAATGGGTGAATGCCGGATGGGATGCATCACATAAAATACCCATCGAACCGGCTTGCTTCGGGAAGTGCACCGGGCTCCAGAATACAGGAACAAATTTGCCTTCTAAACCGGCTGTTTTCTTATAATCCGGGTTATACAAGACTTTTTTCCCGATGGCCAATGCCTGTTGTGCCTCTGCTAAATTGCGGGTAACGACTATGTCTCCTTTATCCGGATTTAACCGGGCCGGATATACCCAAATACTCCATTCATTTTTGTAAGGAGTATTATCCAGTGAAAGCGATAAAGTCATACGTGTAACATCCGTATTTGTTAACGGACTGGATATTGTTTCCGGTAATTTATTCAGACCGATGGAAAGTACCGGACTGGTAATCGTCCCCTTTCCGATTTCCTTCCCGAACTCATCTTTCATGGACCAGGAGATAGATTGATCTTTCAGTTCCCGGTCGGTAAAGTTGGCTATTTCGATGGAAGCCGTAAAGGTCTCATTATTCGTATATACGGCTTTCGGGAAACGGACCAAAGGCGTTACCGGAGAGGATGCCTGGCGGAAAGTGGCTGCATCTGTCACCTCTTCACTATCCCAAAAAGCATCCAGTAGTCCGACCAAAGCAGTTCCCTGTCCGGGGAAATCATGCAGGTCCAATAACTGGAAGCCACTGCAACCAGCAGTTTTCATCGCACGTTCAATTTCTTCCTTATAAAGAAGGGATGCCAGGTAGCCGGATGCTTTCAGATAATCGTCGGCTTTATCGAGTAGTCCTTTCTTTTTCAGCTCTTGTTTTACTCCTTTAAAGTTTAGAGGGTCGAGTACGCCTGTGTATTTCTTAATTTCTTTTAGATTCGGATAAACAGAATACTGTCCGATTTCATGGGTGATCAGTGGAACCGGCATTCCTTCGACCGATGCGGCATAATCTTTGTCGAAACTCGGAGATTCAGTGTCGAATACACCTTGTCCGCGTACCCAGCCTTTTTTTGTCCATTGCGTGATAAAGTAGTCGTCGTTCGGTTCGGGCCAGTCGCCATGTCCTCTTTCAAAGGTAAAAGAGGTGGTTGTATATAAATGACGCGAATCTTTATCCTTTACATACGCAAGTAATTCAGAGAGGAAATTAAAATTAGGCTGAAGCTCGTTGCCTAAACTCATAAAACAGAAAGAAGGATGATTGCCATATTCGGAAAGAATACGGTCGGCTTCATCATATAGGAATTGATAGGTGGCCTTGTCCTGCCCCAATGTAACCGACCATAACGGCAACTCCACTTGCAGATAAAAACCCAGAGAGTCGGCTACCTGAAAAGCGGCTTCAGGCGGACACCGGGAGTGGAAACGCAGATGATTCAATCCCCATTCGCGGGCCGTAAGGAATACTTTTTCCCAACCTTCCGGCTCCATCGGCGGACGGCCGGTAAGTGGGAAAATACAACATTCGAGCGTACCGCGTAGAAATACTTTCTTTCCGTTCAGCAGCAGGTCCGATTGGCTTTTGCTGAATTCGCGCATACCAAACGTTGCACTTCCTGTTGCATTTGCCGAACCTGCATCCACTTTTAAATCCGCTTTATAGAGTACCGGATTAAATTCACTCCATTTTTCTATAGAGTCATCGAGTGTACACGTTAAATTTACGGTGTTTTTGCCATTAGATAAATCCACTTTTTCTTCGGTAAATTTTTAGCAAATCCACTTTTATTATTTATAATCTTTGCGGTAACTGTTCCCTCTGTTGCTTCTCCGCGGTTGAAAACGGTTCCCTTTATACGGACTTTCCCGTTTGAAACGTCAGGATATACCTGCACATTGTCGATGGATAGGCTGTTTTTTGCGGTAAGAGAGATTTCGCCTATAATTCCGTTCCACATAATCTGTGTTTCGTTAGTATAAGCATGTGCCATATCATTTACGGAAATATCATATTGTTTGCGGTTATCTACACGAATCGTCAGTCGGTGTTTGCCCGGTGTCAGATGTTCCGTCAGATCAAAATAATGCGGACTGATCAGGCTTTCGTTATATCCGGGAACAGGGTTACCGTCTATCCAAACGGAAGTATGCCAGATAACACGTTCGAGTTTTAATTCGACCGGCCTGTCTTTCCAGTTTGCCGGAATATCGATTTCACGCGAGTACCATGCCACTCCGACATAACTGTTTTTACGGGTGAGGTGAAGGATCTGCGGTTTACCGATTGAAGGCGGCAAGCTGTTGGGAATACCGTATCCGGCTTCATCTGTTGTTCCTGGTAATTGGATTTTATCGGAAAATGTGCGTTCAAACCATTTTTCTGTCACTCCGACATCTGTGCTGTCCATTGCAAATTGCCATTCCCCGGCTAAAGAGATAACCGGCGATGTCTCTCTGCAAGCAGAAAACATTATCAG
>JAJPZM010000217.1:506-2918 GCA_021204335.1 Parabacteroides sp. | reverse complement strand
ATTCAATAGATATGATGATAAAACTTGACGTCCAGCAAATAAAGCAACGTTTTGGAATTATAGGAAATAGCCCGGCCTTGAACAGGGCTATCGATGTGGCTTTGCAGGTGGCTCCGACCGATTTGTCTGTTCTTATTACCGGCGAGAGTGGAGTTGGTAAAGAAACATTTCCACAGATCATACATCAGAACAGTCCGCGTAAGCATGGGCAATATATAGCCGTGAACTGCGGTGCCATTCCGGAAGGAACGATCGATTCGGAGTTATTCGGCCATGAAAAAGGCTCTTTCACCGGTGCATTGGCAGACCGTAAGGGTTATTTTGAGGTGGCGGACGGCGGCACTATTTTCCTGGATGAAGTAGGGGAGTTGCCTACTCCGACACAGACCCGTTTGCTGCGTGTCCTCGAGACGGGCGAATTTATCAAAGTAGGTTCTTCCAAGGTCTTAAAGACGAATGTGCGCATCGTTGCAGCTACCAACGTCAATTTGACGCAGGCAGTATCCGAAGGTAAATTCCGGGAAGATTTGTTTTATCGTTTGAATACGGTACCTATCCAGATACCGCCTTTGCGTGAGCGGCCGGATGATATCATCCTTCTGTTCCGTAAATTTGCAGGCGATTGTGCTGAAAAGTACCGGATGCCGCCGATTCGTCTCGATGATGATGCCCGCCAGTTACTAACCTCTTATCGTTGGCCCGGAAACGTGCGTGAGCTCAAGAATATTACCGAACGTATCTCCGTGATTGAGGAAAACCGGGATGTAACAGCCGATGTGCTGCGTCTTTATCTGCCGGATCTGAATGTCGAGAAATATCCGGTGCTGGTCAAACAGCAGGAAACCGACCAGAAGTTTTTCAATAGTGAACGCGAAATCCTGTATCAGGTACTTTTCGATATGAAGAAAGACGTGAACGAGCTGAAAAAGTTGGTTCATGACATTATGGGGGGGAATATACAGATGCCGGTTGCCGAAGAGACAACCTATACGCATCCGATTCGTCCGACACATTCGGTTCATCCGATGCATGCAGCACCTATCCAGGAGGTCGAAACGGTGGAAGAGGAAGAATCCCTGTCATTGGAAGATGTTGAAAAAGAGATGATCCGCAAGGCCCTGGAAAAACATAACGGGCGCCGTAAGAATGCGGCTGCCGATCTGAAGATATCGGAACGCACTCTTTACAGAAAGATTAAAGAATATAATTTGGAATAATATGCAGAAGAAAAATGTAGTCTGGCTTTGCGGTATGCTGCTCGGAGTAGTTTTAACCGCTTGCTCTATCTCCTACAAGTTCAATGGGGCTTCCATTGACTATGATAAGGTGAAGACTATCACAATTAAAGATTTTCCCAATCAGGCGCCTTTGGTGTACGCTCCTCTTTCGCAGGAATTTACTGAGGACCTGAAAGATATTTATATCCGCCAGACACGTTTGCAGCTGGCTAATAACAACGGCGATCTGGAACTGGAAGGCGAGATTACCGGCTATGAGTTGACTCCTATGGCGGTGAAAGAAGATGCCTGGTCTTCGCAGACTAAGCTGACTATTACCGTACGTGTCCGCTATTCCAACCGGACTAACCCGGATGAAGATTTCGAACAGACATTCTCCGCCTATCAGGAGTTTGATGCCTCTCGAATGCTTCAAGATGTAGAACCGGAATATGTACCGATTATCCTGGAAGAAATTGTAGACCAAATTTATAATGCAACAGTAGCCAACTGGTAAGATCATGAAAGCGGCCGACTTATATCAACTGATAGAGAATCCCTCTCTGCTGACGAAGGAAACACTTCCCCAGCTTAAGCAGATTGTGGATGAATATCCCTATTTCCATATAGCCAAGATGCTTTATCTAAAGAATCTGGCTGTATTGAACGATATACGTTTTGCTGCCGAACTAAAGAATCTGGCTGTTTACATACCCGACAGGAAAAAATTATTCACATTGATTGAAGGAGAACGTTACGGCATGCAACTAAAGACTGCTACCGGCGAAGAAGCGGAAACGACAGATACTTTCTCTTTAATAGAAGCCTTCCTTGCCGACCGGGAAGAACGTGAAGGAGAACAAAAGGGCGATGATTCAGCGTTGTTATTTCAGCCATCCGTATCGTCCGACTATATCTACTGGTCGCTGACGAAGGATTCGAAACCGGAAGAAGAACCGACTGTCAAATTACAACATCACGACCTGATCGATTCTTTTATTAAGAACGATGAACAACGGACGCCGGGGAGCGGTTTGAACATATCTTCGGAATCTTCCGAATCCGAAGACGAACATCCGCATGCTCCGAAAATAGAAGAAGATTCCTCTCCATCTCTGGACGATGATTCCTATTTTACCGAGACATTAGCCCATATTTATGTTAAACAGCGGCGATATGAGAAGGCACTGCAAAT
>JAJPZM010000217.1:0-496 GCA_021204335.1 Parabacteroides sp. | reverse complement strand
TATGAATTATCCAGAAAAAAATGCTTACTTAGCAGACCAAATCAGATATCTTGAAAAATTGATTAATAACACTAAAAAAAATAAACTAAGATGTACGTATTTATTTCTATTCTAATCCTGATCGCTTCAATACTTCTGATCCTGATAGTATTGATCCAGAACTCAAAAGGGGGAGGTCTGGCTTCGGGGTTCTCTTCATCTAACCAAATTATGGGTGTACGTAAAACCACTGATTTCCTGGAAAAAGCAACATGGGGCCTGGCTGGTTTTGTTATTGTATGTAGTATTGTTATTACGGCTTTTATCCCAAGAGCAACAACAACTGTTCAGTCAGAGATCAAGCAACAGGTTAATGATGCGGTAACAATCGACCCGAATACGGTAGCTCCTAACTTCGGTACAGCTCAGCAGCCGGCAAATGCTCCGGTTGAAGAAGAAGTTCCGGCAGAAACACCTGCACAAGCACTATAAGTTAGATATATATTAAATATTTAAA
>JAJPZM010000056.1 GCA_021204335.1 Parabacteroides sp. | reverse complement strand
CCTTCATCCCAATCGGACTCCGAAGCGAGCGACACAACAATTTTATCTTTATATACCGTAACCAGAATATCAAATTCCTGCTCCATATTCGTATCCATATCGATTGGCAGCTTCCGAAAGAACGTATTCAGATCGAACTCTTTGATGATCTGCTTTCCATCGCGCCACAGGCTCCACATCTGATGGGTACCCGAGGTATAGCGGAAAGTAACGAACTGTCCTGCCACCTCGCCATCGTAATTCATCGCCGCGCGCGTTTCGTGATACGTTACCGTCCCGTCGATACGAGGTATCGTAAATACTCCGTCACCCGAAGGAATACCGGATATATACCCGCCCACGAACCGGTATATATCCGGTATTCCTTTCATTCGCATCCGGTAAGTGCCTCCTTCGGGGGGCGGCGGTGCATCCGTCATCCAACGGACTGTTACCGACAGGGCTGCGTGGGCATGCGGCAGATAAATACGCTGCCGCACCGACGCTCCGCCACTCACATCCAACCGGGCGATACCGTAATAAACACGTTCCGTATTCTCGCGGAACCCGGGTGGAACGCCTTCCCGTCCGGCACTCAACAACATATCTTCAAGCGTTGCCTCTGCATCCGCCACGACGGTAACCGAACTTTTCGTTTCCTCCCCCAGATTTCCCCAGAGCACCATCGTATATTGTCCTTCCGGCAGGTTGCCCGACCAGCCTTCCACGCTGTCACCCCGCAAGGTCTCAGTAGCCAGCAACCGTCCTTTCGCATCGAACAGATATTGCCGTATATTATCGACATACACCGGCAGCACATTTTCGGCACTGCTCCCGGCATACCAGTATTCTAGCCTGACATTATAAGGGCAGAGCGAAGGCCCGTCGCCAAACGTACAGGAAGCAAACAGTCCCGCCAGTACACTGCATAATATCCATCCATACCAGTTCCTCATTATTCCGCCAAGCTGTCATACTCTACCACCACTTCGATACGGCGAAGTCTGGGGAACAGGTTTTTCAACATATCCTTATAGGGGATTCCCCCTCTGAAATCCATCAAATGCTTTTCTCTTCCGCCAAAAATGCCGTACGTGCCGATTATATCGAGGGCCTCCTGATAGTAAGGCGGCTTGGTTTGGTTGAGCAGTTCTGCCAATCCTTTCCAGTCTTCGGCCACCGATGAAACATCGAATAGGCGGTCGGGAAGAGCGTACGCATCGCGTATATAGCCTAAAAAGAGACGCGACCGGTTGGCCGCCAGTTGCTCGTTATGCCGGTAACTGCCGTCGGGCGAGGCATACCCGCGCACCCGGATACGGCGTATCTACAAATAACGCTCTGCCAGCAAAGGGCTCAGAATCGCATCGACTTTCCCGATCTCTTTCCGGTTATTTTTATAGTCCGGATACACATCGTCTTTTCCTAAGGGATAGTCGATATAAAGCACAGTACTCAATACATGTTGTTTCGTTTTGTCAGCCATAGCGAGAGGCTGGATAGAGAGTGTCATTTCGTAGTTCTCGGGAGCGGCCGCCAGAATAGCGACAGCCGGTTCACGCACTGCAACAGAGCGGGTACGAGTAGTATCCGGCAGTAGGGCCGTTACCGAGTCCGGCAATGACGGACGTGTTGGGGGAACGACAGCAGCCACAGGTGTAACCGCTATATTCCGGGTCAGGGTATCGACTCCCAGCAATTGCACGTCGCAACAGTCTTTTATATCCTGACGCAATAATAAAGAAGAAGTTCCCATCCAAACGGCAAAAGGCACCGCGACCTGATAACGAACGATCTTCGATCCAGTTTTACGGTTATCCAACAAAACCCGGTAGGGAATTGCCTGCTGCGGTTTCCCTACGGCAAGCGCCCGTTCCCTTCGCTCAAAACGAAAACGTTTACTGCCACTGACTACTACCGGCGGGAGTTCCAACTGTTTGTGAATCCCCTTCAATACCGGAGTAAAAGAAACCGACGTCAACGTATTTACCCGGACGGCATTCAAATCCATTTCAAGCAGCAGGTGCAGGCTGTCGTTGTCTACGGTAATCGACCGGGGAGTAATCCGGATGTCATCCGCCATTGCCGGAAACACGAGGATGTATGTTCCGATCGCGTAAACGATCGACCGTATAATAATATGTATAGACAGATATTTCATAAATCGACACTTAGCGTAAAAAGTAAATGGCTGAAAAACCTATACGGGTAGGGCCGAAATAATTGCGGGTATAGCTTCCAACCCGTTCAGCGCATTCGGCACAACGCAGTTTATCGTATTCCATAGAAGCGTATCCGGCCCCGATCATCGCCTCCAATCCCCAGCGTTCGCCCAAAGCCCAATGGTATCCGTAGGTGATACCGCCGCCATATAGGTTACCCCGCAGGACATAGTCCTTCAGGCCGGAAATAAAAGGGATTTGTCCGATATTGAAATGGCCGTAATGGCCATGCAGTCCGACAAAATGTCCTTCGAATTTGCGGCAGAACCAATAGCGTACCTCCGGTTGGAACAGGTACAGATTTAATTTCATATCATCAGGATATTTCCAGGCATTATAGGCACCCCATATATCCAACGTCAACTTCCGCCCGATCCCTACCTCCACACCGGCATTCGGAGTCGTCGTTGCCCAAAAGACAACATTCGTCTTCAATGCAGTCTGTTGGCTGACAGCTAACATAAATGTACCGGATAGTAGTAGTATTAGAAAGCAGATCTTTCGTTGCATATTCCCTATATTAATACTATGTTTTGTCTATTCCGTCTCTTATAAAGAGAGAGAACGCACAAGCGAAAGAAACTACATCCAGTTAGTTTTCAACAGTTTATTAATCAAAAAACAGCATGTGCATTACCTGTTGTGAAACAAATCGCAAAACATTTAGCCAACGAATGATGATATGATTAGTTAATGTGCATATAGTAAAGATCAGATTTTCAATGGTTTCTTATTAGT
>JAJPZM010000158.1:6944-17170 GCA_021204335.1 Parabacteroides sp. | reverse complement strand
AACATTCATATGATGTTCAATAAATCAACGGACATCATGCGGATAATCATAATATTTAATATCATCTATAGTGATTGAAAAATCTTTATCAGCCTTTATCCGCTCCAGCACCAGCGAACCGATCCTGCGGGCACCCGCCTCATCAGGGAAAGGCATTAATATATCAATTGCAGGAATGGTGGGCTGATATACCAACACCTTCTCATTCATCACGATCTGATAGCCCCAACCATCCTCCAATTGAAATGTTTGCAACTCCAGTTGCCGGCCATCGGGAGACCCCATATCTCCGTGACGGAAGTAAATAAGTAAAATAAGCACCGACAACAGCACCAGTCCCCACAGGGACTTTCTACCTTTAATAATAATCATCGTCGTATTCATAAGGGTAAAGTTCCCAAATGTCATCAAAGCGGTAAGTGCTACTTTTCCCCGTTGCCACAAACCCTCTCTCGCCATTCGAGAAAGCGACTGCGACCGTACGGGCCGATCCTTTAAACTTGGCTACATTCTCCCACAAATCGGTTGAGGGAGAATATTTCCAGGTGTCTGAACGTACGCCCCCGCTTTCACCGCAGGTCAGATAGGCAGCTCCGTCTACAACAAAAGCTGTCGCGTTGGTTCGTATGATAGCATAATCGTCATCATAATCTTCATCAGATGTATCGGAGATTTCGCGAAGCTCCGTCCACGACCCGGTCGAAGGGTCGAACATCCAGAAATCGTCCACATAAGAGCCGTTGTTCGTTCCACAACAAATGTAGGCTTTGTTGTCGATAACAAAACCGGTGGCTCCACGCCGTTTGCTTCCTCCGATACTGACTATCTGCTCCCAACTATTGGAGGATGGATTGAAAGCATAAAAGTCTTTCAGATAATTCCCGTCGTAACCACAGCCGAGATATGCTTTACCTCCGACACCGAAGCCAACCGCTTCGTAGCGTGCCGAACCGGGGAAATCGGCTTTCTGTGTCCAAGAGTTGGAGGTAGGATCGTATTCCCAGAAATCACTGAATCGGTTTGTTCCGTCATATCCGGTTCCGAAATAACCTTTGCCATCGACAGCTATCGCCACTCCGCCATTGCGGGCAGTACCGGGAAAATTGGCTTTCTGCGTCCAGGTATCGCGATCCATATCATACTCCCACAGGTCGGACAACCGGTTCGTACCATCGTATCCGCAGACCAGATACCCTTTATTTCCGATCGTAAACGAAGAAGCATCGCTGCGCGCCAGGCCGTCGAAGTCGGATACGCGGTACCATTTTCCTATCAAATCTCCATCATCGTCATCCCCACAAGATACCATTACCAAAGGGAATATGGCCAACAGGAATAAAAATAATCTTTTTAGTATCATCATATAACGTGTTACTGTTTTACGAATGCAAAAGAATAAAGTATTCAGAACCCGGGCAAATTAAATCGACAAACGGGGATTCTTATCCGATGAACGGATAATTATGGAAGGTGAAAGCCGTTTTTCATCTTATTCAGAAGATATGGACGGCTAATCTGCCCAATTGGGCTATTGACAGAGAAAACAAAGGCATTGACAGGTTATTCTTGCACAGAAAATACCAAATCCGGTTCTTTGTGCGATCAATTGAATATTATATATATGAAAAGAAGCCTTTTTCTGCTATGGATATGCCTGGCTACCGCCGGCAGCCTTTTCCAATCCTGCTATGACGAGAGCAATGAGTATGGCAACAATCTGGTCAGTTCGGTGTTTCGCAACATCAGTACCGACACCAGTACGATAACCGTCACCACCCTGCTGATCGACTCGTTGGAGACTTCCGGCAAATCGATAGCCATGCTGGGAGAGTACACGCATCCGATATGGGGCAAGATTACCGCATCAAGTTATATTTCGTATAACTGCCCGTCATACAGTACCGACATCGACGAGACCGTCGTACTCGACTCCCTCATCCTCTCATTTCGTTATCAGGGATATTATATAGGTGACACTTTGCAACCAATCGGTTTCAGTGTGCACAAACTAACGGAGAAAATCCGGTTGAACGATAACGACTATCTTTACAACTCATCTTCTTTTGCTTACGAGCCGGAAGCACTTGCCAATCACACATTCCTGCCCCGTCCGAATAGCGATGAGCGGGTAGAAGCGCGTTTGCCCGACGAAATGGGACAGGATTTCCTGACCCGCTTTCACAAGCGCGACGACCAGATGACATCCGAGTATTTCGAGGATTATTTCAAAGGGCTTGTCGTGATACCCGACGGGACAGGCAGCCAGCCGCTGGTTACCCTTCAGGTGGCAGATACTTCGGCAACCCTCGTGCTCCATTACCATATTATAGATGAGAAGGAAAACGAGCAGGAACTGACTTTCGCGCCCAATACGACAACCCAGTTCAACCATATCGACCACGACCGGAGCGGCACAGCGATGGAAGCTTACCCTGTGGGACAAAAAGAGATACCGTCTACCGGGTTGGATAACCGGGGCGTACTGTTCGGTGGCTTGGGATGGTATAGCCGGTTAGAGTTTCCTTATCTGAATAACATACTCATGCAGGGCGAAAAGGTAACTATCGAAAGTGCCTATCTGAGGATTTACCCAGAACCGGGCACGTTCTCGGCAACAAACGCCTTGCCGGATATCTATCTCTATATCGCCGACGAGAATAATGTCATTATGGATGCGGTAACCGACTATCTGGGGGAAGAAGTGCAAAGCGGAACACTCATAAAGAACGATACGTACGACGAAGAGACCTATTACTACTTCGACATCACCGACTTTATGCAGCAGGAACTGGGTACTTTCGGCATGTACAAGCACAACCTGCAACTGGTATTTCCCGAAGACGTCTATACAATGACATTCCGCAACCTGACATTCGGCGACCAGCAGGGCCGCGCGCCAATTGCTTTATGGCTAATTTACAAAGTATATGAAAGTTATTAAGCATCTGACCCTTTTACTTTTACTTACGGCAACCGCCAACGCACAGAACATCATGACCTCGTCGCCCTACTCGATGTTCGGGATTGGCGAGATTGTGACTGGGTTATATGGTTCAAACTCTGCCATGGGCGGCGTATCGACGGGTATGCGGGGCAGCTGGTTGCTCAATACGGAGAATCCGGCGGGGCTGACCGGGCTCGACAGTCTGCGGTTGTTTGCCGAAACATCCGCCTTCCTGAAAAGCGAATCGTACCAATCGAAAAGTGGCAGCAGCCATGCCTTTACCGGAAATGTATCGGCATTTACCCTGGCCGGACGCATCATTCCACGCTGGTATATGGCTGCCGGACTGACGCCTTATTCGTCGGTCGGCTATTATTTCCAGAGTACGGAAGAGCTGGAAGGTGCTCCCGGCTCCTATTACACCAGTACGTTTGAAGGCTACGGCGGACTGTCAAAAGTATATCTGACCAATGCATTTTTGTTGAGCAAGAACCTTTCGGTGGGCATCAACCTGAGTTACATCTTCGGCAATACGAAGCTGATAGAAAGCCAGAGCAGCATCTCAGTTGAAAACAGAATGTACACACAGGCGTTTTATGCCGACTTTGGATTGCAATACCATCGCCAGCTCAGCCGCGACCTATCGCTAACAGCCGGCGCTGTTTATGGCTACAAGCAAAAGATGAAGATGAGCAACTCGACCGCCATCACTTACGGCAGCAGCGAGACGGAGCAGAGCGAGAGAAGCACGACCCAATACCTGCCGCAATATGCCGGAGTAGGCGGTTCGCTGGCTTACAAGAAATGGACGTATGCTTTTGATTATCAGTTCCAGCGATACAGCAGTCTTTCGTCGGGAGACAGCCGGGTGAAGTTCAGAGACGCACACGAGCTAAAGCTGGGCGTCTGTTATTTTCCCAACGGCTATTCAACGGGAAGCTACTGGAAACGTGTCACTTACAAAGCTGGAGTAAACCTCTCCACGCCTTATTTGCAGGTAAGCGGGCAGACCGGTTACGCCTACCGCCTGAGTGCCGGCCTGGGATTGCCCGTCTTAAACGGCCAGCTCAACGCCGCTTTCTATTACGACTGCACCCAACTGAAAAATAATATATTCGGAAAGGATGTCTTCGGGTTAACGATTTCTTATACGTTGAGCGAGTTGTTTTATAGGCCGAAATTGTAAATAGCCTTCCCGAAAGATTGAATAACAGACTAAATATTGTATATTTGCGTATGTCAGATAACCATAAAAGTATCTGACATACATCATGACAAATAAAGAACAAAGATTAATAACACTCACAGCCCAATTCAAGCAATTGGGTATCGATCAGCAGATAGATTATGAGAAATTCTATCTCTACTCTCTTATTACCCACTCTACTGCAATTGAAGGTTCGACTGTAACCGAGGTTGAAAACCAATTATTATTCGATGAAGGTATCAGTGCAAAAGGACGTACCATAGCTGAACAATTGATGAATCTGGACTTAAAAACCGCCTATGAACAAAGCATAGCCTATGCGAAATCACATACAGATATTACTATTGACCTATTAAAACAGTTATCGTCAATAGTAATGCGCAATACAGGATCAACTTATAATACAGCTTTAGGAACTTTTTCATCAACCAATGGTGATTTGCGATTACTCAATGTAACAGCCGGCGTAGGCGGTCGTTCCTACATGAATTATACCAAAATACCGATAAAACTTGCAGAGTTCTGTGAGCTGTTAAACCAACAACGGAAAAATGCGGACCAACTAAATCTCATACAACTTTACATACTAAGTTTTGATGCCCATTTCCATCTGGTCACCATTCACCCTTGGGCGGATGGAAACGGCAGAATGTCCAGGTTACTAATGAATCAGCTACAATTTGAATTTGGCTTGATCCCTACTAAAATAGATAGAGTACGCAAAGCGGAGTATATAGAAGCCCTTATTGCCACTCGCGAAAGTGATGATATGGATATATTCCGTAATTATATGCTGGATGAACATATTCGCAATCTGGAACTAATGATTCATAATTATCAGATTTCAATAGATCAGGAAAGCGTATCTACAATAAATGTCCCTGTAAATGTCCCTGTAAATATAACGGAACGTCAAAAGCAAATCTTACACCTGATACAAGCAAACTCAACTGTTACAATTCAGCAATTATCAGAAGTACTAAACGTTAGCGGAAAGACTATCCGAAGGGATATAGATTCTCTCAAACAACTCAATGTTCTAGTTCGTACCGGCTCTGATAAAAAAGGCGAATGGCAAATAATTGAACCTACTAAACAAAAAGAGGGCGGTTCATAAACCGCCCCCATGGGATAACCTCTACTGGTTATCATTATAAAATCACCTTGAAATCATCTTCTCCGATGCGGATGATATAAGTACCGGAAGATAACGGGATCTGTTCTTCACCTCCCGCTGACCGGAATGTTTTCCTCAACTCTCCGCCAAAGGTATAGATAAATACATTTTCTGCCTTATCGGTACGGATAAACAAGCGGTGGTTGCTTACCCAGGCTTTTGTGCCCGACTCGATCTCGGCATTGGCAACAGGATCAGGATTCTTCACGATGCCGTCGATAAATATTTCCACATCCGAACGAACATACTTCACGATGTAAGCGCCATCACTTGTACGAGGTGCAAGCGTCTCGCCACGATCGGTTGTAACGATCGGTTCGGATTGGTCATAGTCTTTATCCAATGTCAGGTAGAAACGGAAGCTGTCCCAGGCTTGGATCTCATAATCACCCGCAACTGGATCGGTGGTAGCGCCTTCTACGGAAGGAATACCGACTGTGTAAAAGACAGTAGGGGTAGGTTCGGGCTCGGGTACATACGGTATCTTTTCAAACTCCGCTGTAACAGTCACATTGTACTCTGGTAAAGTAAATGTATTGCCCTCTTTCAATTCCACAGGCGTATTCTCGTCACCGGTCTTGTAGACCTTTATTGATCCTTCCTTCAGGTTACAACCCTCATCCGGCAAAGCTTCTATGGTCAGTTCGCTGATTGATGACAAAGAACTAAATGTACGGAATGGGGCTTTATCGCCATTAATCAACTCCGTATCC
Organism: Parabacteroides sp.; assembly: GCA_021204335.1. Classification (GTDB taxonomy): domain Bacteria; phylum Bacteroidota; class Bacteroidia; order Bacteroidales; family Tannerellaceae; genus Parabacteroides. The sequence continues at coordinate 11,129 of JAJPZM010000158.1, read as the reverse complement.
TTCCAATGAACAGACAAGGTTTCGTTGGTAATGCCTTCATCGATAGTAATCGTACTAAATAAATCATCATTCTTACCCAGCATCGCCCGATAGGTGTTACCCACTCTGAAAAAATAGAAGGAACCCAAACTGGCAGGATAGACTTTAAACACATCTTCATCCACTAAATCACTAGCAGCCAATGTAAATATTGTTTTCATGTCGTTTATTGCATCCACATTAGAAGGGATAGCACCGACATTAACCGGTTCGCACCAACCGCTACCAATAAAAGTATTCGACTTACTCGTGTCTACAAATATTGCAGGACTTTGTGCAGGGCTTTGTTTGATTTTACTCTTCACAAATGAATTATCAAGTTTAACAGTAGTAAAACCTTGCAAATTGTAGAGTATCTCGAAAGGGGCACTCGATGTTCCGCAATCTTTAAAAACAAAAGTAGCATCTTTCAATACCCCTGTCGAAGGATTACCGGAGCTGATATCTGTTAAATTAGTCGCATCAATATCAGGCAATACCGTTATGGTTGCTTTCCCGCCAATCGTATTTTCTTTCATTAGATCATTTACAACCAAACTGGTCAAAGAGATTGCTCCACCGTTCAAAACCAGATTTAGATCTCCACCGGCACTCAATGCATAATTCTGATCAGAGTAGAGCCCTGACAAACTGATCTTCTTGCCACCATTAACGGTGATGTTAATATTATTTGTTACGCTTGAACAAAACCCGTTACCATATACATATAATATATTGTCACCTTTGACATTATTAATTGTTATATTAGAGTTGCCAACACGACCATTGTCCGGACTATATCCGTCATCCAAATAATCATCTCCCCAGCCACCACCGAGAACATGGCCTTCTGCCGTCATAGTAGCTCCATCAATTACGACTTTCGTACTACCCAACACTTGCCCTTGCGAGCCACCACCAAAAACATAGTACTGAATTGTTCCTCCCGTTACGGAAACATAGGTATCTTTAATGACATCGCCGTTTTCACCTCCGCCAAAAACATGGCCTCCAAATTCTCCTCCTAAAACAGTGACCTCTGTTTTGTTACAGGAAGCTGTAGACCGAACACCTCCTCCACACAAAGTAATTAGATTTGGAGAGCCACTCACCTTAACTGTAGCCGTCCCCAAAACAGGTGACTCCCAGCCACCGCCATACGTCCATTTGTAAAATGTTCCGCCGGTTATATTCAATTCGGTACTGCCACAGGTAGCAGTGGTTACATTATCAAATCCTCCTCCGGCCGTTACAAAGCAATTGAATATTCCATCACTTATCGTGACTTTTGCCTTTTCGGTAACAGGAGCCGAATATCCTCCTCCCATTACATTATATCTATAACCCTGAATGTTTTGTCCGAAAGACCCACCGTTAATTATAAGATTAGTATTCTTACAGGTTGCGGATTCGTTGCCGCCGCCACCGATTATATAATCTATACTACCTCCTTCAATCTTTATATTTGCAGTTTCTTTCACCGGGGTATAATATCCTCCTCCATAAACAGTAGAAATAGAAGTTACATTCTTTATCGTTATATTCGTAGATCCCTCGACAACAGCATCCCTATCATATCCTCCACCGAAAATAGTAGTGACCTTTCCTCCTTCAACAACAATATTCGTATTACTTGTTACTTTTCCGGCATATCCTCCGCCATATACGTCACTCAAAGTTGCTCCGGCTTTAATGGTTATAGATGTATTTTCCACATTCGTATCAAGAGATCCCCCTCCATATACATCACAATTATCAGCCACAGTAACACCTGTATCAAATACAATGCTTTTTCCGTTGGCTACAATAGCTCCGGCATCCAAATGTATATTTTGAAATGCAATGCCTTCCCGTAAACTACAACTACCTGCGAATCCGTTTGTATTAAATTCTAATGTATTGTTTCCTCCATCTATTGTACAAGGTTTATCCGGCATTTTATCTCCGGCAGCTTCATAGAGTATTACTTTTGACAATAACGTAATTTTATCCCCGCTCTCCAAGGCCTGCATAGCTGTCGACCAATCAGCATATTCTGTATCGACTCCGCCAGAGGTTATTTTCAGGACATTACCACCGGCACGAGTCTGAACTTTTCGTTTGGATGATTCGAGCGGAATTTGTCCCAGCTTATTTACAGGCAATACAAGTTTAGATACAGCCTTATCGGCTCCGCTTCCGGCAGACGAACTTCCCACCAACATTTTCTCCTGTGCCATACCTTGCACTGCGACCATCATAAAAAAAGCAGCCAAGACACCTAGTAACCTGGTTGCCATACCTTTTAGTAAAAGTTGTTTCATATGCATATTAATAATAGTGTTGTTATTCTTTTTGGGGCAGGTGTCCTACTTCCCGCTGGGGGTATGCCCCACCTCCCATTGGGGTGATACCCCCATCCCTCGTTGGGGTAGGTACCCCAGTTCCCATTGGGGCATACACCCCAACGGGAAGGTCTGTTTATTCGATAACCGGACGGTCATCGTCACCAACATTGCCACCACCTTGGTTGACGGGAGTTCCGTCGGTGGCTTTCAGTGAGATACTTAATTCGGTACGCGGTTCTTTCAGTAACGTACCGCTCTTGCTTTTGCTGGCACCGGCTTGCGAAACATGTACGATCTGGTAGTTTTTGTTTCTGGTAACTGCCGACGGAATCATAAACAGCAGGCGCTTCGGCTCGTTATTGAGTAGTGTAACGACTTTAATACGCGTTGACTCGTCAGCTCCGGCTTCCTGCAAATAAATGCCGACCGACGAATTCTCGCCCAACACTGAAAGATTAACGCCTTTGATTTCTACTACCTGACCGGGAGTAATGCTAAGATTGGTCTCACCATTGACCGTATTGATAATGGTATCCATCTGTGCAAAGTGCTGTGATGGCCCCATATTGGTGACATTCGTTTGTTTCAACGCTTCCAATAATTCCGGCCCTGCTGTCATGATAGCCGTCACTTCATGTTTCGGACGGGTGAAAGGTTCGTTCGGAGAATTAAACACTCCCTTTACTCCGGGTCGTAAGGTGAAGTATTCATAATTAACATTATTGCCCATCAAGGCCATTTCGATGCCTTTTTCCGCAATAAGACGGAAATCGGCAATTAATTCATCTTCCCGTTTGGTGGTGACTCCGCTTTTGACAACAAGTTGAGCCAATCCGCTCAGGTCGTAACTCATCCCTCCGATGATGCTGAGCGTATAGTCATTCTTGTCGGCAGTAAGCTTGTTTTCGTTGGTATTTCCACGTAACATGCCCGGTTTTACCTTTTTTGCCATAATTGCTGCTGTTTTAATATTAATAATAGTATTGATTTCTAATGCTTTACAAAAAGGGATGACTAGATAAAATGTTCCTTTTTTCTAGTCATATTTTTCCCCTACAAAACTTAGAAAAAAGAGGTGCTAAAAAAATAGGTCAACGGATTGATATATAAGAATAAAATTGCACTCATCCTTTGAATATTCAAATATAAACACCTACCTTTGGGGCAGACTAGAAAAAAGGAACGTTAAAACTAGTCACAGCTATTTTCAGCATATACACCTTAATATTCATCTTATTACAAAAAAATAGACCAGCTTTTGGAGCCGGTCTATCCGATATACCTAAAATATGAATTATTTATTTGGACGACGTCCCACTCTCCAATATGCTTACAATAGAAAACAAGGTAAAACAAATGCCACCTAACCCGGCCAGCACCCTTGCCGGCACGAAATAATAGCCATGAACCGATTCCAGTTCAAACAGGAAAGCGGAGAGGAACAGACAAGTCAATGCCGTAAAGATTGGTATCAACGGGATGCGGTTGGAAAGCTTGAACTCGTGGCGCCATATCTTTGAAAGCAGGATCACCTTGCTGGAAATGCTGTAACAAACCAATCCCAGCCCGATCATTATATATCCGGTCACACCCATCGCCGGATTGGCGGTTGCCAGGATCAGAATAATCCCCCAGATAATACACAGGCTTCCCATGATCAACACCATGATCGGCCATAATTCGCGTTCGGTAGGTGAAAAGATGTTCCTGATCTGTCGGGCAATCGTTGCCACTAAAGCAATCAGACTGGTACAGATACAAGCCACCCCGACCATCACATGCCCGGCAACAAAATATTAGGAAGAATGATCCCACTAAGACTGAAGGTAGAATAACCATG
>JAJPZM010000158.1:0-6934 GCA_021204335.1 Parabacteroides sp. | reverse complement strand
CCCTACCCCCCCCCCCTCGCCCCCCCCGCCCCCCCCCCCTCCGGCGGCCGGCGGCGCGCCCCATCATGCCCCGTCTTCTTTGCATTAATGGTGATCATGGTAAAACGGGTGGAAGATGTAGCCGTCGTAGCCACGCAAGCCGTTATAAGCCCAACCCCGCAAATCACATGCCCGGCAACAAACGAAGCCGTTGAGGGTTGCCGCAACGTATGTATTCCGACAATCAAGGTAATAATTGTAGACAGATACCCCAAAGCCGGAAGCAGATAGCGGCTAACGTTTCCAAAAGTATTGATGATCTGCCGGATAATCGTTGCCGCCGTCGAGAAAAGGGCGATACAGATCATCCCCAGGGAAAACACAACGGGGCCAGCCACAAACCTGTTCGGATCGGTTCCATAGTCATAGATGAACCAACCGTAACCGAAACAAACCAGAGCCATCAACAGAGGGATTGCCCTGAACAGAACACTAATGCCGTAATTCATAGTCTATTTTTTAATTTTCCACCAAACAGACCGGATTACGACATTGTTGAAGGATTTAGGGTTTTATAATAAGCAGGGGGATAAGTCACTCCTGCAATGCCAACCGCCCCATAAGTGCAGGAAGATAAGAATCGCTGATCGGGATCAGCTCGTCGCCGATGCATATCCGCTTCCGCTCGATATAGTTGATATGCGAAAGGGAGACGATATAAGAACGGTGTACCCGGCAGAACAACCCGTCCGCCAGGTTTTCCTCAAACCGTTTCAGGCTGACTTGCGAGAGCAGCGGCTTGCCGCCCGTCCGATGAATCTTTACATAATCGCCATAGCCTTCGAGAAAAAGGATATCTTCCTTGCGAAGGCGAATGATTTTACTTCCTTCCCGAACAAATACAGGTTGCTCAGTCTGTTCCTTGTGCAGCACTTCGTGCACATCAGCCAATGCTTTATCCAACTTCTCAAAATAGCCCATCAGGGCGTTCAACGTAGAAGCATCTCCATCGAAAGTAATACATTTCAACATACTAGCGTCTCTTTTTAATTTACACTACAAATAAATAAGAATATTCGGTGAACAAAGGTTAACCACCGATAAACGGCACAACTTGATCGGTGAATCACCCAAAGCGGGTGGGTGAAAAAACTTGTCCGGATGATGCAGTATTTCCGTCCGGTCACTCTTCCATCAATATCCATTTCTTGAACAAAGGACTCTTCGTCTTGCTGATAACGATGCGCTCCGGGATGGGCAAAAGCAGGTTGACCGACAGGCGGCTTCCAAACCAGAGGTCGACATCTTTAATGGCCTTGCGGGAAATAATAAATTGGCGGTTGGCACGGAAGAAGTGCCGGTCGTCCAGCTGCTCGCTCAGGGCATCCAGCGTACGGTCTACCGGATGCTGCTTGCCGTCCAGCGTATAGGCGGTTACCTTTTCATTGACGGTGTAGAGATATTGGATTTCTTCGACGGAGAGCAGATAGAACTTCCCAGCAAGCATGATCAGCAGGCTTTTCAGGACGTGACGGCCTTGTATCGTATGGTTCGTCTGCCGTATATGCTCCTACCGTTCTTCGGGACTGAACAAACGGAGTTTGCTCAATGCCCTCTCAAGGGAAACTAGCGTAACCGGTTTCAACAGGTAATCGATGCTGCTGACCTGGAAAGCCTGCAGGGCATACTCGTCGTAGGCGGTCGTAAAGACAACCGGGGCTTCGATCTCCACCTGCTCAAAGATTTTGAAGCCCAAGCCATCTGCCAGGTGGATATCCATAAAGATAACGTCCGGATGAGGTTCTTCCCGGAAATAGGCTATACTCTCCTCAATACTCTCCAACTCCGCTACTACCTCGATCGGGATAATGGAGTTCTGTACCAGTATAGCCTTTAGGCTACTTACGGCAGCAGTTTCATCTTCAATAATGACAGCTTTCATACAATCTTTCGTTTCAACAATTCATGCTTTAACCGGCATATCCAGTAAAGGAAGAGAGACTTTGAAATATTCTTTCCAGTTGGAGATGACGATATCTTTGCCGGTCAGCAGCCGGTAGCGTCCCCAAAGATTTTTAAGTCCAATGCCGCTGCTATGCTCCTCTTCCACTTTTGAATGGATTTTATTCGATACGACCAAAGCATGATCCTCTGTTGTATAAACGTCGATTTGCAACGGATACTGCTTGCTGATCACATTATGTTTGACAGCATTCTCAATCAGGGGCAATACGCTGAGGATAGGAAGATAGCAGAGCAAAAGCGCGGGAGCCGCTTGTATAGAAAAGAATAGCTTGCCTTCGTAACGCACGCCCAGCAGGTAAGTATAGGCTTTTACAAACTGTAATTCTTCTGCTAATGTCACCATTTCTTTCTTGTTGCTCTGCAGGATATAGCGGAAAACATTCGACAGCTCGTCGAGATAAGTCAGCGTCTGTTCCTTCTCCCCGCTCCTGATCAATGAGTTCAATCCGTTCAGGGAGTTGAAGAAGAAATGGGGGTTGATCTGTCCCATCAGGGCATTATAAGATGTTTGCAGTTTCTCGGTTTTCAGCTTTTCATACTCGAGCATCATTTGTTGCTTACCGCTTATCAGGCGTATCAACAGTACACTGAGCAGAACGGTCAGCAGAACAAACAGATGCTCCGTCATCTGAGGATGAAAACCAATCATCCGGGATAGTGTTATATCCCTATCCGGTCTCATTCCAGCCCTGGATATAGGTCTTCCATGTCCGGGGACTATCTTATCCGATCGGCTTTCAACGATCACTGTTTCATGGATAACGGGCACTCCGGCAACATCGAACACAGCGTTTTGTATTGTCGGATACACAATCAGTAACCCCAGTCCCACAATCACACTTACTCCACCGGCAAATATAGCTGCCTTATATTCCTTTTGTCTGAATATCTTATCCCCCAGTTTATACATTTGTATATTTATAATGAAAAGGAAGAAAGCAAACAGAAAGAACCACAAAAGTGGAAATAAAAGAAATAATCATTCAGAAACTCCGGGGGAGCCGGAAAAGCGGAATGCTTATTAATATTAATCACATCATATTTGCGTATCAACATCGAAAAGTTGACAAACAGGCTTAACAGTGCCGAAACAATAAAGCCAATCAATAAATCGTTCTTTCGGGAATGTAACATATAGTACTTTTTTTGTAACTACAAAGATAAGTACCCCGGAAAGCCCCCATAATATTAACCGACGAAACGGATAAAAACATCGGCGAAACGCCTATTCCTATTCATAAGACATCTTGTTAGCTGCAGATAAAAGGATATAAAAAAAGGTTACCCGTAACGAGTAACCTTTTTTATGGCAATTGAATCCCGAAGGATTAGAATCTTCTTTCTTTGATTCTTGCTTTCTTACCTGTAAGTGCGCGCAGGTAATACAATTTAGCACGGCGTACTTTACCAAGTTTGTTAACAGTGATGCTTTCGATAAACGGTGATTCGATCGGGAAAATTCTTTCTACACCAACGTTTTCAGACATCTTACGAACAGTGAAACGTTTTTTGTCACCATGTCCTGAGATACGGATAACAACGCCTCTGTACTGCTGGATACGTTCCTTGTTACCTTCTTTAATACGGTAAGCTACTGTGATAGTGTCACCACTCTTGAATGAAGGATATTCCTTCTTTGTAGCAAACGCTTCTTCTGCAATCTTAATTAAATCCATTGTTTTATAGCTTTTTAATTGTAATTTTAAACGAAACGCAATATAACGGGTAACTCTTTCCCGATAGAGATTGCGCAAAGCGGATGCAAAGTAACGAAAGATTTATTTGATACGCAAGTAGTTCGGGAAATAATTCATGAATTGTATACACACTGTGTAGACTTTCCAGCTTAAATGCTTATTTTTGGAGAAAATAATGATAACGTGAAAATGAGGAAGATACTTACAATGCTGTTTTGCTGTGTATGTTTATTATCAGCCAAAGCACAGACTACTCCCAATATGTACCGTAACATCGATCAGGCGAAAATGAATCATTGGGTTGATTCTGTGTTTGATGCAATGAGTTACGATGAGCGGATCGGGCAACTGTTTATGGTGATTGCCGAACCGAAATCGGATAACCGCAATATGCAGCGGTTGATGAAATATGTGAATGAAATCAAGATCGGCGGCATCCTTTTCCATAAAGGGAACCCGGTTACCCAGGCGGAAGTAACCAACCGGCTGCAGAAAGCATCACGCGTACCTATGTTTGTCTCGCTGGACGGAGAATGGGGACTGTCCATGCGCCTGAGCGGAACGACTCGCTTTCCCAAGAATATGATGCTCGGAGCCATCGAAGATAACAAACTGATTACCGAATATGGTAAAGAAGTAGCCCGCCAATGCAAGGAAATGAGCATACAAATCAACTTCGCCCCCGATATCGATGTGAACAGCAATACCGACAACCCCATCATCGGGCTCCGCTCCTTTGGAGAGAACCCGCAAGCCGTAGCCGACAAGGGACTGGCATACGCACGCGGTCTGGAAGGAGCCGGCATTATCTCCGTCGCCAAACATTTTCCCGGGCATGGGGATACTTCGGAAGATTCGCACCAAACTTTGCCTGTCGTCCACCATAGCCGGGCACGCCTGGACAGCATCGAGCTGGTGCCTTTCAAACGTTATATCTACGACGGTTATGCCGGCGTCATGACCGGACATCTTTATATCCCGTCTCTCGATAAGACCCGCAATTTGCCCTCCTCACTCTCCCGCCCGGTTGTTACCGGATTACTAAAAGAGGAATTGGGATTCAGGGGATTATGTTTTACCGATGCTTTGGCCATGAAAGGAGCGAGCACGAATAAATCAGACAATCCTTCTGTCAAAGCATTACTTGCCGGAAACGATATACTGCTGGCACCCGCCGCACCGCTCAACGACTTCGCAGCGGTAAAAGAGGCGATCGACGAAGGTATCCTTAATATAGAAGATATCGAAGCCAGATGCATAAAAATACTCCAATACAAATATATCACCGGACTCAACAAATATCGTCCTATCGATACAAAAGGACTGAGCCAACGGCTAAACTCACCGCATGCCGCCTGGCTTGCCGCGAAGCTCAATGCAGAAGCAATCACTTTGCTAAAGAACGAAGCAAACACAGTACCTCTCAAACAACTGGATAAAAAGAAAATTGCCGCCCTGTCGATAGGCGCTGCGGTAGGGAACGATTTCCAGGAGATGCTGGGACGTTATGATTCGGTAGCTTGCTTCAGCATCAGCCGCAACTCTACCGCCGCGCAGGTGCAGAATGTGTATAAGCAATTGGAGAAATACGATGTGATTATTTGCAGTGTGCATACCGTCCGCATCCCCGAAAGTCAACTGCTCCGCCAACTGGCTACGAAGAAGGAACTGATTTACGCCTTCTTCACCCTTCCCTATTTCTGCAAAGAATATAAGAGCTCGATACAGAAAGCGAAATCGGTTGTAATGGGATATGAAGCGACTTCCCTCGCCCAAGAATACGCCGCCCAACTGATATTCGGCGGCATCCCGGCAAAAGGCAAACTGCCTGTCACCATCCCAGGGCTCTATTACGCCGGTACCGGTATCTTCACTGAAAAGACACGCCTGGGCTACCACGAGCCCGAAGAAGTGGGCGCCAATGCTATCCGGTTGGAAGTAATCGACGCAATCGCAGAAGAAGGACTGGAACAGAAAGCCTATCCCGGCTGCCAAGTGCTGGTAGCCAAAGACGGCATGATCATCTACAACAAATCGTTCGGTTATTACGACTACAACGAGACACAGCCCGTACAGGAAAATTCCGTCTACGACTTGGCTTCCGCCAGCAAAGCAGCGGGCACCCTGCTGGCAGTTATGAAGGCATACGATGAAAAGAAGTTCACACTCAACAACAAGATATCCGACTATATCCCGGAATTGAAAGCGTCCAACAAAAAGGATTTGAATATAAAGGAACTGCTTTACCACCAGTCGGGCGTTGTCTCTACGATCAACTTTTATCTGGACGCTATCGACAAGGATAGCTATAAAGGCAGCCTTTACAGCTGGGAAAAGAATGCCACCCATCCGGTGCGCTTCGATGCAAAAACCTTTGTGCGCAACGACTTCAAATACCTGCCCGACCTGGTCTCCGATAAAAAGAAACCGGGCTTTACCACTGAAGTGGCACGCAACTTCTTCGTGCACGACTCATTTAAAGATAGTATCATGCAGGATATAAAAGATTCGCGTCTCGGCACACGCGGCAAATATGTGTACAGCTGCATCAACTTCATCATGCTGAAAATGATGGTGGAAAACCAGATGAAGCAGCCTATGGACCAGCTGCTCCGCCAGAACTTCTACAGCCCCCTGGGTGCGCGTCATACCACCTACAATCCGTTGAAAGTAATGGACACGCTGCAAATCGTCCCCACAGAGAACGACCTGTTCGTACGCCGCCAACTGCTTCGCGGTTACGTGCACGACGAGGCAGCAGCCTTCCAGGGGGGTGTTTCCGGTAATGCCGGACTATTCTCCAACGCCAACGACCTGGCAAAAGTATTGCAGCTTTTCCTGAACCAGGGAACGTATGGCAACGAACAATACCTGTCGACAGAGACCTGCCGTCTCTTTACCCAAAGCAAAAGCCCGACAAGCCGTCGCGGACTGGGCTTCGACAAACCTGCCGTCGGCGCTTCCAAAGGTTCGCCTTGCAGCAGTCTTACCCCGCCTTCGGTATACGGGCATACCGGATTTACCGGCACCTGTTTCTGGGTGGATCCCGACAATCAAATGCTTTATATATTCCTCTGTAACAGAGTCAATCCGTCGCGTGCCAACAGCAAACTGAGCCACCTGGATATTCGTACCCGCATACAGGATGCAATCTATAAAGCAATTGATAGGAAAAGCAAAAAAGATTAGTACTTTTGCAGCACCTTTTATTTCAAATGTAATTACATAAAACA
>JAJPZM010000115.1 GCA_021204335.1 Parabacteroides sp. | reverse complement strand
GGATAATGAATTGGCCGCATAACAAAAAAGAAGGCATCCTTTTAGGACACCTTCCCTAGCTGCTTACTCATTAACCAATTTCAGAATAGTCTCATGCATCGCTCCATTGGTTGCCACCACTTCATCGCCCGACTGCCAGTTATCCCCTCCACTGAAATCGGTTACTTTGCCGCCTGCCTGCATCAGGATGATGGCACCTGCTGCTATGTCCCAAGGGCCGATCCAGGCCTCGATGCGGGCTTCAAAGCGTCCGGCAGCGATGTAGCAGACTTCGGCTGCGGCGGCTCCCATTAGACGGGTTCCACCGGCAAAACCATACAGACGGTCTACCAGGCGAAGAGCTACCGGGCGGTAAGCATCCGAGTTATAAGGGAATCCCAGGTCGATGAACGCTTTGTCGAGGTCGGAAATGTTTGATACATGTATCTCCGTGCCATCCAGATAAGCCTTACTGCCTTTCCAGGCATAGAAACACTCGTCGCGGCAAACTTCGTAAACGACACCGAGCAATAGTTCTTCCTTATTCCGCAAGGCGATACTGACGCAATAGGGGGCGACATCATGAATATAGTTGGACGTGCCGTCGAGCGGGTCGACCAGCCAGCAATAAGTTTCATCGCCCAAGCTACCGCTACCTTCTTCAGCGATAAAGCCGGCTTCGGGAAGCAGGGCAGAAAGCTGGGCGATCAGCCACTTCTCGGATTCCTTATCTACATACGATACGTAATTGTGAGCACTCTTCTCTTCTACTCTTCCGTGGTCGAATTTGCTTCGTTCTTCTTTTAAGAAAGCTCCGGCTTCACGGGCTATTCGTTGTACCTGGGTACACAGTTTCTCTAAATCTAACATAGCTATCTCTTTTGTCTGACAAACGTACATATTTTATGGAATAAATAGTACGGTTGTACCGTTTATTAACGAAAAAGATATACTTTTGACATGCAACATAAACTGATACAAGAAAATAATTATGTGGAAACCATGGAAGAAGATATCAAATTACCAGGGAGAAAAGAAAACCGAGGATTATAACTTCTTTGAGATATCTTCCTTTTTCCGTTTCGATACGCATCAAAAAGCGTTGGGGGGGGTGTTGTCTGACCAAACCTGTTCCGATCTGGGATTTGATGACCTGTTTATGTTTGCCGACCGTACTGTCTCGCGCGTCGGGCAACAGTATCTGTATAATCTTATGCGGACTATTTCCGACAAAGCGAATGAGATAGAACAGAACGAACCAATTATAAGCCAACTGGAAACTCATCCCGAATGGCATGAGGAGCTTGCCAAAGACCTGCATATCCTAAATAGTGCCGACGCATACAGTATCGCGCCGCTGTTAGAACTGGGACATCCGGTTGTTCCTTCCTGGAAAAAGATTCTGTTCCGTATTTGCAGTTTATTGCCTACCTTGTTTCTAGCATTGTTTTGCCTTTCCCAATCAGGTGTATGTCTACTTTTATTTATTGCAACGATACTTGTAAACGGGGCTATCCATTACGGGAACAAACAGAATAACTTGAATTATATAACCTCTATCCCCCAATTGATACGCTTGCTGAATATTTCAGGAAAATCATGTAAGAATCCGCTTTTCCCGGAGATTGGGAAAAAGGTACTGGATGCATTATCTTCCCTGGAGCCACTGAGGAAAGCCAGCGGACATTTACGGATAGAATCGAAAATGAATAGCGACATGGCTATACTCGTATGGGCAATCGCGGAATGTTTCAAGATATTCTTTCTGGCAGAACCGGTCGCTTATAATAAAGTCGTCACCTTACTGAAAGACAAGAACAGGGATATAGAAACGGTATTTCGTTTTGTCGGGCTTGCAGACTGCCTGTCTTCGGTAGTTTTCCTTCGGATGAGCCTGCCTTACTACAGCTTGCCGGAACAACCTTCAGGCGATGTGCGGGTGGAAGCAAACGATATGTATCACCCTCTCCTGGAAAACTGTGTCGCCAATACGATACGGATTGAAGGGCGTTCCATTCTGTTTACCGGATCAAATATGTCGGGCAAGACTACGTTTATTCGAACATTGGGAATCAATATTCTGACAGCACAAACACTTCATACAGCCTTTGCCCGCAGTATGAGACTCAAATCTCCGGTAATGATACATGCCGCCCTAATGCTTTCAGACAGCCTGGCGGATGGTAAAAGCTTTTACCTGAAAGAAGTGGAATCTATTCGCGATATGCTTTCCTATAGCCGGACTGAATACACCAATCTGTTTTTGTTGGACGAGATATTTAAAGGCACCAATACCACCGAACGGATCGCAGCAGCGAAAGCTGTCTTATCTTATCTGAATACAACGAGTAACATCGTTGTTGTTTCCACTCACGATACAGAGTTAGGGGGATTTCTGGCAAACGAATATGATCTGTATCATTTTTGCGAAAAGATAATCGGAGATATGCTGTCGTTCGATTATAAATTAAAGTCTGGCAATCTCTATCAGCGGAATGCGATCCGAATACTTGAAATAAATGATTATCCACCCTCACTGATCGATGATGCTTACAAGGTAATTCGTCAGATAGAAGGAAAATAAACGAATGGTCCTTTTTGTATAAGTTTTCCATATCGAATTTCTTTTCTATTTTTGTTAAAGAATTTTCAAACAAAACAGGGCCTTTAGCCGTTATGAATATAAAAGAAACTCTAAAATAACAAATGAGGATTTGGTTGAAACGAATAGGGATTGTTTTGCTGATACCGGTGGTATTGGTGTTGCTGGTCTCTGTACTTTTATATATACCGCCGGTTCAGAATTTTGCAGTGAAGAAAGCGGCGTATTATGCCGGTAAGGCTACCGGGATGCAGATTGGAATAGAGCAGATACGGCTTTCCTTCCCGTTGAACCTGAAGGTTCGGGGAGTAGAAGTATTGACTTCGCCTGCCGATACCCTGCTAACGCTGAAAAGCCTTTCAGTCAATGTGCATGCCTTGCCTTTGCTGAAAAAAGAGGTGCTGGTGGATGCGATAGACCTGGAAGAGGTAAGGGTGAATACAGGGACATTCATCGAAGGGATGGAGATAAAAGGCGTTCTGGGACGACTGCATACCAAAGCCGACCGTGTCAACCTGTCGAAAGAGCAGGTGACGCTCAACACGATCGACCTTTCCGATACGGCTATCACCCTGCTGCTGAACGACACGACGACAAAAGCCGATACCACCTCAACCCCGGTCAACTGGAACGTGAATCTCGGAAAGATCAACCTCGACCGGGTGGCGTTCGCCATGCAGATGCCTGCCGACTCACTGCGGTTGACTACCTATATAAATAAGGCTAGCCTGAAAGACGGAGTCGTCGATTTAGGGGCATCACACTATGGCGCGGATCTGTTTACCCTGACCGGCTCGACATTGGGATACGACGGAAACTATCAGGCACCCGCAGATGGTTTCGACCCTTCGCATATCGCACTGAGTAATGTTTCTATTTCGCTGGATTCCCTTTTCTACGGGGGAAGAGATATTAAGGCGCGCATCCTCGAACTGGCTGCCGAAGACCGTTCGGGACTGACGATCACTTCGCTGACCGGAAACCTGCAGAGCGACAGTACGACCATTCATGTGCCGCAACTATTGCTGAAAACCCCGTCATCGGAAGCGAGCCTGCTCGCTACGGTTCCCTGGAGCTCGTTCGATACAGTTCCTTCCGGCAATATGCGCGTCTCGCTCACCACCTCTCTGGGAAAAGAAGACGTGATGACTTTTGCCGGTGCTCTGCCCGAGGATTTCCGGAAAGCATATCCGCAACAACCCATTACATTGACGGCGGGCGTTGAAGGAAACCTCTCCGCGCTGACGCTCCGCCAGTTGAGGGGTGAATTGCCGGGCACATTCCAGATAGACGCTACCGGCACGATAAAGGCGGTAACCGATAGCCTGCGCCGCTCCGGCAAACTGGATCTGAAAGCGAAAACGGGGAATCTGGATTTCGTCCTCACCATGTTGCCCGAAGCGGAACGGAAACGGTATGCGATCCCGTCGGGCATTACCCTGGACGGCGAAGCTTCGCTGAAAAATAACGAATACCAGGCGAACCTCTTACTGCGCGAAGACAAAGGCAAAGTGCAACTTGCCGCCCGCTTCAATCCCGATAAAGAGGTGTACGATGCCGACCTGAAAGTCGATAGTCTGGAGCCGGTTCATTTCATGCCGCTCGACTCGCTCTACAGCCTGACTGCTTCGATACGCACCAAAGGTAAAGGATTCGACCCCTTCAAAGCATCTACCCAAGCGAAACTGGATGGAAAGATAACGGATATCCGCTACGGCGATTACGGCGTTTCAGATGTCAGCCTGTTAGGTTCGCTCGAAAAGAACCTGGCTAAGTTCGACCTGTTGAGCAAATACCCGTTGGCAAAGATGGACCTGTCGCTGAACGCCACGCTGCACGAAAAGGAGATCAAAGCCATGCTGATTGCCGATGTCGATAACTTCGACCTCTATGGCATGCACCTGATGAAAGACTCGCTCGCCACATCCTTCCAACTTTTTGCCGAAGCAGAGACGGATATGGGAAAGAACAACCTGGTCGACGTAACACTCGGTAACTGGGCGCTTACTACCACAGCCGGCACTTTCAAGCCCAAAACACTGACCCTGCACACCCAAAGCACCCAGGATACCACCCGCGTATCCTTCCATGCCGGCGACCTGGGGATTACGCTGACCGGCAATGCCGACCTGGAAACCATGACCGATAAATTCAACAAGATATCCGAAGGCCTGAACAAGCAACTGGAAAAAGATTCAGTCATCAATATTCCCGCCTTCAAGCCCTTACTGCCCGATATGCACCTGGCTATTACGGCAGGCAAGGACAATCCGATCTACAATATACTGCGGCAGATGGCGGAAGTCTCTTTCGACAATCTGAACCTTGAAGCATTTACTTCTCCCGAAGAGGGATTCCGGCTGGATGCGGGGATTTACGACCTGATGCGCGATACGACACGCCTGGATACGATCCGCTTTGCGATTCGCCAGGACTCGCTCGGATTGTTGTATAATGCCGAGGTGGTGAAAACGAAGTTCCGCCAGCAGGCACCGTTCACCGCCGGGGTGAAAGGGAAAATCAGGAATACTTCCGGCGATGCCGAGATTCTCTATACGGACGGGGCGGGCAATACGGGCATCCAGCTCGGGCTGCGTGCCGACAAGGAAGACGAGGGCTTCAAGTTCCACCTCTTCCCCGACAATCCGATCCTGGCGTTCCGTCCCTTTACGTTGAATCCGGATAATTATATCCTTTATAAGAACGTAAAAGATATCGCCGCCAACGTCCGCCTGTCGGGCGAAGAGAACGCGTCGCTCTGGATTCATTCGTCACCCGAAGATGATAAGATGGAAGAACTTCATCTCGAGTTGAGCCAGATCAATCTCGATGTGATCACGAAGGCTTTCGCCGAGATGCCGTCGATGAAAGGGATATTGAGCGCCGACTTGCAATATGAGCCGTCCGACAGCTCGTTTATGGTGGTAGCCGATGCGAACATCGACAACCTGATTTATGAGAACGGGCGGGTGGGCGAATTGATGTTCAGTACGGTTTACCTGCCGCTCGCCGACAATACGCACCAGGTCGACGTGCACCTGCTGCGCGACCAGAGCGAAGTGATGGCGGCTACCGCCCTTTACAAGATGGGGAAGAACGACTATCTGGAAGGGACGCTCGACGTGACGCATCTGCCGCTCGAAATGGTCAATCCGTTTATCCCGGATAATATGGCAAGCCTTAACGGGGTGCTCGAAGGCAACATGACGATAAAGGGCAGCAGCAAAGCGCCCGAAGTGAACGGATATATCGAGATGGATTCGACCTCGATGTTCGTGGTTGCCGTAGGATCGAGCTTCCGGGTAGACGATAAAAGGATCGTCGTGAAAGATAATCAGATCGTGTTCGACGAATATCATATCCATGCAGCCGGCAAGAACCCGTTCGTGATAGACGGGACGATCGACTTCAAGAATCCTTCGCGGATGATGGCCGATTTGAAACTGAACGCGGATAATATGCAGTTGCTCGATGCGAAACGCAACAAGGAAAGCCTGGTCTACGGCAAGCTGCTGGTCAACCTCGCGTCTACCGTGAAAGGCCCGCTCGATGCGCTAACCATGCGCGGGAACCTGCAATTGCTGGGCGGCACGAACGTTACCTACGTGATGAAAGACTCGCCGCTGACGGTGCAGGATCGTTTGTCGGACCTGGTTACTTTTACCTCTTTTGAAGACACATTGGTGAACCGCCGTCGGCAACAGACCCCGCTGCCGTTGGGTGGCATGGATATGTTGCTGACGATCCGCATCGACCAGTCCGTGCGGCTGAATGCCGATATCACGCTCGACCGGTCGAGCAAGGTGGAGTTGGAAGGCGGCGGCGACCTTTCTTTCCAATATACCCCGCAGGGAGATATGATTCTGAACGGGCGTTATACCCTGTCGGGCGGCCTGGTGAAATACGCCCTGCCTGTTATCCCGCTGAAAGAGTTTAATATACAGGAAGGAAGCTACGTGCAGTGGAGCGGCAATGTGATGGATCCGTACCTCGACCTGACCGCCACCGAGCGCATCCGCACCAACGTGACGCTGAGCGGTCAGAACCCGCGTATGGTCAGTTTTGATGTAGGTATCGCCCTGAAGCAACAGTTGGAGAACCTGTCCCTGCAATTCGTGCTGGACGCTCCCGAAGACCAGACTGTGCAGACGGAACTCAACAGCATGGGCGAAGATGAGCGAACGAAGTTGGCGGTCGGCATGATCATGACCGGCATGTACCTCGCCAACAGCGGCGGCGGAAAGAACAACCTCAACATGGGAGCTGCCCTTAACAGCTTCCTCAACAGCGAGATCAGCAACATCGCGGGCAGTGCCCTGAAGACGGTCGATATCTCTTTCGGCATGGATACCTACGATCAGAACGGCGACGGCTCGGGCGGGCAACGTACCGACTATAATTTCAGTTTTGCCAAACGTTTCTGGAACGACCGCATCCGCGTCGTGCTGGGCGGCCGCATCACGACAGGCGAGAATGCGAGCAGCAGCAACCAGACACAGGCGTTCATCGACAACGTCTCGGTCGAGTACCGACTCGATGCCAGCGGAACGCGCTACGTGAAGCTCTTCCATGATAAGAACTACGAGAGCTTGCTGGAAGGCGAGATTACGGAGACGGGCGTCGGTATTGTTCTTCGCCGTAAGATGCTTCGCCTGCGCGAATTGTTCTACTTTAAGAAAAACAAGGCTAAACCGATAAATGAAGAAGAGAAATGAGAAGAAATACAGATAACAACGGACAAGGGGCAGGCTGTCGGAAGTTCCGCGAGCATACTTTTACGAAAAGTACACCTGTCGGAAGTTCCGCGAGCATACTTTTTCAAAAAGTACACCTGTCGGAAGTTCCGCGAGCATGCTTTTGCGAAAAGTATACCTCGCGGAAGCCCGGCGAGCTTGTCTTTTGCGAAAAGTACTCCTCGCGGGAGCCCGGCGAGCTTGCTTTTTCCGAAAGTACTCCTCGCCGAAGGGCGGCGAGCATGTCTTTTGCGAAAGTACTCCTCGCCGAAGGGCGGCGAGCTTGCTTTTTCCGAAAGTACTCCTCGCCGAAGGGCGGCGAACATGTCTTTTCCGAAAAGTATTCCTCGCCGAAGCCCGGCGAGCTCCGCCGGTGGCTGGTTCTTCCTGTTCTGATGCTGTTATTGCTTGCTGGCTGTTCTACGACCAAAAATCTGCCGGAAGGCGAAGTGCTCTATACCGGAATCAAGAAGGTCGAC
Organism: Parabacteroides sp.; assembly: GCA_021204335.1. GTDB lineage: Bacteria > Bacteroidota > Bacteroidia > Bacteroidales > Tannerellaceae > Parabacteroides. The sequence continues at coordinate 9,422 of JAJPZM010000115.1, read as the reverse complement.
GTCACCCACGAAGACAAGACGGCGGCCGGAGATGATGCGCTGGGCGAAGTAAAGGCGGCGCTGGCTTATCCCCCCAACAACGCGCTGCTGGGCAGTTCCTCTATCCGCGTGCCTTTTCCTTTCGGGCTTTGGGTGTATAACGCCTTTGTCAACAAAAAAGGCAAAATAGGGAAATGGATATTCGATAAGCTGGCGGCCAAGCCGGTATTCATCTCGACGGTAAACCCCGAAGTGCGTGTCAAAGTGGCGCAGAACCTGCTGAAGGAATACGGCTATTTCAACGGCACGACCGCTTTCCAGGTAGATACCAACCCGAAGAACGCCCGGAAAGCCGAGATCTCTTACCGGGTGGCGATGAACAATGCCTACACCTACGACAGCATCCGTTACGTGCGCATGCGCCACCAGATGGATACCCTGATACAGAATACGATCGGCGACCGCCTGCTTCACGACGGCGAGAACTTCAACGTAACGAACCTCGAAGCCGAGCGGCAGCGCATCTCTTCCCTTTTGCGCAACAACGGTTTCTACTATTTCCGCCCCGAATTTATCACCTATCAGGCAGATACGGTGATGAACCCCGGAAAGGTGGCGCTCCGCATCATGACGAAGCCGGGGCTGCCCCGCACCGCCCTGCGTCCCTGGAAGATCGGCAACATCTCGGTCTGGTTGAACGGCTATAACAACGAGCCGCCCACCGATTCGGTCCGCTACAAGAACCTGACGGTTCATTACGAGGGGAAACTGCGCGTCCGTCCGTCGGTGCTCTACAACCGCCTGCGCTTCCAGTCGGGCGACCTTTATTCGCAGGAGAAACAACAGCGCACGCAGACCAGCTATTCGCGTCTGGGCATTTTCCGCTACTCCGAGATGCAATATACGCCGAAAGATACCACCCGCCGGCAGGACACGCTCGACCTCAGGATCAATACGGTTTACGACCTGCCGCTCGACGGTGAGTTGGAAGTGAACGTAACCACGAAAAGTAACGACCAGGTGGGGCCGGGAGCGATCTTCAGCGTTACCAAACGGAATGTGTTCGGTGGCGGAGAGACGTTCGGCGTACGCCTGCGCGGCTCCTACGAATGGCAGACGGGCAACCGGGTAGACGGCGCCAAGTCGGCTATCAACAGTTGGGAAATGGGATTGAGCGGGACACTGACCTTCCCGCAACTGCTGTTTCCGGGGTTGATGCAGAAGGACGGGGTTTACCCTTCCAGTACTTCTCTTAAACTGTATGTCGACCAGCTAAACCGGGCGCGTTTCTTCAAGATGCTGGCTTTTGGTGGCAATGCGCAGTACGACTATCAATCGTCTGCCACCAGCCACCATTCGATTACGCCTTTCAAGCTGACTTACAACCTGCTTCAATCGACCACGCATGCGTTCGACAGCATTACGAAAGAAAACAAAGCCTTGAAGCTGAGTTTGGAGAACCAGTTCGTGCCGGCGATGGGCTATACTTATACCTATGATGACGCCCCGATCACCACCCGGCGGAACCATACCTGGTTGCAATTATCCGTTTCGCAGGCGGGTAATCTGCTGGCAGCCGGTTGTGCGATTGCCGGAAAGGATTTCAACAAGGAAGGAAAACATTTGCTGGGCAATAAGTTTGCCCAGTTTGTAAAGGGAACCGCCGAAGTGCGTTACAATTATAAACTCGCCCACGACCAGTATCTGGTCGGACGCTTGATGACGGGAGCCATTTACAGTTACGGGAATGCCCGCGTGGCGCCTTACAGCGAGCAGTTCTATATCGGCGGTGCCAACAGCTTGCGTGCCTTCACGATCCGTTCGATCGGACCGGGACGCTATCAGCCGCCTGAAAGTACATACAGTTATCTCGACCAGACCGGCGATCTGAAGTTTGAGACCAACCTCGAATACCGCTTCCCGATCCTGGGCGACCTGCACGGGGCTGCCTTTGTGGATAGCGGTAATATCTGGCTACTCCGCAACGACCCGCAGCGCGAGGGCGGTCAGTTGAAATGGGGACGTTTCCTGAAAGACCTGGCATTGGATGCCGGTGTCGGATTGCGTTACGACCTGACCTTTATCGTCATCCGTCTGGACATGGGTGTTCCGTTGCATGTACCTTACGAGACAGGCAAAAGCGGATATTTCAACGTCCCCAATTATAAACCGGGGTGGCATTTGGCGATTGGCTACCCGTTCTGATCAACGGGCAGCTGCCATTTCCGCCTTCCTTTTCAAATATTTCTCCAACCCTTCCCGACGCAGTTTGCAGGCAGGGCAATGGCCGCAACCATCGGCAGGAACGCCATTGTAGCAGGTCAGCGTCTGCGTGCACACCAGTTCGAAAACACCCAGTTCGTCCGACAGTTGCCATACTTCGCTTTTATCGCGGTTCATCAGCGGGGTGTGGATAACGAACTGCTCGTCCATCGCCAGGTTCAGCGTCACGTTAAGCGAGCGCACGAACGTATCGCGGCAATCCGGATAACCGCTGAAATCGGCTTCCGACACGCCGGTTACCAGATGGAAGATGCCTTTACTCCGCGCCAGGATAGCGGCAAAAGTAAGGATACCATGTTTCTTCCCGGAACAAATGTGTTGGGATAACTGTCGGCAGGCTTTTCCTGATCCATAACGATCGAAGTATCGGTCAGCGAGTTGGGAGCCAGCTGGCTGATCAGCGAAACGTCGAGCAGTTGAAAAGGAACGTTGGCATCTGCGGCAATCTTGCGGGCAATTTCAATTTCGAGAGAATGTTTCTGGCCGTAGGTAAAACATACGGCTTCTACACGTGTAAAGCGCTTCTTTGCCCAGAAAAGGCAGGTTGTGGAATCTTGTCCACCGGAAAAGCATACCAATGCGGCATCTTGATGTTTCATATTCTTCTTGTTTTTAGTACGTGGTTCAGCAAGCACACGGAAAAGGAGATATTCCTCTTCGCCGCAAAGATAAGGAGTTTTTCCGAATTATCTGCACCGGAGCGCTATTGCACATAAAATACACAATTGTGCAGCACATTTCGGTTAAAAGTGTGCAATATTAAGGAAAAGTCTTTATCTTTGCCGCCGTTTTGTAACAAAGAAAAGTATAACATGAAGAAAAAAAGTATTATTAGGTGCGGCATTGATGATGATGCCTCTGCTTTCTTTCGCTGGTGGATATTTGACGAATACGAATCAGCATGCAGCCTTTTTAAGATCACTTTCGCGAGGCGCTGCAATCGATATAGATGGCGCATTGTCTAACCCTGCGGGCCTTTCTTTCTTGCCGACAGATGGTTTTCGCGTAGGCGTGAGTATCCAGAGTGCTTTCCAGACTAGAGATATCGATGCCTCTTTTGGCACATATAATGGCTTCGATCCGGTCAATCAAAGGCCGACAGTAGCAGAAACTCCCTACAAAAAGTACTATAAAGGAAAGGCGGCTGCTCCTGTGATTCCGAGTGTTTTTGGAGCTTACAAAAAAAAGGCGACTGGACTATTTCGGGATTCTTTGCCATTACGGGTGGTGGTGGTAAGGCATCGTTTAACGATGGTCTGCCTATGTTCGAATCGGCTGCTATGGCCGGTATATTCCAGGAAAGCTTGATGAATTATATAAAGACAGGCGGTCAGAGCCCTATCGTCACTCCGGAAATGTATAATATCAACAGTGCGATGGACGGCAAACAGTTTATTTATTCTCTGCAACTCGGTCTGGGATACAAAATCGCGGATTGGCTTTCAGTCTTTGCCGGTGGCCGAATGAATTATTTTTCAGGAAACTACGACGGTTATCTGAATGCGAAACTAAAACAAAATCTGGGCGGAGCAGAATTGATGGCTCTGGCTTTGGATTGCGACCAGACTGGTTGGGGACTAACGCCGGTTCTTGGAGTCGATGTCAAATATGGTAAATTCAATTTCGGAGCCAAATATGAGTTCAAGACAAACCTGAACATCGAAAACGATACCAAGAAGTTGGATTATCCCGATAGTGCAGAAGATTTGGTAGGTGCTTACAAGCATGGTGTAAATACGCCGAACGATATTCCTTCGATGCTTTCTGTGGCTGCCTCTTATCAGTTTTTGCCCATGTTGAAAGCTTCTGTTGAATATCACTTTTTCGATGATAAGAAAGCGGGAATGGCCGGTGGCAAACAGAAAGATCTCGAAAGAGGTACCAATGAATATTTGTTGGGTATCGAATGGGATATTATCAAGAGATTGACTATTAGCGGTGGCGCCCAAATTACAGATTACGGTTTGTCTGACAGCTACCAGAGCGATACCAGTTTCTCCTGCGACTCTTACTCGCTAGGCTTCGGAGCCAAAGTGATGTTGAGCGAAAAGATGGCATTGAACGTAGGTTATATGTGGACAACCTACCATGATTATACAAAGAAATCAGACAATTACAGTGGCACGGGCCTTCCCGGGACGAATGTATATAGCCGTAGCAATAAAGTATTTGGTTTAAGTCTGGATTACGCTTTTTAACCTATACATATATAATAAATATCAGAAAAGAGAGCTTGTCTTCCGGCAGGTTCTCTTTTTTATTGGACAGCTTCCCTGGAAAAGTTTTCTCTTACTATATGTCCGGTAAAAGTTTCATCCGTATGAAACAAAAGTTTCTCCCAAGGGAAACAAAAGTTTCTTCCGCATGAAACCAAGCGGAACATTAGTAAACATTCTTTTGACTGTTAGTGAGAAAAAACTTAGCGGATTGCTATTTTGCGGACAGCTTCGCCGATGCGGACGATATAATAACCTTTAGCGATGTTTACAGTATATTCGCCATCAGGTTGTTTCAGCTCTATTTCTTTGACACGGATGCCTACCACACTGTAAATTTCAAGTTTATCTCCTACCGGAGCATTCTTCACAACGATCTTGTTTTCGTAGGCACTGATTTGGATGGAATCGGGCTCTGCCTGCGTTATGGCATGCGAAGTGGTAACCACTTGCTGTTGTGCATTAACAGCGAGGGGAATACCAGCATAAATACCGGCCAGCAGGATGATGGAAAATAATAGTCTCATATTCAAAACCCTAAATTCGTACAAATGTATAAATAATTTTAAATATGGATAACATTTAGCTTCTATTATTTAAGAAAAGCGGCTTTATTGGAGGGAAAGTATCATTCCTTCATTACCAAGGATCGTACCAGGAAATACACTCAGTGCTTCCTTATGGAGTTCTTCCAGCGTTTCGTAGCGGGCGGAATAATGTCCGATCACCAGCCGTTTCACTCCGGCTTTGAGGGCGATCTCCGCTGCCTGGCGGGCAGTGGAATGGAAGGTTTCTTTGGCGCGCGCCTTGTCGGTTTCCATAAACGTTGCCTCATGATAAAGAAGGTCTACCCCCTCGATGATCGGGATAATGGACGGAGTATATGCGGTGTCGGAACAGTAAGCATACCGTTTGGGAGTGGCAGCCGGACGCGTCAGGCGCGAGGCCGGTATCACTTCGCCTTCGGGCGTAACATAATCTTTTCCTTGTTTGATATCCTTCATCCATCGGACCGGCACCTGGTAGAAATCGGTCATCTCGCGGATAATATGCGCTTCTTTGGGTTTCTCGGCAAACAGGAATCCGCAGGTAGGGATCCGGTGTTTCAGCGGAATGGAGTAGACCGACACCGAGCGGTCTTCCATAACCAGCGAATGGCTGTGGGTATCTATAGGATTAAAACGGACATCGTAAGGCATGCCTTTGCAAAAGGTATCCAGTACGGGACGCATGTAATTCTCTATTTCTTTCGGAGCATGAATAACCAGTTCTCCGGTGCGCCCCAGCATTCCGAGCGAAGATATCAATCCGGGCAGGCCGAAGCAGTGGTCGCCATGCAGATGAGAGATAAATATATGGCTTAAGCGGCTGAATTTAATACGCATTTGGCGCATTTGCACCTGAGTGCCTTCACCGCAGTCGATCATGTATAATTTATCCCGTAAATCTACCACCTGGGAAGTTGCCAGATGCCGCGTGGTGGGTAACGCTGAACCGCATCCCAAAATGTTTAAGTTAAAATCTGCCATAAGAGAAATTCTCGGATAATTGTTTGCAAAGATAATACAAAAGCTTCTGTGTACTGTGAAAAATAGCAAAAAAAATGAAACCGGATTGTAGCGAAGATAGCACAGATTACATATATTTGTTTGCTGTCCTTAAAGGGAGCAAAGTATAGTCAGTAAAAAAGACTTAAGATATTTTATTCTAAGCCTTAACTAACTTTTTCTTTTTGTTTAAAACGGTTAAATGTAGAAACGGCCAAGCGTGAGCTTCGCCGTTTCCTTTGTTTTACAAGGGCGGCTCATAAACCGCCCTCTGTTTATTAATAGGTATGACCATCCTTTTCTTCCATCTCTTCCGTATCGATCTTATGAAGGCCGAGTGCCCGCCATGCATAGAATATATAGGCCAATACAAACGGCACGAGGATCGAAACATAGCTCATCACTTTCAACGTGAATGGGCTTGATGAACTGTTCTGTATCGTCAGCGAACTTCGCAAGTCGGTGATAGACGGATAGTAAGCGGTGTTGTTCCATCCTGCGCAGAGCAGCAATGCCAATACCGTCAATACCGTACCGACACCGGCAAACCAGATACCTTTCCGCCAGGTGGCAGACAGGATTGTTTTAATGATACCGAACAATACCAATACGACTCCGGAAAGCAGCACAACCAGCACTGCCGGCATCTCGATAAGGTTCATAAAGTATTTATACGGTTGCATGAATATCTCGCCGCTATCCGGATTCACCGCGAAACCGTCTACCAATAACAGACGGATCAGGAAAATCAGGAAGAACACCAGGAACAGGGCAGTTTCCGGAATCAAACGTTTCCGGCAGCGGGCAGTGATATCTTTGTCATTAATATTATTGATGAAATAGAGCAATGCCTGCACACGCGCCAGGAAGAAAACAGCCAACCCCAGACATACGTTCCAGATAACGAAAGCCGCTTCGAGTCCATGCAACGGATTGTTCCAGGTAGAGATCACCGGCATGGCGACATCCGTCAGCTGTGCTTTGTTTACCGTAAACTCCGCCCCGTTAAAGAATGTGGCAACCGCCGTACCCAGCAGGATCGGACCTAATACGCCGTTCAGGATCAGAAATACCTGATACGTCTTTTTACCTAACAGATTACCTTTCTTAGCCTGGTACTCGTAAGATACCGCCTGTATCACAAAGCAGAGCAGAATCAGCATCCACACCCAATAAGCGCCACCGAAACTGGTGAAATAGAATAACGGGAAAGAGGCAAAGAATGCACCACCGAAAGTAACCAGTATCGTAAAAGTGAATTCCCATTTGCGTCCTGTCGAGTTGAGCAACATCTTTTGTTCCAGTTCCGTTTTCCCGATCGAGAAAAGCAACGACTGTCCGCCCTGGACAAAGAGCAGGAATACCAACAGTGCTCCCAGCAGGGATACAAGGAACCACCAGTATTGTTGTAATAATATATATGTACTATCCATGGTGTATATTTTTAGTTTTCATTGTTAGTAGATACGGCAGGTCCTTTCTTGATGGCTTTCACCATAATTCCGATTTCGGCAATCAGTAAAATAGTGAAAAGGATCAGGAAGACGAAGAAAGTAGTTTGCACCGACGAGGTGGCGAGTTTGGAGATAGAGGCGCTTGTCGGCAGAATATCCTGTATGGCCCAGGGTTGGCGTCCAACCTCGGCAACGATCCAGCCGGCCTGTCCGGCAATATAACCGAGTGGAATAGACCACAAGCATACCTTCTGAAGCCAGCGAGTGTCTTTGAACTTGTCTTTCTTGCTCCAGACCAGCGCAATGATAAAGAGCAGAATGAAATATCCGCTCAGAATAACCATGATACGGAACGAGTAGAATGTCATGCCTACATGAGGAACCAAGTCACCCGGATCTTTAATGCACCCGTAGCCGAAATAAGCGAAGTTCTCATCGAGCACGGTGCGATATTGCCGGGCAGCGACCTCGTCTTTATCTTTCATTGCCTTGCGGTAATTAGCTAATGCCTGGATAGTCTGCTTTCCTTTTTCAATCTTTTCGGCAGCCGAAAGAGCCGGTGTCCCATCATGAGTAGGATAACCGCCTTCGATCAGGTTGTTGATGCCGGCCACATAACCGTCGGCCTTGCGTTCTGCCAGGAATGATAACATTTTAGGTATCTGTATATTGAAGATAAACGGATCGACATTGTCCTTATAGCTTGTTTTGTCCGGATTTAATACCCCGATGCCAACCAGCCCTATACCATTTCCGCCTTCGTAAAGACCTTCCATAGCAGCCAACTTCATCGGTTGCTTCTGAGCTACCTGGTAAGCGGAACCGTCACCCGTCCAGATTACCAGAATAGAAGCCACCAAACCGAATATAGCCCCCACTTTAATGCTGGCAAGCGCGAACCGGGTCTCCCGTTTCTTCAACAGATACCAACTGCTGATACCCACTACGAACAAGGCTCCGACGATCCAGCCGGACAATACAGTATGGAAGAATTTATTGATGGCAACCGGGGATAAGGCAACCGCCCAGAAATCGAACATCTCGTTGCGCACCGTATCCGGATTGAAATGCATGCCGGCAGGATGCTGCATCCATGCGTTGGCAATCAAAATCCAGAGAGCGGATAAGGTAGCGCCGATAATGGTCAGCCAGGTAGAAGCCAGGTGGAAACGTTTGCTCACCTTCTCCCAACCGAAAAACATAACGGCGATAAATGTGGCTTCCATAAAGAAAGCAAGGATACCTTCAATGGCGAGCGGCGCTCCGAAAATATCACCTACGAACCAGCTGTAATTCGACCAGTTCGTCCCAAACTCAAATTCGAGGATCAGACCGGTGGCGACACCGATCGCGAAGTTAATACCAAACAGCTTCATCCAGAACTGGGCTGTCTTTTTCCAGAATTCGTCACCTGTTTTGTAATAAATGGTTTCCAGGATCGCCTGGATCACACCAAGCCCTAAAGTCAGGGGTACAAAAAGCCAGTGATACATGGCCGTAAGAGCGAATTGCGCCCTCGACCAGTCAATCAAAGAAGTGTCAATGCTTTCGATCATAACTATATTAATTAAGGAATAATTGCTCGTTGGATCAATTCACCCGATACATGCTCCTGTTTCTCGGCATCACTGTCGAACTTCCCGAGGTAATTAGGAAAGAAAAACAGTTTTAATATAAAAAACATAATGAACAGCTTGACCAATATAATCAGCCACAAAGTTTTACCTAGCTTCATCGACCGGAATCCTTCCAGGTAGAAATGGTAAATTCGAATAAATATTGGTTCCTTTTTCATATTTATGTCTTCATTTTATATAACAGATATAAGGTAAATATGTTTTCTTCTAGACAAATATAGCAGAAAGGTCGACTTTCCAAGCCCCTAACCGCATAGATAATATTTATGAAAAAATAGACATTGTCTATATGCTCTGTTAAAAATA
>JAJPZM010000130.1 GCA_021204335.1 Parabacteroides sp. | reverse complement strand
GTATAAGAAACTGCACTTTCAATAGCGGGATGTTTCAGGAAAATACTACTTTTGTACAGTAATACGGACTAGTTATTAGAAATTATAGTATTTTTAACCAATTATATCGCATATTTTTCCTTTTTAATCCAATTAAAAAGGCTTAAATTTGCGCAATTATTTTTGAACTTAAATTGACATGGAAAGAATCGAAGTAAAAGAAGCTAAAGGTAAACTTGGCATTCTCGTTGTGGGTGTAGGTGGTGCAGTATCAACCACCATGATTACAGGCACTCTGGCAGCTCGTAAAGGGGTTGCAAAACCAATCGGCTCGATCGCTCAGATGGCGACAATGCGTTTGGAGAATGGAGAAGAGAAAGCAATCAAAGACATTGTGCCTTTGGTTGATCTGAACGATATCGTATTTGGCGGTTGGGATATATTCCCCGATAATGCTTATCAGGCTGCCATGTACGCAGAAGTCCTGAAAGAAAAAGACCTGAACAAGGTGAAAGATGAACTGGAAGCTATCAAACCGATGCCGGCAGCTTTCGATCACAACTGGGCTAAACGCTTGAACGGAACGCATATTAAAAATGCTGCCACCCGTTGGGATATGGTAGAACAACTGCGCCAGGACATTCGCGAATTTAAAGCTGCCAACAAATGCGACCGTATCGCTGTTTTGTGGGCTGCAAGTACAGAAATCTACATTCCTCTATCAGAAGAACACATGTCGCTTGCCGCATTGGAAAAAGCGATGAAAGAAAACAACACAGAAGCTGTTTCTCCAAGTATGTGTTACGCATACGCTGCTATCGCAGAAGGTGCCCCGTTCATTATGGGTGCTCCTAACCTGTGTGTAGACACGCCTGCTATGTGGGAATTCTCCAAGCAAATGAATGTTCCTATCTCCGGTAAGGACTTCAAGAGCGGACAAACACTGATGAAGACTGTTTTGGCTCCGATGTTCAAAACACGTATGCTGGGTGTAAGCGGCTGGTTCTCTACCAATATATTAGGTAACCGCGACGGTGAAGTGCTCGACGATCCTGCAAACTTCAAGACTAAAGAAGTCAGCAAGCTGTCGGTAATCGATAATATTTTCGAACCCGAAAAATATCCGGATCTATATGGCGATGTTTATCACAAGGTACGCATCAACTACTATCCGCCCCGTAAGGACAACAAAGAAGCATGGGATAATATCGACATCTTCGGATGGATGGGCTATCCGATGGAAATCAAGGTGAACTTCCTTTGCCGCGACTCTATCCTGGCTGCTCCTATCGCGCTCGATCTGGTATTATTCAGCGACCTGGCTCAACGTGCAGACATGTGCGGTATCCAGACTTGGCTGTCTTTCTTCTGCAAGAGCCCGATGCACGACTTCGACCACCAGCCTGTTCACGACCTGTTCCAACAGTGGAGAATGGTTAAACAGACACTGCGTAATATGATCGGAGAAAAAGAACCTAGTTATCTGGATTGATAAAATATATCATAAAGAGGGGATGCGCCAACCTGAAAATTGGCACATCCCCACTCTTTTGTTTATAAACATCTTAATTCAAACAGATTCTATAAAATATGGATTATGCAATAATTGCAGCAGGCGAGGGTTCCCGGTTGGTGCAAGAAGGTGTTAAATGCCCCAAACCGCTAGTACAGCTAAACGGTATCACGTTAATAGACCGTTTAATCAATGTCTTCCTGAAAAACGACGCGTCTTCTATCAGTATCATCGTTAATGAAGAAATGACGGAAGTACAGGAATACCTGCGTAAACTGGAGCTGCCCGTTCCTTTTTACCTGTTAGTCAAATCTACTCCCAGCTCCATGCATAGTTTTTATGAACTTAGCCATTACATGGATGGGGATGCCATTTGCCTGACAACTGTCGACACCATTTTCAAGGAAGAAGAATTCAGCGGATACATTCAGGCATTTCAGAAAGAAACCCAACTGGACGGCCTGATGGCTGTTACGGATTTTATCGACGACGAGAAACCTTTATATGTAGACACCGACAATGATTTAATGATACGCGGCTTTTTGGACAAACAGGGAGAACCTGCATGTACTTACATCTCCGGCGGCATCTACTGTTTGCGCCGTCCCGGACTGAAGGTACTCAACAATGCAATCAACCAGGGAATGTCGCGCATGAGGAACTATCAACGTCAGCTGATCGGCGAGGGGTTAAAGCTCAAAGCCTACCCTTTCAGCAAGATTGTAGACGCAGACCATGCAGAAGATATCAAAAAAGCCGAAGAGTTTTTAAACCAATAAGTAATGAACAAAATAACAATAGCAGGCATTCGCAGGGAGAATCAATTCTCTCCCAACCATGTCTGCAACGATGCTGCCATCTTCGCCCTGACCGCCCAACATTTGCGCAAGCTGGGATGCGAAGTAAACGAGTACATAGAATCAGACCTGATCATCCGGAAATTTGAAGAAACAGCTATCTTCAACATGGTAAGGGACTGGAAATCTATCCATAAGCTCCAGCAGATGGAAGATGAAGGATACACCATTATCAATTCCGGTTATGGCATAGAGAACTGTACGCGCGAGAAAATGACACGCCTGTTAATGTCGAACAATATCTCACATCCGGCAAGCCTGATCCTTCCTACCGACGAAGACCCCGCCGCAGCTTTGGAAAAAGCAGGTTTCTACGATTGCTGGATCAAACGCGGCGATTCCCATGCGATACACCGCGAAGACGTCACGTATGTCAGAAACCCGGAGGAAGCCTATACGATCCTGAAAGAATACGCCATCCGCGGAATCAAAACAGCCGTCATCAACGAACATCTGGTGGGCGACCTGGTGAAGTTTTATGGCGTAACCGGTACAGATTTCTTCTACTGGTTCTACCCGTCCAACAAACACCACAGCAAGTTCGGCCTGGAACAGATAAACGGAACGGCCAAAGGCATTCCGTTTGACGAGTCAAAGCTGCAGCAGCTTTGCAACCGGGCGGCGGAAGTCCTGAACATACATATTTACGGTGGCGACTGCATCGTATCCGAAGACGGTTTGACCCGCCTGATTGATTTCAACGACTGGCCCAGTTTCGCACCTTGCCGGGAAGATGCCGCTCCCCACATAGCACACCGTATCTATAATTTAATCAACAAATAATGGAAGAAACGGAAAAGAGACCTGATATAGAATCAACTCTCAAATCCCTGGACACCGAAGAGTTTATCGATATTCACTTCTATCGCCTGATTGGTTACCGTTGGGCTTTATTTTTCAATAAGCTGGGAGTATCGCCAAATACAATAACCGTTGCCAGCATCTTTATAGGCATAGCCGCCGGAATCTGTTTTTATTACCAGAGCCTGGCCATCAACGTAATAGGCATGCTCCTGCTGGTCTGGGCAAACTCGTACGACAGCGCCGACGGACAACTGGCCCGTATGACCGGCAAGAAAACACCGCTGGGGCGCATATTGGACGGAACAGCCGGCGATTGCTGGTTTATCGCCATCTATGCAGTCATCTGCCTTCGCCTTACACCCGAATGGGGTATCTGGATCTGGATATTTGCTGCCACAACCGGCTTCTTCCACAGCAAACAGGCGGCAATGGCGGATTATTACCGGAATATCCATCTGTTATTCCTGAAAGGAAAGGCAGGTAGCGAACTCTCCTACTCTCCCGTTCTGAAAGAGAAATACAAAACGATGAGCTGGAAAAAAGACTTCGTCTATAAGCTGTTTAAAACATTCTACATTAATTATACAGTCGGACAGGAGGCGCTTACACCGAAATTCCAGCAGATGATGAACATTATCCGAACCAAATATCACGACGAAGCGCCGGAATGGTTCCGCAAGGCATTCCGCGAAAAGAGCCTTCCGATGATGAAATATACCAATATGCTGTCGTTCAATACGCGCGTCATTGCTCTGTTCGTCAGCCTTTTCATCGATATGCCATGGCTATATTTCGTATTTGAAATAACGGTATTGAATATCATGCTGATATATATGATAGCCACGCACGAACGCTTCTGCGCGGCATTCACCAAAAAACTCGAATCAAAATCATAAACAGATATGTTTGAACCAAGCAAAATAAAAGGAATCATTTTCGATTACGGCGGCACGATCGACAGCAACGGAATGCATTGGGCTGAAGTAATCTGGATGGCCTACCAGGCGGAAGAAGTACCGGTAAGCAAAGAAACTTTCCGCGAAGCATACGTACATGGCGAACGGACCTTGGGCAAAAACCCGATCGTCAAGCCTCACCATACCTTCCTCGACATGCTGCGCCTGAAGACCAACTTGCAGATAGAATGGCTGAAAGTCGGCGATTTCCTGCCGGAAGAACTTGCCACCGCCGGACTGAAACAACGGCTTGCCGATTGGTGCTACGCTTATGCGCGGAAATCGATCGATGCCGCCCGTCCTATCCTAGAAGCATTGGCTCAGAAGTGTCCGCTGGTTCTGGTGTCGAACTTTTACGGGAATATCGAATCGGTATTGAAAGACTTCCATCTGGATACATTCTTTCAATCGATCGTCGAATCGGCGGTAGTCGGTATCCGCAAGCCCGATCCGGCCATATTCGGACTAGGTGTAAAAGAGTTGTCGCTACCGGCAGAAGCAATCGTCGTGATCGGCGATTCGTATGATAAGGACATCGTACCCGCCACAACGATCGGTTGCCAAACAATCTGGCTGAAAAGTATCGGCTGGAGCGATTATAGCGGAGAAGAAACAGCCGGCCTTATCATTACCGATTTTACAGAGCTCAATAAAGCCTTTAACTTATAGGCTTTTTGACCATCATCGGTGCAATAAGGACCTTTCCCGAAACAAAACTTGCCCTATCTTTGTGTCATAAAAAGATAGGGCTTTATTATGATAAAAAAATACACTTTACTACTTTTCATCGCACTTACTTCGTGCGACCTGATAGATTACCATCCGTATGACGGAAGGATCTCAGACAAAGAAGATACTGATATAAATGCGAAAAACATACTAAAGATAGAAGAAACGTGTACCAATAAAGATACCATCCGCTTCGTCTTTACTGGCGACACGCAACGCTGGCTGGATGAAACAGAAGAATTTGTGAAACACGTCAACCGGCAAAAGGGCATCGACTTCGTCATCCATGGGGGCGACTTAACCGACTTCGGCATAAAAAAAGAATATCTCTGGCAAAACGAGATTCTGGCAAAACTGAAAGTACCATACGTTGCATTAATCGGCAATCACGATATTATCGGTAACGGCGATTTGGTATACGAAAGCCTGTATGGCAATGAAAACTTTTCATTTCGAGCAGGCGGTAACTCCATGAGTGGTGGAGGCATCCACTTCATTTGCCTGAACACCAACGCACTTGAATACGACTACTCTACACCAGTGCCCAATTTTTCCTATATAAAAAATGTATTGGAAAATAAAACGGACGAGAAACAACGAACCGTATTCGTTATGCATGTGGCCCCGGGTAGCGAACAATTCAACAATAATGTAGCAGACATATTTCAGGAAAAGATCAAGGAATTTCCTTCCCTTCTTTTCTGCCTGAACGCCCACGACCACAACTTTGCCGCACGCGACCTGTTCAACGACGGGATCATCTACTATTGCTGCGACAATATTGCGAAACGGACTTATCTACTCTTTACCATAACCCCCGACAATTATTCCTATGAAATCATTAAATTCTAAAATCCTCCTGCTACTCATACTCCTATTGTTCCCATTCTGCATAAAAGCACAGGACAGCATTCCTGCCTCTACCCTTTATGAGAGACATATTGAAAGATATACTTCTATGTGGGAGCATCTGATCCCCCGGTACAGTAAAATACAATATGCCGGTTCTATCGGTATGTTTTCTTTCGGTGTCGGATGGGATTACTACCGCCATCATTGGGAAACAGACATTTTATTCGGCTTCGTTCCCAAATCAACTTATAACCTGAGTGAGGAGAGTGCAAAGAAAAGGCATGTGATGGCAACCTTTACCCTCAAACAAAACTATATTCCGTGGAGAGTTCCTCTACATAAGAATATTGATTTCGAACCGCTTACAAGCGGACTGTATCTCAGCACCCTGCTCGACAGGCAATTCTGGGTACACAGTCCCAGTAAATACCCCGACGGCTACTATTTCTTTCCAACGCGAATACGCACCCATGTGTTTTTGGGCGAACGCGTCACTTTCAAGTTCAATAATCAGGGACGTTGGCATAAATCGGTGACACTGTTCTACGAACTCAGTTCCTGCGATTTGTATCTTATGAATAAATTCGGCAACAAATACCTGAAACCGAAAGATTATCTGAGTTTGTCGTTCGGACTGAAGTTCCAGATATTATAAAAGAAAAAAACGGGAAGCCGCCTCTGCAGCCTCCCGCTTTCTAATAAACTACATAAAACACTTAAAAGAACAAACTTACATCTTTTAGAATGCAACACCGAAGCATACTCCCCAGTTATTTATCCCGTCCATGGAATAAGTGAGGACTTTGCTTTTGTTGGTTGCATAGTTATAATAAGCAGCTACGTGCAAACCGATTTTCTTTTCAGGAGTAAAGAAGATATTCATACCGAGTTCGGGGGCTACATAGAAACCCCATTGGCGGTCGTACACTTTCATTACATTCATATAAGTCGACATTTCACTGTATTCGGTACCCAGTTTGGTTGATATATAGGGTTCAAACTGGCCTTCGCGGGTAAAGCTATAACGGAAAGCGGCACCGAAAGGCAACTGGAACAATGAATGTTGCTGGTCGGATGTGATAGCAGAAGTTTCGCTCACTGCCAATGTCTGGCGGTCGATGTATTTATTATTCGTATGGTAAGAAATAAATGCACCTACTGCAAAGTTAGGAACAACATAATAACCCAGTTCGCCATGAGCACCCCAACCGCTTGTCTTGTCGGCAAATTATTGCCAAACGGAGTGTTGATATCCCAGTCGATATTGAAATACATATTATTTACAACCTAAGCGCCGGCCAGGGAAGGCATCGCTAAACAGGCGATAAGCAAAGCGACTAATTTTATTGATTTAGTTATCTTTTTCATAAGATTCAAATTTTACTGATTCGCGTTTAATTATTTCCTGAGGTATGGAGACTGTACAAAAGCCTGATCGATTGCACGAATTGATAACTGGGTATCAATCTTATTAGAACCAGATAATAAACCGGCCATGTAAGCTGTCCAGACAACCGGCAACTTATCTTCAGATTTTGCAGTCGGAGTTTTCAGATCGACCATTTCAGCAAGAAGTGAACCTATACTATAGCTGTAAACAACCGGATACGGATAATACCAATCATGCCAGTCGTATCCCCATGTCGGTCCCCATCCCGGTCTCCAATAGTTGGGTGACCAATAGCCTGGGTATCCCCACCACCAGTAATTATTATTATAATCGTTATACCAGTTTGTAAAATAATTTACATTTTCCACATAAGAAACCTGCAGACCGAGGTCGGCACTGTCTTTCTCCATGGTACGCGTGTAACCACGGCTTTCCATATTGCTGATCATTGTAGAAATGATATCGTCAGCTTCTGATGCTGTCCAGTACTGTGCTTTTTCACTATTACCGATTACCAGCACACTGTCAGGAACATAGAATGTGGTAAACGATTTAAAATCCGTCTTATTATCATGATTTGTGTACACCACGAAATCATTGTCCAGCTTGGACATATCCGGATCTTTCTGACAAGACGCCAGTAAAAGGATCAACAAGAAAAAAGGAATAATCTTTTTCATCTCATTTTAACGTTTAAAACAGTTTATACTATTATTTGTGCTTATATATAAGTCATTACTGAAACAATGTAAAATAAAAAAGGTTGTCTTTAATCTTGCTTCGGGGGTGTTAATTAACTTGTAGAAAGACTTGGAAACGCTCATAAACTATTGTTAAAACCGGATAAAACCGATATCCTTCACCCTATCCGGCAGTAATATAAAGTGGGACTACTGTATTTGTAGTAAGCTTGAAGGGCATAGCCTATCACTCCTTATTTCAAAAGTAGGTACTAATTAGTTGTTTGACAGTTGTCGAACGCTTGTTTCACAGCTATCGAATAAGCGTTTGACAACTGTCGAACAAGCATTCGAGAAATGTAAAATAAAGAAAAATAAGGGATATTCGGGATAAGAGGTAACGAGACAAGCCGTAAGATCAAACCATCTGACAGCTTATCAGCCGAAAAGAAGCCTTCTTTATCTTCCCTGATACGGGGAGAAATATAGCATTACAAAAAAAGCTCCACCCTGAACCGGATGGAGCTTTTCTTTATTCAAAATCATAAGAATAGTAATCAAAGGCCCCCTCTTCACAGAGGGGGACCTTCCCACGCACCAATTATGTATGCTAATACCTATGATATATTATTCTAATTGCGACTGGTTCGGTTCGGTCGGCCAGTATGGGTTCTGATAGATCGGAGATGTCGAAATATCACTTACATTTGAAGCCGAAATACGGAAATGATTAATACAGATAGGATCCAGATAGTTGGCCTTCATCCAGTTATAACCATTATACAAACCGTTATTCTTCTCGATGATCTGATATGGACGAAGGTATTTACCGCTCTTTTCCTTATTGGATACATTCGGAGTCTTACCCGGTGTTCCGGCCGGAATCAATTTGCTTTCACCCTTTTCTTTGTCGAAGAATATTTTATCTTTATACATTTCATCCCAGAAGTTGCAGCCCTCGATGATATAATTCTTCACCTGGTCGAGTGTTCTCCAACGCTTCAAGTCGTCCATACGGAAACCTTCGGCGATAAACTCAGAACGACGTTCGCGACGAATGTTATACATCAAAGCAGTCACTTGGTTACCACCGGAATAAACGGCCCAGTCATCTTCTTTCGACAGGTCGGTAGCAGCAACTGTTTTCATATAATCTTCATCCACACCGGCTCTGTTACGAATGCTTCTCCAATATTGGGCAGCAGTTCCATCGATCGAAGCGCCATTATTTTTCAGGCAAGAAGCTTTAATATAGTTCAGATAGGCTTCAACGGCACGGAAAATAACCTGGCCTCCGTCCTAAGACATCTGTCCACCCAAACTACCCGGATCGTACACATAGTTCAAACCTTTGCGGATATGGAAACCTGTCACCTTACGAACTTCTTCCAGATCGGCGATGTTCGGAGCACCAAAGAAAGCCGAAGCAGAGTCGATAGGTACAAAAACACTTCTGCGTGAATATTCGGAAACCATAAACAACTGCAAACGTTCGTCACGATCTTTCTTCACCTTGTCCAACGTTTCATCTTCACCCGTATAACCGGAACCACTGGCATAGACAGGAAGACCGTTCTTCATCAGGAAAGTACCTACATAGCCACGTGTCAAACCGGTATTACTTCCGTTATAACAGTAAACAGATACGGCATTGGCAATATTTAACGTAGCATCATAGTCTCGCCACATAATTACCTCGTCATATTTGCTCATATCCTTATCGGAAAACATTTCAAAGTAGGAATTCCATCCTGCAGTCTGGCCTGTTTCAGGATCGATCTGACCAGAGTCGGCTGTCAACGGGTGATTGTCTGCCACTGCTTTAGCAGCTGCCATGGCCTGGTCGGTAAAGAAAGCGATCTCCTGATCCAGATTAATAGAGAAATCTGCGTTATAAGGCATATTAGCTCCGGGCCATCCCTGTTCGCCCGGTACACGAGGTGTTCCGCGGTGATAAGTTTCGAAAGAGGCTTCGAATAATGCGACACGCGATTTGAATAATAAGGCAGCATCACGAGTGATGCGATTCTTTCCTCCCGAAGGATTGTCGGAAAGCAATTCGATCGCTTTATCCAACTCTGAAAGAATGTAACGGGCTACCACATTACGGGGCTTGCGTTGGCTGGCTTCAACCAGTTCTTCTTTTTCATCCTTCAGCACACCTTCTATAATAGGGAAATCGCCAAAGCGTTTCAACATGGTGAAATATTCGTAAGCACGCAGGAAATGAGCTTCGCCCATATAATGGTTGATATTCGTTTCCGTACCAGCAATTGCTCCGGCAGCCAGTTTAGCTTCTACTTCCTCAAAAAAGAAGTTGAAAGCACGAATACGGGTAAAACGCCATTCCTGTTGATCCAAATTAGACTTTTCTTCATTTTCTCTGACACGCCATTGACCCGGTTCCCAATATTTGGTATTACCTGAAGCGTTTGCCTGGTTATCAGTGTTATTGTCACCCAAAGCAGCCGGACCCATATTCCATTGGTCTTTTCCGTTCGGGAACAAATCATACTGTTTAATAGTAAAAGCAGCCAGGTCAGCATCCGAGTTGAAGTATGAGGTTGCCGTCACCTTATCCAACGGTTCTTTATCCAGAAAATCATTACAACTTCCCAGCATCAATGAACCATATATCATGCACGATAGTGCAACGAGATTTTTTTTATTTTGTTTCATCTGATTGAGCTATTAGAAATTAACGTTAATACCAAAAGAAATCACTTTAGATAATGGATATACCTTACCATTGTTATCTAATGCATCCGGTTCAGTATTGTTTGTATCCCACCAGGTTCTTCCCGATACGGTTTCGGGGTCGAACATCTTTGCCATTTTAGTGATTGTAAACAAGTTGTCGCCAGAAACATATACACGTAAAGACTGAAGTCCGATCTTAGTCATCCATTCTCTCGGGAAAGTATAGCCTAACTGGATATTCTTCATACGAAGATAAGCGCCGTTCTGCAGGTATTTTGTCTGGGTATTCTGGTTACGGGTCGCATCGTTACCGAATAATAGCCGTGGATAATAAGCACCCAAATTTGCTCCCATTTCATCACCTTCCGGACGGAAATAATCCAAATGGTCTACAAAACCGGCAGATTGCCACATGCCACCGACTGCACCCCAGAAATAAGGTCCGCCGACTTCTACATCACGTTTACCAACACCCTGGAAGAATGCTGTAATATCGAAACCATTCCAGGAGGCATCCAATGTGATACCATAGTTATATCTCGGTGTATTGTTACCGATCACTTTCTTGTCACCGGAGTTACCAACCTGGCCGGCACCTTCATCGACTTTGCCATCACCATTGATGTCGGCATACATAATATCACCGGCACCCCAGTTCTTACCTAAGGCACTCTGGTCGACCTTAGCCGGATGGGCATCCATTTCTTCCTGCGTTTTTGCTATACCAATAGTAGTATATCCCCAGATTTCACCGTCCATCTTACCGGCATACCAAGTGCTGTACTTCATCGTTTCATTCGGATAGCGTGTAATTTTCTGACGGGCATCCGACATAATTGCTTTCACACCATAACTAACCTTGCCAATACGATCACGCCAGGAAAGCTCCAGGTCGAAACCGTAAGATTCCATATCGGCATTGTTGATCTTCGGAACGTCTGCACCTAAGGTTACAGGAAGTTCGGGAGCCGGTCCTACCATATCGAGTGTCTGGCGTTTAAAGTAGTCGATAGATCCGGTCAAACGGTTACTCAAAGCACCAAAGTCCAAACCGATATTCCATGAACGGACTGTTTCCCAAGTCATCAGGCTACTAACCAGTCCCGGCATTTTCGCTGTGGTCGGCTGTCCGCCATTTATCAGCCAGTCACCGTTTCCTGCACCTATATCCATAGACGGGAAGAAAGGATAAATATCGGTTGTATTCTGGTTTCCTAATTCACCCCATGATCCACGAAGCTTAAATTCATTCACATAGCCGGAAAAATCTTCCCAGAAATCTTCACGGGCGATATTCCAACCGGCAGAGAATGAAGGAAAGAATCCCCAACGTTGATCTTCAAGGAAACGGGATGTTCCGTCATAACGCATATTAACTTTAGCCATATAACGTTCTTTGTAATTATAGTTCAAACGGCCAAAGAAACCGGCAGTAGACCATTCGTTTTTCTCACCACCATTCTTCATATTGGTTGTTGCCGTACTCAGGAAAGGTACAGTCGGAGAAATCAAGCCCTGGCGCGATGCCCACATGCTGTTGAATTTATTCAACTCCGCATTAAAACCGACCATGCCTTTGAAGTAATGTCCATTATCCGTCTGATAGAAGTAATCGGTAAAGAAGTTCATCGTAAAGTAATTACGCTTGTTCGTCGATTTATTGAACTCCGTAATCCCTGCTCCATGGCTTTCGTCAAACTTCATCGCTTGGGGTTCATTCTTATCATTATAATTATAGACCGGTAAAACGGCATAATCACGATTCATATTCTCTGTACGGAAATTTCCTTCGGCAGTAATTTTCCAGTTCTTGATCGGTTCGATTACCAACTGCATCTGTTGTGTCAGATAATCCGTAGATTTGTTATCACGTCCGCCATCTTCCAACTGAATAATTTCGCTACCCGGCATATAGTGGCCGTTAGGATCTGTTACAGGAATAGTCGGCCAGCGACGTGCCAGGTTATGGAAGAACAAACCTGACTGGTAATATGATTTATCGTAATCGTTACGGACCCAGCGGGACGTATAATTCATACGAAGATATTTAGTAAGTTCGGCGCCTAACTTGGCATTTAAAGAAAAACGTTTGTAGCTGTCATCTGAATGTTTCAGCATACCACGTTGATCCATAAAGTTACCGGATACCATATAATTCACCTTTTCGGTACCCCCGCTTACACTGATATTATGCTCGTGAGAAGGAGTCCAATGGCGATAATGTTCCTGGAACCAGTCAGTGTTCGCATTCGCTCCGCCATATTCCTGCCAGCTACCATTATTAGCAACCATACCCGCTGTAATTTCACCTTTCTGATAAGCAACAATACGATCCAAAACTTCCTGATTAAACACAGCCCCCTGACCACCATTGGATGCTGCTGTATTAAAATAACGGGCAAAGTCGTAAGAGTTCATCATTTCAGGAACTTTCAACGGATCGGAGAAACGGATGTTATTGTTGTAATTGATCGTAACTTTTCCGCTCTTACCTGATTTAGTTGTAATCAGAATCACACCGAAAGGAGCACGTGAACCATAGATAGAAGATGCTGCCGCATCCTTTAATACAGAAATGTTTTCAATATCCTGCGGATTGATCGTGTTCATGTCGCCTTCCATACCGTTAATCAATACTAATGGAGAAGCATTTGAACCGGAACCGATCGAACCGGAACCACGAATATTAAATTTCATTTCGTTATCCAATTCACCGCCACCACTGGGAACGGAGAAGTTCAAACCCGGAACCACACCTTGCAGAGCCTGGCTCACATTAGCTACCGGACGATCAGCCAACGCTTCGGCCTTTACCATACTTACCGCACCGGTTACATTCACTTTCTTCTGCGAACCGAAACCTACAACAACTACTTCATCCAACGCCTGCGAGTCGTCCTCTAAAACGATATCCAGTGTTTGTTGGTTGGTAATCTTGACGTTTACATCTTTATAACCGATAAAGGATATTTTCAGGGTAGCCCCTGCCGGTACACTTAGGGAGAAGTTACCGTCGACATCGGTTACTGTACCATTCGTTGATCCGATAACAGATACGTTGACTCCAATTACCGTTTCACCCGTAGCATCTTTTACAACACCTTTAATGATACGTTCACTTTGTTGGTTGACCGGCATGCCGGTACTCTCTTTAATAGTAGGATTTAAGGCATCCGATCCTTTTCCTGTGTCCGCTTTCGATGAAGCGGCAGAGAATAAAAAAAAGAAGGGCAAAAGCCACGTTCCAGTTTTTCATTCTCCGGAAATTCTCTTTCTTCATGTTTAATGTCATTTTTTATTTAAGTTTTTTTCTTTTAAAGTCTCTTTCACTCGATTCAGGTTTACGGGATATTGCCCCACATTCATCTCTCTGTTCTCTTTTTTAAATCATAGGCAAATTTTTGTTTATTTCACATAGCAAAAGAAGCAATATGGATAGGATTGAATGTTTGAAATCGTCTAAACAATTTCCACTATTTGATAAATCGTCTATAACACAAAGCACTGACATTAGTTTTGGATATATTCGGATAGTTTCCGGATAAAACCGGATACGTTAACAAACAAAAAAAGCCTTGCTGCTTTCCTAAAGAAAACAACAAGACTTCCTGCAAAATATTTTACTGTTTAATCCGTTTTCTATCCCTACTTATTGGCAATACTATCCACCGGATTCGCATTGGCGGCACGAAAACTCTGGATGAACACAGCTGCGAACGAAACCAGCAGGCAGAACAAGCCGGCAGTAATGAAGATCAGCGGATGCAGTTCGATATGATAGGTATAATCGGACAGCCATAGCTTCATTATATACCATATTACCGGCGTGGCTATTACAAATGCTACCAGAACATACACAAGGAAAGCGCTGATTAACCGGAACAGGATTGCTTTATTATTGGAACCGAACACCTTACGGACAGCCACTTCCTGCGAACGCTGCTGAATGAAGTAAGTCGACATAGCCAGCAGCCCCAGCAAAGAAATCAGGACGGCAATGCAGGCAAAGATAGCGACAATCTTCGCCATACGCTGTTGTGCTTCAAACGACTCCTGTATCTGCTGGTCGATGAACTTGCCTTCAAAATTCAGTCCGGACGTTTTCTCATAGATATCACATACCTTCTCATACGCTGTATATGGGTTTCCGTCTACTTCGAAAATGATAGACCAGGGATATTTAATATCTTCCGTTTTATCGATACGGAGCATCGAAGGCTGATCTTCCCGCGTCACGTTTCCACGGGGCTGGAAGTTGCGAATGATACCGGCAATCGGCACATTCCTATCCTCCCATTTGAAAGTCGGAGCATCCATTGGCAACTCCATATCCTTCATGGCTTTTTCGGTCAGATACCAGCTTGCTTCGGCCAGGTGGTTATCGCGAATGATCTCGAGTCCCAGTATATTAAAGGTCACACTGTCCATAATGAACTGCTGGAAACTCAAGGTTTTATCTTCATAGGTTCCCGTCATATTATTACTGCCACTGAAAGGCATTCCGCAGGTAAATCCCACTCGCTTGACAAATGGTAACTGTCTGGCCTGGTCTAACGCTGCCGTCCGATCGTTGGCATTGGCAAAAATATTGGCTGTCTCCAGAATATTCGCCGTATTGTATCCCAATGAGGCATTGATCAAATGGTTAATTTGCAGGATCATGACGATAGAGGCAGCAATCATAGCAATCGTTATCGTATTCTGGAAAGTGATAAAACATTTACTGAATACCATCTTGGTTTGCCGGCAGAAAGTACCGCGTACCACGTCGATAGGCTTGGCCGACGAGATCATGATAGCCGGCAGTAAACCGGACAGACAGCCAATCAGCAAAATCACTCCTGCTCCGGTTGCGATCCATACCGGCGTGCAGGCATCCTTCAGGCTGATATGCGACTGCAATAAATTATTGGCATAAGGCGTTACGGCAATGGCCAATAGCAGGCCCAGGATAAAAGAAATGACGGTAAGCGATGTAGATTCCAGCATCAGGCGGAGAAACAAATCTTTTCGTGACGACCCCAGCAGACGCCTGGTAGCCATCTCTTTTGCCCGTTGTCCGGCCTGCGCCACCGTCAGGTTGATATAGTTGAACACCGCAAAGATAAGGATCAGGATGCCGACCGACATCAATACGATTACAAACCGCCTGTCACCCGAATTGCCATTGCTCTTTATCGGCGAGAAATAGAACTCATTCATGGGGATCAGGATTACCTTCTTCCACAAATCCATCTTATAAGGCCAGAAAATCTCTTTCAGATATTCAGCTATTTCTTCCGATTTGGGACGCAAGTCTGCTCCCGGTTTCATCATCAGGAAGCCGGTGGTGGCACCGGCATTATTATAAACATTCATTCCCAGTGAGCCGTTGAACTCGCTGACACCTTCTATCCGCAATACCATATCGGCGTATGGGATAGCCGAATTACGGATGTCTTCCATAATCCCGGTAACCATTACGGAAGTGGAGTCGCTGATACGGATACTTTGTCCTATGGGATCGGCCGTACCAAATAATTTATTGGCGAAGGTACTGGAAATCACAGTGCTGTTGCGTGCTTTCAGCACCTGGTCCTTGTCGCCGCTCAGCAGTTTGAAAGAGAAGAAATTGAAGAAAGACGAGTCGGCAAAGCAGAGATTGGCATTCATCTTCTTATCGTTCAACCAGACAATTTGGGAATTAAAGTTATTGCTGATGACAGGGCAGACACGTTCGATCTCCGGATAACGATCTTGCAAACGATAGGCTACCGGAACACCTGTTACGGCCGCTTCCTCATAAGCAAGGGCATATATACGGTCGCCGTTTTCATGAAACTTGTCGACATTCAGCTCCTGTACGGTGTAGATAGCGATCAGGATAACAAACATCAAGGAGACGGGCAGTCCGAATACATCGATCGCCGTATAGGCTTTGTTCTTGCTGAGGAACTTCAGAAAGGATTTTATATTTAACAGGTTATTCATCTTATCATGTTTTACAGTTTTTTACTCTCTGGCGAGAAACGAACATATCCTGCCTTCACAGGTAGGATATGCATCTAATTGTTTGTTCTTGACTTAAATAAAATATGTCTATGTATGTGTTATTACTTATCTTTAAATAAACTCGCTTACCGATGACACGATGCTACCGTCGAACAGGTTGACGATACGGTGTGCAAAGCTGGCATCGTGTTTGGAGTGAGTTACCATCACGATGGTGATGCCTTCCTTATTCAGTTCGGTGAGCAGCTGTATGACTTCGGCACCGTTTTTAGAGTCCAGGTTACCGGTCGGCTCATCCGCGAGGATAATCTTCGGGTTGGAAACGACGGCACGGGCAATGGCAACACGCTGTTGCTGACCACCGGACAGCTGCTGCGGGAAGTGAGTGGCACGGTGGCTGATATTCATTCGTTTCAGGATCTCGTTTACCATCTGTTTACGCTCTGCGGCTTTTACTTTCAGATAGGTCAGCGGAAGTTCCACGTTTTCGTAAACATTCAGTTCGTCGATCAGGTTAAAACTCTGGAACACGAAACCGATATTGCCTTTACGCACCTGGGTACGTTCCTTTTCTTTCAGGTGTCCCACTTCTTTATCGAGCAGGTAATAATCACCGGAAGTAGGGTTGTCCAACAAACCCAGGATATTCAACAAAGTAGATTTACCGCAACCGGACGGTTCCATGATTGCAACGAACTCGCCATCTTTCACTTCCATTGAAATGCTGTTCAATGCAATTGTCTCTACTTCTTCAGTACGGAAATGCTTACTTAATCCTTCAATCTTAATCATACTATTATTCTTTTTGATTTTACATTTACACTCTGATAA
>JAJPZM010000373.1 GCA_021204335.1 Parabacteroides sp. | reverse complement strand
CTATATCCTTTCTTATCAATACAATATAAAATCGAGTACCAACCTCCTCTTTCCTGCTACGAAGTTTCAAAACACAAAAATCAATGACGAGAAAAAAAGGAACGTTTTCACTAGTCATTTTCTCGGTGACATGTTCCGGTAATGATTAAAGAGCTTTTTAAATAACACTATTATTAATATTAAATTATTGATTATGAAAAAAAGTTTTCTACGTTAATGGCAACGGGCCTACTTCTGTCTGGTGCGTTGTGTGGTAATGTGAACGCTGCAAAAAGCATGTGATAAATGATGCTGCTGGTTTACAAACAATCGCTCCAGATCCAACCAACTCTTCTAGAGTTTTAGGAAGTGGTGTAGCGGAAGGGGATACTATTTTCTTTGCAAAAGATATAGTATTTCCTAAATATACGATTAATGGAGATAAGAACCATGGCTTTCTAAGAATTAACAAGAAAGGAATTGTTGTTCTAGCTGACAAAGGTGTTAAAGTAACAGGACACTTTGATGTTACCGCTGACGAGGTTACAATAAAGGGGCTTAATATTGTAAATAATTCAATCGGTTATTTAGTTCGGCAGAAAACAGCTATTTATGTAAATGCAAGTTCTGGAACTCATAGTGGTGTAGAGGGAGATGCTATTACTAAAGTAACTATTGAAAACAACACAATTACTCAGGGTACTGTTGTTGAAGAAGGTATGACTTACGGTATTTTTGTTAAAGCAGAAAAAGCTCAAAAGGCTGCATTTAATATTACAGGAAATACCATTACTGCTAATGCTTTTGCTAAGAACTCTTACTCTGATGATAAACAAGAAGTAAAAGCCTCTTTTAACTCAGCAGCTATTGCTTTTACAGAATTAGCAAGTACCTCTCAAGATGTATCAAAAATCCTTGCAAAGAATACATATAAGGATTGTGCAATTGATTATTTAGATGAAAGACCTCTTTCTACAGAGGCGAATGCTGATACAACTTATGTGAATAAGGCACAAGTTACCTATAACGCTACTCGTCCGGAAGCAGTAGTCGAATTGACTAGCTATTATTCTGAAAACAGTAAGTCGTTAGTTGTTAAAGGCGCTAGTGCTTTGGATGTTATTTCTGCAATCAATGCAGCAAGAGATAATACTAAAACATCCGTTCCTGAAGCTTTTGCCATTGTTGCTGATGGTGTAAATGTTGTGAAAGGAGAAGCGAAACCTCTGAATACAGCATTGGAAACTGTTGCTGTTACAACAGGTACTGAAGATAACACTGTTACTATTGATCCTGAAAAATCTACTGTGGAAGTAAAAGAATACACAGTTGCTGATCTTAACAAAATCTTGGGTGATGGCTTCATCTTGACATTAACAGACAAAGATGGCAAAGCTATTGATAAAGGTGATGTTGTAAGCGAAAAGATGTTGACTGCTGTTGGTAAGGATACAGATGAAACATTTAAATTGAAATCTGGCGATAAATATCTGGCTGTTGTTGCTGAACAATGGGAGAATATATCAAAGGCACTTTATCAAGTGAAATTTGTTGACACAGAAGCTGAAGCAACTGATTTCGCAATCTCTGTTGTGGATGGCGAATTGGCTATCAGCGCTACTGTAGGTGATGATGAAAATAATGTTTACCTGGAAGTTGTTTCTACAGACTTAGGTACTGTATTAACGGGAGTTAAATCAAATGTTATTATCAGTATAGGCTTAACTGCCGTTATCAGCAAAACAAACATGGTTAACGGTAAGGTAGATACGAAGAACAACCCGCTGTTAAACAAATACGTAACATTTACTTTCTCTACAGCAGACAAAAATATTGCTGCTAAAAATGGTAAAATATTAGGTATTGACAACAACGGTGGTAACAATAAAGACTTGGTGGAAGCCGACAGATATCTGCAATCTAAGCCGGAAGGTCAATGGGCTGTAACTCTGGGTGATTCTGAATATAACTTCGAGTTCATAAACCGTGAGAAAGCTAATATTTCTTTCTCTGCATCTGCTCTCTATCTGATTGATGCTGAGACAAACAAATATGCAGTTGTTTATGGTTCTGGTAGTACTTTCTCCGGTGGCGTTAGAGATACTTTCGTTATCAACGGTGTTGATTTGAAGATGGTTTCTAAAGATTACTATGTAAACTATAAGAACGAAGAAATCAAAGATACACAGTATAAGATGGCAATTGCTTCGACTGAAACAACCGACTTCTTTGTAACAGAAAACCACGCAGGCGAACACCTGTTAGGTCTTACTAAAGAAGATGCAAGTTCTGTAAACTGGAAAGTGGTTGCTGCAAAAGATACCGTTCTTTTGATCAACGAATATGGTGCATATAACGAAGACGGTGAATATGAAGCTCAGCTTGATACAATGAAGATCCCGACTTATGCATTCCAGAATACTGATAACGATGAATACATGACTATCGCTCCGAAAACATTGGCTTTGGATGAAGATGCTATGTATTGCGATCCTAACTCTGTACGTTTGACAAATGAAAACGACCTGTCTGCATACGCTTTCGTATTGAAGAAAAGAGCTGATGACTTGGTTAATATTATCGGAATCAAGAAAGTGGGTACTGGCGATGAGGCTCATTACGAATTGGATCTGACAAAGAAACTGTTTGGTGCAACGACAGAAAAGAACGGTCAGGTACAGGTTGAAGAATCCTGGAGACAGATCAATTCTAACGACTTGTTCAAGTTGACTCCTGTTGACGCTCCTGAATACCACTTCGTAGAAAATGGCTTCGGTGAAAAGGTTAGCATCTTCCATCAAGAAAACGACGCCCAGGTGTTATATGAAAAACTGGATGTTAAATCTATCGTTGACAATGATACATTGAGCTTCCTGAACATTGACAATGTTTACCAGTTCGACAAGATCAATCCTTCTATGTTCGTTGACACGGCTTATATCAACAGAGGTGAAAACACTCGTTGGCAGTATCTGTTGGCTGTAAATCCGAAAGTTCACGATTCTGATACTTGTACAATCCCGGGTCACCCGAGAACAGACCGTATGGTAGAAGGACGTTACCTGATCAACCTGATCGATACAGCTAATGTATATGGTGCAACTCACCTGCATACTAATCCGTATATCAACAAAACAGAAGCAGGCGAATACTTTGCCAAACTGTCGTTCGTAGATGCTCTTCATATCAACGATACTTTGATCGTCAACCGTAAAGGTGGTGAAGCAGTAAAACTGTATATGGATACTCCTAACTTCAATGTTGCTAAGTTTGCATTCCGTTATGTAAATCCTGCCAGCGAAACAGATAAGACATTCAAGATCCAGACTCAGTACAAAGACTATATTCCTACAGATGCCGACGCTGTAGCTAAGAGCGCAAGCAATGAAGGTTACTTGAAATGGATCAACGGTACAGTTGTAATAGTTAACGGTTACGCTAACGGTGATGTATTTGGCATCAACGAAGATGAAGACCGCACTCCGACAGCTAACGATGCTATCGATGCTGCTTCTACATTCAGTGTAGCAACAACCGACGGAGCCGTAGTTGTTAAGGGTGCCGAAGGCAAGAGCGTAGTGATCACTAACGTACTTGGCCAGACAATTGCATCAACAGTAATCGCTTCAAGCGAAGCAACAATCTCTGTTCCTGCAGGCGTAGTTGTAGTAGCTGTAGAGGGCGAAGCTGCTGTTAAAGCAATCGTAAAATAAGCAATTATTTATAATCAAATAATTCTAAATTGTTTACCGCGCGGCTTCATTGGAAGTCAATTACCCTGCGACAGGCGAACAGGTGGTAAATATTAATACTAAAGTAATGAAATAAAGTTCTTCTGTTGGACCTCTGTGAAGAACGAAAACAGACACAAAAACAATCCCCGGGAGATTTGTCTTCCGGGGATTTGTATATTTGTAACTATGAATACCTGGCAATAGCCTGCTTTATCGACATCAGCCCGAAATCATCCGGCTTCAGTTCCTCTTTCTTCAGGATAACGATCTCGGCGGCATCGCCTTCTGCATGTACGCCGTCGAAAGTTTCTACATGGCATTCGAAGAACATATCGACTGTGTGTACTTCGAAACCGCTGTACATATAGAGGCTGGGTATTGGAAAGAGGTAACGGCATTCGGTAATATCCAGTCCGGTTTCTTCTTTCACTTCGCGTCGGGCGGCATCTTCTGCCGATTCGTGCATGTCGACAAAGCCGCCGGGCAAGTCGAGCGTTCCTTTTGCCGGATCTTTGGCGCGGCACACCAACAGGATTTCGCCTGCTGCATTGTGGATGAAACAGGCAACAGCCGACGACGGATTGAAATAATAAACGAAACCGCAGGTCGTGCAACTTTTCGCTTTCTCGTTGCGCTCGACAAATGTTTTGGCGCCGCATACCGGGCAATAAACAAACTGATATAAAGGATGCTTCATAATCTTGATAACATATATAATGTATATAAACAAAAAAAGGGCGACCTTAGGCCGCCCTTCGTTCGGGGCGAAACACCTCTTTTAATACGATTATTCTTTCACTTCCCAACCCAAAGCACTTGCACCTAATACGGCAGCATCGCTTTCTTTCAGTTGAGAGAAAAGAAGTTTTGTTTTTCCTTCGTACACTTTCAGCATATTCTTTTCCATAGAACGTTTGATCGGATTCATGATCAGATCGCCTGCCTTGGTAAGACCGCCGAACAGGATGATGGCTTCGGGGCTTGAGAATGCTACTGCATCTGCAAAAGCTTCACCCAGGATATTTCCTGTAAATTCGAAGATTTCGAGTGCCAGTTTATCATTCTTCATCGCTGCATCATATACATCTTTTGAAGTGATTTCATCCGGATCGAGTTCGCGAAGCAAACTGTCGTCTTTACGGATTTCCAGATATTCGCGGGCTGTACGTGCCACACCTGTTGCAGATGCATACGTTTCCAGACATCCCTGGCGACCGCAACCGCAAGGACGGCCATTGTTACGACGCATGATAACGTGTCCCAACTCACCGGCGAATCCGTCGTGTCCGTAAACTAGGTTACCACCGATAACGATACCGCTACCAACGCCTGTACCCAATGTGATTACGATAAAGTCTTTCAATCCGCGTGCTGCACCATAAGTCATTTCACCGATCGCTGCGGCATTCGCATCATTTGTCAATGCTACGGGAATACCACCGATCCGTTCGCTGATCAGTTGAGCCAGAGGAATTTTACCTTTCCAGGGCAGGTTAGGTGCAAATTCGATACAGCCATTGAAGAAGTTCCCGTTAGGAGCTCCCACACCAACACCTTTGATTTTGTCAGGTCCACCGGCCTGGTCGATAACAAGTAACAGACCTTGGCCCAGTTCCGAAACGTAATCGTCTATATCAGTATATTTACCTGTTTTGATTGATCCACTGTATAAGATTGTACCTCTTGCATCTACTACTCCGAAAACAGTATTGGTACCACCTATATCAATACCTACTACATACGGCTTCTCCATGATTTTATATTTATGATTAATAATGAGCGTTTCTCGAAAGCAAATATAACAGGAATATGAATAGCTGCAATGATTTTTTCCAAAAAAATGCTGAATTAGATATGTTTTTGATTCTTACGATAAACATAACTTTCGCAAATGGTATCCTCGAATTGCGTCATTCTTAGCATTTTTCTACCCGGGGTTATCGGTGTTTTACAATGTTTATGTTACATTTGGTAAATTCTAAACCATTAATGAATAACACTATGCCACAGGTTTCAGACATACGGCTTATGGTCCGGACGGAGCAACCTGTTTTATCGACCCGTACTAAAGCCAGTTACAAAGAGTTGGAAAGGGTTTTTGCAGAGAAACGCAAAGATGCCCTGAATCTTCTTCGTCGTACAGGAGAGTACATGACGGATGTCCCTTTTATTATTTACTATGATTATTTGAATATGGACAAATATGAGTTGGACGTGGAAATATGTTTCCCGGTTGCCCGATGGATGGAGGGCAACGAAAGCGTACGGCCCCGCATTATTCTGCAGAAGAAGGTTGTTCATTGCCTGTTCAGAGGCGATTATGAAGAAATGGATTATCTGTATGGCGAAATGACCGCCTGGATAACGTGTAAAGGTTACGAACCGGAAGGCACTGCCTACGAGTTCTACTACTTGAAAAAGGAGAATCCTTACGACGAATGGTTAACCAAAATAGTTCTGCCAGTGAATTGTTGATATTAAATAAAGTGTGTAACAAGAGTTCATTTGTCGCCGGTTACGAGCCGGCGCAAATGAACTTGCTTTTATTTGGCGGGCAAGACCTCAACCCAGTAATCGTCCGGATCATTAATGAAGTAAAGCCCCATGTCGGTGTTTTCATAACATACGCAATCCATTTCCTTATGGTATTTGCGTACTTCGTCGTAATCGCCGGCGACGCGGAAGCAGAGATGGCTTTCGTTGTCTCCCAGTTCATACGGCTCGTTGCGGTCGCGTAGCCAGGTGAGTTCCAACAGGAAGCCGGTCTGGTCGTCGGTCAGGTAAACGAGGATGAAAGAACCGTCGGCAGCTTCCTTACGGTGATGCTCTTTCAGTCCCAGCGCCTTGTTGTAGAATGTTATGCTTCTTTCCAGATCAAGCACATTGATGTTGAAGTGATCGAATTTTCCTTTAATTTCCATATTGCTATTGTTTGTGATTAGAAATCTGTTCCTTCTCCCGGTTCGCCCAGCAGTATGTAGCGGCATCCTTTCGACTCGGCGTATGCGCCGAAAGCAACGACCTCGGCCGGACGTTCCCAGAAGTGCATCGGCACCAGTATATCGGTTTGGATACGGTCGACGAATTGTTTGGCTCCCCGCATAAAGTCGGAGCCGATCCGCGGATCGACGGGAAACATGGCGAGATGCAGATGTCCGGTCGCTTTGGTCAGTTCATCCAGCTCGTGCAGGTAATCGCCTTCGGCTTTGGCAACTTCCTGGGGTGTCGATTCGTCTTTCCAGTGCCAGTTGTTCAAATCGCCGGCATGGAAAAGCAATTTTCCTTCCGCTTCTATCAGAAAAGAGATGCCAACGTCGGTCGATCCGAATGCCCGGATGCATATCTGCCCGTCTTCAAACACATCGCCCTTTTTCATAAACAGGCCGTCTTCGGGCTTTGCCCTGCGGCGCTTGAGTATGTCTTTGGAGAAGATGTATTTGATATCTTTTTTTGTTTCCTGCCATTTCAGTATCTCCGGATTGAAATGATCCGGGTGGAAATGGGTGGATAATATGTATAATGTACCCGGGCGATGCAACAGTTCGTCGTGTACATAACCCGTGTCAGGGGTTTCCCCGGTATCCTTTAGGTAATCTATTAGAATGGAATATCCGTCTGCTTCAATGGCAAACCCGCTATGATATATGTAAGTAAGTCTCATATTTTCCTTTTGTTTATTAACCGGCGCCTTGCGACTGAGGCTCTACGGGAGCCTGCCAGAGCTTGTGGCCGGTACTTTTCAGTTTTCGTTTATAAAGTTGCCCTTTGCTGACCATGTATAGCATCTTGCCGTCGGCACCTGCGAAAGCGAGTGCTTCTACCGACCTCGACGGGATCGTTAATATAGCCCTGACGCGGCCGTTCTGGTCGCATACCTGTATGCCCATAGGGGTCGATACATATAAATTGCCTTCCGTATCGAATGCCATTTCCCTGATCTTTTCGAGAGAATGGTTATCCACGTTGTGTAGCCAATAGAAACGTTGTCCGTCTTTTATTTCGCCGTTCTCGTCGATCACATAACTGTTGAGCCAGTTCGATGCCTGCTCGGTCTGTATTAATAACGCGTAATTCGGATAAATTGTTGTGTATTCTCCGGCATTTGCCAGCGTATTGAGTGCTTTCTTTTTCCTGTTTGCCGAAACCAGCCATAGGTTGTTGCCGTTAGCCGTTGATTGGGTTACATATAAAGAACCGTTTGCCAGGGCTTGGACCGATGATGCGCCGGGAAAGCCGGAAGTTACTTTCTGCTTTTTACCTTTCTGGTGATGAAACAACGTTCCCCCGTTGATTGTGTAAAAGCCGCTGCCGGACGTGCCGACCAGTTTTTCTCCTTGTCCCAGTTTCCCGATGCTTTCCATATTGTTGTCCGCAAGTACGCGGTAAACCTCTGTCCTCTGCTGGAATAGGATACAGCCTTCATCATCCGGATAGATATCCGATCCGATGGAAAGCGGCAGTTCGATCGGTTGCCATGTTTCGCCCGGCTCGATCATATAGGTCAGCATATCGTTCATCGAGGTGCCGGCTTTCACCTTTTCGGGCCAGCCTTTCCATAGCCAGCGCATGACATCGGGAAATATCTGGTCGGCCTGGATGCCGTCGTGTCCGCCTCTGCCCCAATTGTGTGTCATTTCATAACCGGCAAAGTTGAGGGCCGACTCCATCAGTGTATTGGCTTCAAACCAATGACCGAATATCGGGTTCCATATATCGTTCACGCCGTCTTGCAGATAGATGCGGAGCGCTTTCGGTTCCGTTTTGCGGACGAGGGCGGGGTAGTCGTTTCCACCACGCATCGCTACATACGTACCGATCGAACTGAATATACGGCTGAACATGTCCGGCCGCTCCCAAGCTGTCTTAAAGGCGGCAATGGCTCCGCTACTGGCACCTGCAATGGCGCAGTCGTTGGCATCTTTCGATAACCTGACAGGGTGTCCGTCGGATGTTTTCATTTTCTCGACATCGGGCAACAGTTCCGTTTCCAGGAAGTGGGCAAACGTATCGTCTGTCTTGTCGAACTCATTACTTCCGTTGTAGCGTATCTCTTTCCCTTTGGCATCGCGCACTGTCCCGGAACTGACAAACACACCTATTGTCACAGGCATTTCCCCTGTTTTTATCAGATTGTCGAAGGCGGTCGGCGCATTATTCTGTATGCCGTCCATGCAAAGATACAGGCAGGCGGGCTTTTCTCCCGTATATTGCCTGGGGACATATACCCAATAAGTCCGCTCCGTCCCCGGATAGATCTTTGAATCCGAAAAATGTTTTTCCATGATTATACCTTGCTCGCTTTCGGGCAGCGCCACGCTTGCCGGTTCGAACGGATACCGGGCATTATGTATTTGCTGTGCTTCGCTGATAATGGCTACTAATGCCAGTAGCCCTGTAAGTATTGACTTGGTCATATTCATTCTAATTAAGATGGAGAATTAAAAATGTATCAGTACCCAAAAATACAATTATTCTTCCTATCCGGCAATGTTTGTCGGCAGTTATTAGGTTTAATTTCATAATATATGATACAAGTGTGTCATATATTGTGAAACTGGATTCTCATATATTATGATACAACATTCTCATAATATATGGAAATAAATTCTCACATAATATGAGAATGTTGATAGAAAAGAAGTGGCACTATGAGGAATGCTACCTAAATGTAGCTGGATATACCGGATAAGAAACAAGAGGTGAGCGCAATTGATTGGGAAGAATACGGATAAGGCATAGGGTTAACGTAAGTTAAATATTAGTACCTTGCGATACAAGGTATTTGATTATGACTATATTTGTTGCGTGAATGTGAATGTAATTAAAGTTCCTTAATAGTGTAATATTTTTAGCAATGTGCACGTCTAATAATGAAAAGTAATAACAAAGTATGATGATTCAGCTGAAAGGAATTAACAAAACGTATTTCAACGGAGCCCCGTTGCACGTCTTAAAAGGCATTGACCTGGAGATAGAAAAGGGAGAGATGGTTTCGATAATGGGGGCTTCCGGTTCCGGTAAGTCGACACTGTTGAATATACTCGGAATATTGGATACTTACGACACCGGTACCTATCATTTGAACGGACAACTGATTCAGAACCTGAGCGAAAGCCGTGCAGCTGAACTTCGTAACCGGATGATTGGTTTCATTTTCCAGTCATTCAATCTGATCTCTTTCAAGAATGCGGTCGAAAACGTAGCGTTGCCTCTGTATTACCAGGGTATCAACCGGAAGAAAAGAAACGCAATGGCGATGGAGTATCTGGACATGGTGGGCCTGAAAGATTGGGCAGAGCACATGCCCAACGAAATGTCGGGCGGCCAGAAGCAACGTGTTGCCATAGCACGTGCCCTGATAGCCAAACCGCAGGTAATCCTTGCCGACGAACCTACCGGCGCACTCGACAGTAAAACCACCGTCGAGGTCATGGAGCTTCTCCGTAATGTGAATTAGGATGGCATGACGATGATTATCGTTACCCACGAGCAGTCTGTTGCCGATGTGACAGATAAAATAGTTCGTGTGAAGGACGGTTTGATAGAAACGATAGAAAGAGGAAAAGGATATGTTCGACTTTGACAACTTCCGCGAAATATGGAGTACGGTAAAGAAGAATAAACTCCGTACTTTCCTAACCGGCTTTTCTATGGCATGGGGTATCTTCATGTTGATCGTCCTGCTTGGCGCGGGCAACGGTTTGCGGAATGGTATCTTGCATAACTTCAGGAATATGTCGGCAAATAAAGTCTCCGTATGGCCGGGTTACACGACAATGCCTTATAAAGGAATGCAGACAAACCGCAGCATCCAGTTCAAAGACGAGGATCTGGTCGCGATCAAACGGGCGCATCCCGAAGTCGATAAAGTGAGTGCCGTCGTCTATCATTCGGATACGTTATCGGTGGGTGAGGAGTATGGCAATTATTCCTTGCGCGGTGTTTTCCCGGCACATGCCATTATCGACAATATCCAGATGTTGGAAGGCAACGGACGGTTTATCAATGATATGGACCTGAAAGGTAAGCAGAAAGTGATCGTTATCAGCCCGCGTATGAAAGAAGTCCTTTTCCATTCGGAAAATCCTCTTGGTAAATATGTAAATGCAGGAATGATCGTCTACCAGGTCGTTGGCGTCTATAAGGATGAGGGCAACAGTAACGATTCGCCCGCTTATATTCCGTTTTCTACCGGACAGACACTCTATAATTCCAGCTACGGAGTGGGACAGATATCTTTTACCCTGAAGGGACTGAAAAGTAAAGAGGATAATGAAGCCTTCGAAACCCGCTTTCGTGAAGCGATGGGAAAACG
The DNA here is from genome assembly GCA_021204335.1 of Parabacteroides sp. Lineage (GTDB taxonomy): Bacteria > Bacteroidota > Bacteroidia > Bacteroidales > Tannerellaceae > Parabacteroides. The sequence continues at coordinate 6,282 of JAJPZM010000373.1, read as the reverse complement.
GCATCGTTTCGATCCGTCAGACAAAGGGGCATTATATATGTGGAATACGGCGGAAGACTTCATTATGCTGAACGGGATGATGAACGGTATCACTCTTTTCTTGTGGATCATCGGTATCGGTACGCTGACTGCCGGCATCGTGGGGGTTAGCAATATCATGCTGATCACTGTCCGCGAGCGAACCCGCGAGTTCGGGATACGCAAGGCGATCGGGGCGACTCCTTTCTCCATTCTGAAACTGGTGATTGTCGAATCGATCCTCATAACAGCCATATTCGGATATATTGGCATGGTGTTGGGTATCGGGGTGACGGAAGGTATTAACTATGCCATGGAGATGATGAACGCGGGAAAAGCCGCATCCGGCGACGATATGACCGTCTTCCGCGATCCGACCGTCAGCCTGGGTATTGCTTTGGCTGCTACCGGACTGTTGGTGCTGGCCGGTGTGCTGGCCGGATATTTCCCTGCACGCAAGGCAGTGAAGGTTACGGCTATCGAGGCTATGAGAGAGGAATAAGTTTACTAACAAATAAGATACAGAGAATATGTTTGATATTGACCGCTGGCAGGAGATATGGATTACCATCACCCGGAACAAGATGAGGAGTGTGCTGACATGTTTCGGCGGGTTCTGGGGTATTTTCATGCTGGTATTATTGCTGGGTTCCGGTAAAGGAATGCAGGACGGTATTTTCAAAAACGTAAACGGATTTGCCACCAACTCCTGTTTCTTTTATACCGAACGGACCGGTGAGCCTTATAAAGGGTATAAGAAAGGACGCTACTGGAGCATGCGCAACCGGGATATAACGACTATAAAGGAGAAGGTGCAGGGAATAAAGTATATCTCTCCCATGCATTGGGGAAATCAGGGATCCAATAACGTTGTAAGAGAACAGAAAGCCGGAAGCTATGGCGTACGCGGCGTTTACCCGGATTATTTCAATATAGAAACGCAACATATTTATTACGGGCGTTTATTTAATGAGATCGATATGAAAGAGAAACGCAAGGTCTGCCTGATCGGAACCCGCGTGCATGAAGTTTTGTTTAATCCCGGGGAAGATCCTACCGGACAATATATCCGCGCAAACGGCATCTATTACCAGGTAATCGGGGTGATCAAGGCTAAGCCGCGTGCCAGCATTGGCGGAAGAACGGAAGAAAGCGTCATGATTCCTTTCACGACCTTGCAGCAGATTACCAACAATGGCGATAAGTTCTGGTTCCTTTGTATAACGGGCGAGGACGGTTATTCGTGCGATAAGATCATGGAAGATGTAAAGACCATACTGAAGTCACAGAATGAAATATCGCCTACCGACCCTCAGGCTGTCGGCTCTTTTAGCATTGCTAAACAGGCGGAGACTTTTGATATGTTGTTTACGGGAATAGACATCCTGGTTTGGTTAGTCGGGATGGGAACCTTGCTTGCCGGTATTATCGGAGTAAGTAACATTATGATGGTGACGGTAAAGGAACGTACCAAGGAGATTGGCGTGAGGCGCGCATTAGGGGCAAAACCTGCCAATATCATCTCGCAGGTAATGAGCGAGAGTCTTCTGCTGACCGCCTTAGCCGGATTGTTGGGGCTCTCGGTCGGGGTATTCCTGCTCGACGTGGTCAACAGGGTACTGGAGTCGTCGGGCAATGATGCCACTTTCTTTTCCAATCCGGAAATTAATATTAATACAGCGGTTGCCGCTACCGTAATCTTGCTTATCAGTGGGTTGATGGCGGGCCTAATACCTGCCTGGCGTGCCATGCAGATTAAGGCGATCGATGCAATTCGCGAAGAATAGAACAATAATAAAACAATAAATAAGAACTCAGATGAAAAAGATTGTCAGAATCGTAATCCTTGTGTTGGTCGGGTTAGCCGTAATAGGTACTTTCTACTTCTTGTGGAAAAAATCACAACCAGTGATCACTGCTTATGAGATTGTCCAACCGTCCATAGATACGTTGGAAACAAAAACAGTGGCAACCAGCAAAGTGGAACCACGCGACGAAGTATTGATAAAACCACAAATGTCGGGTATTATCTCCGAAGTGCTGAAAGAAGCCGGGCAGATGGTTAAATCGGGCGATATCATTGCCAAGATAAAGGTGATACCGGAAAAATGGTACAGCTCAATAGCGCCGAATCGCGTGTGCGTGTCGCCAAGATCAGCCTGGAACAAATAGAAGCGACCTATAAACGGGATGAAGGCCTGCACCAGCAGGGAGTAATCTCGAAAGAAGATTACGAAACTTCTCTAGCTAACTATAAGAAAGCGCAGGAAGAAGCTGAAAATGCCCAGGATGCGTTGGAGATTATCCGCGAGGGTATTTCCCGCAAGTCCGCTTCATCCAGTACGACGCAAGTGCGCTCAACCATTACTGGTATGATATTGGACGTGCCTATCAAAGTCGGTAATTCTGTGATCCAGTCGAATACATTCAACGATGGAACCACTATCGCGTCGGTTGCCGATATGAATGATATGATATTTAAAGGGAAAGTGGATGAAACGGAAGTGGGCCGCATCCATGAAGGTATGCCTATCAAGCTGACTGTCGGTGCTTTGGATAGCCGCGTGTTTGATGCGGTTCTGGAATATGTCGCTCCTAAAGGCGTGGAAGAAAACGGTGCCGTCATGTTCGAAATAAAGACAGCTGCAACCATTCCGGAAGATGCCTTTATACGTGCCGGCTACAGTGCCAATGCCGAGATCGTGCTGAAACGGGCTGCCGGTGTGCTGGCTATCCCCGAAAGTTGTGTGGAATTCAGCGGCGACTCTACTTTCGTGTAGATCATGAAACAGGAAACACCGGAACAGGTCTTTGAAAAACGTCCTGTAACAGTCGGCCTGTCCGACGGTATCAAGATCGAAATCAAAGACGGTCTGGCGGAAGGCGATAAGATACGTGGTGCAGTGATTGATCCGAGTAAGAAATAGAAATAACACGAATAACCTATGAAACAAGTAATATCATCCGTAGCGTTGGCTTCGTTCCTTTTCTGTCTGCCGGCAGGGGCGCAAGACACACCTAAACAGTGGTCGCTCGAGGAATGTATCCGTTACGCTATCGAAAACAATATCGACCTGAAACAAAGGGAACTGGAACAAAGAAGCCGCGAAGTGGATTTGCACACCAGTAAATACAGCTGGTTGCCCAGTGTAAATGCCAGCATCAACGAGAACCTAGGTTTCGGCCGTTCCGAGTCAGTCGACGGGTTGATCGTCGACCGCAACTCGGCCAATACCACTGCCGGTATCCAGCTAAGTATGCCTATCTTCGACGGTTTGAAGATACCCAACGATATTGCCGCCCGCAAGCTGGATCTGAAAGCCGCTATCGAAACGCTGAACAAGGCGAAGGAAGATCTCTTTATCAATGTAGCTTCTTATTACCTGCAAGTCCTTTATAATAAGGAAATGCTGAAGATCGCCCAGTTGCAGGTCGACCTGAGTGCCGAGCAGGTCACCAAAACGGAAGCCCTCTATAATTCCGGCAAAGTACCGGAGTCGCAGCTCTACGATATAAAAGCGCAGCTGGCAAAAGACGAGGTTACGCTGACCGAATCGGAAAATAACGTGAAGCTAGCTTTGCTCGACCTGATGCAAAGCCTGGAACTGGAACGTGCGGGCAAGAGCTTCGACGTGCTGGATCCTGCAACCGGTGATGCCGTCGAACGGTATATGAGCAGCATCATTCCCCCCCCCCCGATCAGGTATATGACAATGCCGTAACATTCAAACCTCAGATAAAGGAACAGCAGTATCTGTTGGAGAGCCAGAAGAAGACGCTCCGTATTGCCCAGGCGGGTTATTACCCGAAATTGAATTTCAGTGCCGGTTACAGCACCGGTTACTACCATAACTTCGGTGACGGCGAATATAACAATCCGCCATTCAGCGACCAGTTGAAGAATAACGGGCAGAAGTCTATCGGTCTTAGCCTGAGCATCCCGATCTTCAACCGTTTCCAGGTGCGCAACAGCGTACGTTCGGCCCGCATCAATATCAATAACCGCGAGTTGATGATGGAAAATACGAAGAAGTCCCTTTATAAAGAAATACAGCAGGCCTATTACAATGCAACGGCAGCGCAGGAGAAATATATCTCGTCCGACAAATCCGTCGATGCCAGCAAATCAGCCTTCTCGTATGCCGAAGAACGTTATGGTGCCGGCAAGAGCACCGTTTTCGAGTATAGCGAAGCAAAGATGAAATATGCACAGAGCCTGGCGGAACAGACGCAGGCGAAGTACAACTTCATCTTCCGCGCCAAGATCTTGGATTTCTATAACGGAACACCGATCACTTTATAAATCCTATTTTGAAACATAATTGATTAAGGACACACCAAGAAGAAGGGAGGTTTTCGTGATGAAAATCTCCCTTTTGCTATTATTTAGTGAATACATTTCAAAATGAGTGAATAAACATTATATTTGTTGCTGAAAATGCAGGTTGAGGCGTTCATGGATATAAACCATATAAATAAGGATTTAATAGAACGAATAAGTGCTGGTTCTGAGAAAGCTTTTTCTGAACTGTACAGTGCCTATTATAGCTATTTGAATGCAGTCGCCTTATGTTATTTGGTAGACAAAGAAGTCTCGGCTGAAATCGTGGACGATGTTTTTGTCAATATATGGAATAAGCGAGAGAGCCTGTCACATCCTATACATTATTATCTGGTTCGTTCTGTCCAGAATGGGTGTCTCAATTACATACGAATGCAAAGAGCGAAACAAAATATTTTGGATGAACATAAAGACCAAATGTTGGCTTTTCAGGAAAGCTATATCCAATCGACACCGGTTCCGCTACAATACGTGGAAATGCGCCAGACGGAAGAAGAAATACGTTCGGCTGTAAATCAATTACCTTTGAAATGCAGGCAAGTCTTTGAAGAATATTTTTATGCAGGCAAAGAGGTTGATGTTGTAGCCAATGATATGGGCTTGACAATCAGTACGGTGCGTGTTCAGCTAAAGAATGCGACAGATCGTTTGAAACCGGCATTAAAACACCTTCTCTTTCTTTTCTTTTACTAAAATCAAAAAAAGTTTGATTTTATCTAAATGTTTTTCGGTTGAGACGTGTATTAATTCTAAACAACCGGAAAAATCAGCAGTATATGCAAGATAAAGATATATTATTTGAGGAATTAATGAGCAACTATATTTCAGGTTCCATAACGGACGAGGAGAAAGTCTCTTTGTTCGCTTTACTAGAGGAGTCTGATTTATATAAGGATCGGTATAATGAGATGGTTAAGTTGTACGCACTTCTTCATGTTCCCGCTTTAGAAGCTCAGAAAGATGCTAGATATGTTCATTTGAAAGAAAGGCTGCATATAACATCCGGAACTGTCTTACGGCGCCGGTGGTTTATTTATGCACGAAACATTGCAGCGGTCCTTTTATTAATGGTAACTGTTTCCATCGGTTCGATTTTTACATACAATAAACTGGATGAATCAGGTGAGCAGCTATATAATGAGACGACAGTCCCATTAGGTTCACAAACAAAGATACTTTTGCCGGATGGCTCGACTGCGGTACTTAATTCCGGTTCCATTTTAAAATATCCCTTATCTTATGGAAAGAAAGAAAGGAATGTCTATTTAGTGGGTGAGGGCTATTTTGAAGTAGCGAAAGATGCAAAAAAGGTATTTTAGGTATACGCAGGTGGCATGCAGGTGAAAGTTACGGGGACAGTCTTTAATGTCCGTTCCTATCTGGAAGATCCGGCAACGGAAGTGTCGCTGATCAATGGCGGGGTCGATGTTTTTGCCAATAATAAACAGGTACATTTGAAACCGGATGAAAAAGCGATATATAATCGTGAAACCGGTGATTTGTATAGCGAAACGACCGATTCCCATAAATCATCCTTGTGGACAACCGGACGGTTGAGTTTTGTGAATGCTTTTTTCCTGGATATTTTGAAAGATATAGAACGGAAATACAATATAAAGATCCATGTAGAAAGTAATAATGTGGAAAATGAATACTTCACAGGTAGCATCAATCTGACAATGTCGCTTCAGGAAGTGTTTAATTTTATCGATGTGGATAAGAAGTATCGTTTTGAACAAAGCGGAAGCGTAATAATGCTGAAGGATAGATAAAACAGCGATTAAAATATGATGTTTAACTTTAAAAGAGAATTTATGGAAAACACCGGTTAAAAAAATAATCGGAGATGGTTGGCACTTCTCTCCGATTCATTAGATGATTTTTTTTGAATTAATTAGTTGTTAACTAACGAAATCGTTACA